>JAKACN010000327.1 GCA_021821365.1 Pseudomonadota bacterium | reverse complement strand
TCTACGGCGACAAGCTGCTCACCACCGGCAATCCGGATGCGGATGCGGACCGTGCCCTGCTGGAGAAGCTGGGCATGCATGCGAAGCATGTGACGGAGCAGGTGGAAGGATGAGTAGTTGAATAAAGAACGTGTTCCCTCCCCCTTGCAGGGGGAGGGCTAGGGTGGGGGTAGTGAGACCGAATTAACGACTGCAATTGATCAACCTCACTACCCCCATCCCAACCTTCCCCCTGCAAGGGGGAAGGGGTACGACAGAGGATGCATTACCACCCATAAAACAACCCCGCCGACCATCCGGCACCCCGCCGGTCAGGCGCCACAAGGAGTAAGCGTGTTCACCAAGATCCTGATTGCAAACCGCGGCGAGATCGCTTGCCGCGTTGCCGCCACCGCACACCGCATGGGCATCAAGACCGTCGCGGTGTATTCGGAAGCGGATGCCAACGCCAAGCACGTTGCCGTATGCGATGAATCCGTATTGATCGGACCGGCGCCCGCGAAGGAAAGCTACCTGCGTGCCGACAAGATCATCGAAGTGGCGCTCGCCACCGGCGCGCAGGCCATCCATCCCGGCTACGGCTTCCTGTCCGAGAACGAAGAATTCGCCGAAGCCTGCGCCAAGGCTGGCCTCGCCTTCATCGGCCCGCCGGCCTCGGCGATCCGCGCCATGGGTTCCAAGTCCGCGGCGAAAGCGCTGATGGAAAAGGCCGACGTGCCGCTGGTGCCCGGCTATCACGGCGACACGCAGGACGCCGACTTCCTGCAGGAACAGGCCGACCGCATCGGCTACCCGGTGCTGCTCAAAGCCAGCGCGGGCGGCGGCGGCAAGGGCATGCGCATCGTCGAGAAGAGCGCCGACTTCAAGGCCGCGCTCGATTCCTGCAAGCGCGAGGCGATCAACAGCTTCGGCGACGACAAGGTGCTGGTCGAAAAATATCTCACGCGCCCGCGCCACATCGAGATCCAGGTGTTCGCCGACACGAAGGGTGATTGCGTCTACCTGTTCGAGCGCGACTGCTCGGTGCAGCGCCGCCATCAGAAGGTGCTGGAGGAAGCGCCCGCGCCGGGCATGACCGCCGATCGCCGCTGCGCGATGGGCGAGGCGGCCGTAGCTGCTGCCAAGGCAGTCGGCTATGTCGGTGCCGGCACGGTGGAGTTCATCGCCAATCAGGATGGCTCCTTCTACTTCATGGAAATGAACACCCGCCTGCAGGTGGAGCATCCGGTCACGGAAATGATCACCGGTCTCGACCTGGTGGAGTGGCAATTGCGCGTCGCCGCCGGCGAGCCGCTGCCGAAGAAGCAGGACGAACTGCGCATCCATGGCCATGCGCTGGAAGCACGTATCTATGCGGAGAATCCGGAGAAGGGATTCCTGCCATCGATCGGCACGCTGCGGCATATGTCCACACCGCAGGCGGTGACGTTTGAACTCGGCAAGGGCAGCGCCGGACTCGACCCCGCGGCCGTGCGCATCGACTCAGGGGTACGCGAAGGCGACGCAATCTCGCCGTTCTACGACCCGATGATCGCCAAGCTCATCGTCTGGGGCAAGGACCGCGCGGAAGCGCTGGGCCACATGGCGCAGGCCTTGTCGGAGTATCAGATCGTCGGCCTCGCCACCAACGTCGCCTTCCTCAAGCGCCTGGTGGAAAGCCAGCCGTTCTCGCATGCCAACCTCGATACCGGCCTGATCGAACGTCATCATGCCGAACTGTTCCCGTCGGTGCAGCCGGCTGCGATGCAGGTACTCGCGCTTGCAGCGACATCGCTGCTGACGTCGGAGCAAAGCGCGCATGCCGCGGCCAACGATCCGTGGGCCAATACCAGCGGCTGGCGCATGAACGGCACGTTGCTGCGGCAACTGGACTTTGCTGACGAAGCCGGTGCGTATCCGGTAGCGGTCGGCTATCGCGAAACCGGCTGGACCGTGATGCAAGGCGACAGGTCGATGGCGATGACTCTGGTCGAACGCAAGGGCAATCATCTCGTGATCAAGCTCGACGGTGCGACGGTGCGCGGCACCGTGGTGCGCGACGGCGAGATGTTCCACGTCTTCACCGGCGGCGCGCATTTCCCGCTGAACTACAACGATCCGCTCGCGCATGCCGGCGAGATGGAAGCCGAAGGCGGGCGTCTCACCGCGCCGATGCCGGGCAAGATCGTCGCGGTGCTGGTCGACAAGGGCAAGACGGTCGAAAAGGGTGCGCCGCTCCTGATCATGGAAGCAATGAAGATGGAACACACCATCGCCGCGCCGGCCAACGGCACGGTGGAAGACCTGCTGTACGCGGTGGGCGACCAGGTGGCGGAAGGCGCGCAGCTGCTGGCGTTCAAGGCGGCGTAGTTTCGCAAGTAAAGGAAAGATTCCCTCCCCCTTGCAGGGGGAGGGTTAGGGTGGGGGTAGAGTGCTTGCATCACGATATTCGACAGAGTAGACATCCTACCCCCATCACAACCTTCTCCCCTGCAAGGGGGAAGGGGCGCCTTCCTTAATCACTCAGGTAAAAGTAAAACAATGACCCTCCCCAGCAAAGCAAAGATCGTCGAGGTCGGCCCGCGCGACGGCCTGCAGAATGAAAAGGAAACCATTTCCGCCGACGTCAAGGTGGAACTGGTCGACCGGCTGACCGATGCCGGTTTCGTCAACATCGAGGCCGCTTCCTTCGTCTCGCCGAAGTGGGTGCCGCAGATGGCGACTTCGGCCGAAGTAATGGCGCGCATCACACGCAAGCCGGGCGTGATCTATTCGGTGCTGACGCCGAACATGAAAGGCTTTGAAGCGGCGCTGGCCGCCAAGGCGGATGAAGTGGTGATCTTCGGCGCGGCGTCGGAAGCCTTCTCGCAGAAGAACATCAACTGCTCGATTGCGGAATCGATCGAGCGCTTCCGCGAAGTGGCCGAGGCGGCGAAGCAGAACAAGGTGCGCCTGCGCGGCAGCATCAGCTGTTCCTTCGGCTGCCCCTATCAGGGCGACGTGTCGCCGGAGAGCGTGGCCGATGTGGTGCGCCGCCTGCGCGAGCTTGGCTGCGACGAGATCGACATCGCCGACACCATCGGCGTCGGCACGCCGAGGAAGGTACAGGCAGTGATGGAGCGCGCGGCGAAGGAATTTCCGATCGAACGCCTGTCCGGCCATTTTCACGACACCTACGGCCAGGCGCTGGCGAACATCTACGCCAGCATGGAAGTCGGCATCGCGATCTTCCATTCCTCGGTTGCCGGACTGGGCGGTTGCCCTTATGCCAAGGGCGCGACCGGCAACGTATCGACGGAAGACGTGCTGTACATGATGAACGGGCTCGGCGTCGATACCGGCATCGATCTCGACAAGGTGGTGGATGCCGGCCAGTTCATTTCGCAGCATCTCGGCCGCAAGGCGGTCAGCCGGGCGGGCAATGCGATTGCCGCCAAGCGCGCGGGATAAGCAGCAAAGGTGAGTCATCGCAAGTTGCCGTCGCTGCTGACGGAGATCCGTGCCTGCCGCTTGTGCGACATGCATCTGCCGCACGGCCCGCGCCCGGTGGTGCAGGCCGGCAGCGGCGCGCGGCTGCTGATCGTCGGGCAGGCACCCGGAAAGCGCGTGCACGACACCGGCATTCCGTGGAACGATCCCTCCGGCGACCGGCTGCGCGACTGGCTCGGCGTGTCGCGCGAGGTGTTCTACGACGAACAGCAGGTCGCCATCGTGCCGACCGCGTTCTGTTATCCCGGCAAGGGCAGGAGCGGTGACCTGCCGCCGCGGCCCGAGTGCGCGCCGGCCTGGCATCCGCGCTTGCTTGCCGCGATGCCAAACGTGCAACTGACCTTGCTGATCGGCCGGTATGCACAAGCGTTCTATTTGGGCGACAATGGCAGGCCGACCCTGACCGAGACGGTGGCGGCGTGGAAGGATTACCTGCCGCGGTATTTTCCCTTGCCGCATCCCAGCCCGCGCAACCAGTCGTGGTGGAAGAAAAATCCCTGGTTCGAGCGCGAACTGCTGCCGGAATTGCGCCGTCGCGTCGCCCTGTTGATCACATGAAGGAACGAACGGAAAACATGTCTGATGCCACGCAAGTGAAATTGCCAGATCCCGCGCAGCGCGTCGCTGATCTGCTGAAAGAGATCGGTCACGACAAGCCGGTGGTGATGCTGCCGGAAACCGGCAAGACCTCCGCCGAAGCTGCCGCCGGCCTCGGCTGCAGCGTTGCCGAAATCGCCAAGTCCATCGTGTTTCGCCGCCTCTCCGACGACGCCGCCGTAATGGTGGTGGCGAGCGGCGCGAACCGCGTGGACGAGAAGAAGGTCGCCGCCATCGTCGGCGAGCTCGGCAAGGCTGATGCAAAGTTCGTCAGGGAGCGCATCGGCTATGCGATCGGCGGCGTGTGTCCGATCGGCCATGTGCAAAAGACGGTGATGCTGGTCGATGAAGACCTGCTCAAGTTCGACAGCGTCTGGGCGGCGGCAGGGCATCCGCATGCGGTGTTCAACCTGACGCCGCAGCAGCTGGTGGCGATGACCGGCGCGCCAGTGGTCGATGTCGCGCTGCGTGCCGAATAAACACTTCACAGGAAAACCCGCATGATCCAATCC
>JAKACN010000326.1 GCA_021821365.1 Pseudomonadota bacterium | reverse complement strand
GCGCTATCCGATGAAGCTGGTCAACGGCAAGTATCAGCGCATTTCCTGGGACCAGGCACTCAACGAAATCGGCGGCAAGCTGCTGCAGATCCGCGAGCAGGCCGGGCCGGATGCGGTGTTCTGGATCGGCTCGTCCAAGCACAACAACGAGCAGTCCTACCTGCTGCGCAAGTTCGTGTCGATGTGGGGTTCGAACAATTGCGATCACCAGGCGCGCATCTGCCATTCGACCACGGTCGCCGGCGTGGCCCAGACCTTCGGCTACGGCGCGATGACCAATTCCTTCAACGACCTGTCGCACGCCAAGGCGGTGATGTTCATCGGCTCCAATCCGTCGGAGGCGCATCCGATCTCGATGCTGCACTTCCTGCATGCGAAGGAGCTGGGCGCGAAGATGATCGTGGTCGATCCGCGCTTCACGCGCACCGCGCGCTTCGCGCATCACTATGTGCGCATTCGCCCCGGCACCGACATTCCCTTCGTCTGGGGCATCCTGTGGCACATCTTCAACAACGGCTGGGAAGACAAGGAATACATCGCGCGCCGCACCTATGGCATGGATGACGTGCGCAAGGAAGTGGCGAAATGGACGCCGGACAAGGTCTCCGACGTCACCGGCGTGCCGGAGGAAACCGTGCGCCTCGCCGCCGAGATGCTGGCGAAGAACCGGCCTTCCTCGATCGTGTGGTGCATGGGCATCACGCAGCACCACGTCGGTACGGCGAACGTGCGCGCGTTGTGCATCCTGCAACTCGCGCTCGGCAATATCGGCGTCGCCGGCGGCGGCGCCAACATCTATCGCGGCCACGACAACGTACAGGGCGCGACCGACGTCGGGCCCAATCCCGACACCCTGCCCGGCTATTACGGCGTGGCCGAAGGCGCGTGGAAGCATTTCGCGGCGGTCTGGGGCGTGGATTACAACTGGCTGCTGGCGCGCTTCACTTCCAAGGAGCTGATGGAGAAGCCCGGCATGACGGTGTCGCGCTGGTTCGACGGCGTGCTGGAAAAGAACGAATTCATCGACCAGCCGAGCAACCTGCGCGCGGTCTTCTACTGGGGCCATGCACCGAACAGCCAGACTCGCCTGCCGGACATGAAGGCGGCGATGCAAAAGCTCGACATGCTGGTGGTCATCGATCCGTATCCGACCATGACAGCCGCCATGCATGGTCGCAAGGACGGCGTCTACCTGCTGCCGGCGGCAACGCAATTCGAGACGCAAGGCTCGGTGACGGCATCGAATCGCAGCCTGCAGTGGCGCGAGCGCGTGATCCAGCCGCTGTTCGAATGCAAGACCGATCACGAGATCATGTACCTGTTCGCGAAGAAGTTCGGCTTTGCGGAAGAACTGTGCAAGAACATCAAGGTGGTCCAGAACGAGCCGGTGATCGAGGACATCCTGCGCGAGATCAATCGCTCCTGCTGGACCATCGGCTACACCGGCTGCTCGCCGGAACGGCTCAAGCTGCACATGCTGAACAAGCACACCTTCAACCCGACCACGCTGCGCGCCGAGTACGGCCCCTGCAAGGGCGATTACTACGGCCTGCCCTGGCCGTGCTGGGGCACGCCGGAGCTGAAGCATCCCGGCACGCCCATCCTGTACGACCTGTCCAAGCCGGTGATGGGTGGCGGCCTTCCTTTCCGCGCCAACTGGGGCGTCGAGCACAACGGCGCGCCGCTGCTGGCGGCGGACGGCTCGACCACGAAGGACAGCGAGATCGATACCGGCTATCCGGAATTCGACCATGTGTTCCTGAAGAAGCTCGGCTGGTGGAACGAGCTGACGCCGCAGGAGCAGTCGCTGGCAGAAGGCAAGAACTGGAAGACCGATCTGTCCGGCGGCATCATTCGCGTGGTGATTCAGCATGGCTGCGCGCCCTTCGGCAATGCGCGCTCGCGCGCCAATGTCTGGAATTTCCCCGATCCGGTGCCGGTGCATCGCGAGCCGCTCGTCACACCGCGGCCCGACCTCGCCGCGCTCTACCCGACCTATGACGACAAGGCCGCCTTCTGGCGCCTGCCGACGCTCTACAAGTCGGTGCAGGCAGTGAACTTCGCCAAGGATTTCCCGCTCATCATGACCTCCGGCCGGCTGGTCGAATATGAAGGCGGCGGCGACGAGACGCGCTCCAATCCCTGGCTGGCCGAGCTGCAGCAGACGATGTTCGTCGAAGTGAATCCGGACGATGCGGCGCGCGCCGGAGTGAAGACCGGCGAATTCGTCTGGGTGGAAACGCCAAGCGGTGCGCGGCTGAAGGTGCGCACGATGGTGACGCAGCGCGTGCCGGAAGGCCTGGTCTGGATGCCGTTCCACTTCGGCGGATGGTGGATGGGCGAAGACCTGGAGCCGCACTATCCCGAAGGCGCCGCACCGATCGTGCGCGGCGAAGCGGTCAATACCGGATGGACCTATGGCTATGACGTGGTGACGATGATGCAGGAGACCAAGGCGTCGCTGTGCCGGCTTGCGAAGCATGGAGGATGAGATGGCAGCCAGAATGAAGTTCATCTGCGACACCGAACGCTGCATCGACTGCAACGGCTGCGTGACCGCCTGCAAGAACGAGAATGAAACGCCGTGGGGCGTCAACCGGCGGCGCGTCGTCAGCATCAACGACGGCGTGCCCGGCGAACACTACATTTCCGTCGCCTGCATGCACTGCACCGACGCGCCCTGCATGGCGGTCTGCCCGGTGGACTGCTTCTATCACACCGAGGACGGCGTCGTGCTGCACGACAAGGACATGTGCATCGGCTGCGGCTACTGCTATTTCGCCTGCCCCTTCGGCGCGCCGCAATTCCCGCAGACCGGCGCCTTCAACCATCGCGGCAAGATGGACAAGTGCACCTTCTGCGCCGGCGGCCCCGAGCCGGACAACTCTGAAGCCGAGTTCCAGAAATACGGGCGCAACCGCCTCGCCGAAGGCAAGCTGCCGGCCTGCGCGGAACAATGCGGCACCAAGGCCTTGCTGGCCGGCGACGCGAACATCATCGCGAAGATCTACGAAGCGCGCGTCGAAACCCGTGGCTACGGCCCGGAACTGTGGGGCTGGGACATCGCGTACCAGCCGCGCGCCGGTGGCGAAATCAAGGCGCGGGGCGACGGGCCGCGTCCCAACCAGGACCTGAACGATTTCCAGAACAATCCGCGAAAGCTGCCGACATGAACAAGTTCCGATATCTCGCGGCCCTGCTGCCGCTGCTGCTGGCCGGCTGCCTGGAGGTGGAGCAGCATCCCGCCTGGATCGACGGCAAGTACGACGGCAAGCACGACAACCTGCCGCAGCAGGCGAATTTCCACAACGACCGGCTGGCATGGTACGCGGCGATCAACAACCGCAACCAGCGCCAGAACGAATACAACCGGACCACTCCCTGACGGAGGCCGTCATGCAATGCGCCCGAATCAGCACGCCGCTCCTGTTTGCACTGCTCCTGCTGCTTCCGCTGCTGGCGCCGGCAGCGGTGCCCAATGAAAGCGCGCCGCCCGCCTACGCCGAGGAGCAGACCATCCTGCAGGCGGAAAAGGAACTGCCGGAGCCCGGCTATGGCGATGCGGCGTCCGGCCGCGCGCACTTGGACCGCCACTACATCGTCCCGCCCGGCTTCATGCCCGAACAGGACATGATTCTCCAGCGCGGCGGCAATGCCTGGCGCGTGCTGCGCAACGGTCCGTTCGCCACGATATCCGGCGTGCTGGTGCTGGTGGTGCCGCTGCTGCTCCTCCTCTTCTACCGCGCCTTCGGCCCGCAGCGCATCGAGCATCCGGAGACGGGGCGCAAGATCCGGCGCTTCTCGGACTGGGATCGCTTCATACACTGGACCACCGCGATCGCCTTCCTGACCATGGCCGCCACCGGCCTCATCGTCCTGTTCGGCAAGAAGGTGCTGCTGCCGTGGATGGGGCACGCGGCATTTTCCTGGCTCGCCGTGATCTCGAAGTACCTGCACAACTTCGTCGGGCCGCTGTTCATCGTGTGCTCGCTCATGCTGTTCTTCAACTTCCTGCACAAGAACCGTTTCCACCGCCACGACTGGGTGTGGTTCCGCAAGGCGGGCGGCATGATCAGCCATGAGCATGTGCCGGCCGGCTACTTCAATCCGGGCGAGAAGCTGTGGTTCTGGGGCGGCCTCACGCTGCTCGGCCTCGTCATGTCGCTGACCGGCCTGATGCTGGATTTCCCCTACTTCATCACCACCGGCGCTAACACCGGCTTCACGCGCTACCTGCTGCAGATGGCCAACTACTTCCATCTCGCGGGCGCCACGCTTTACATCATCGCCGCGATGGGGCACATCTATCTCGGCACGCTCGGCACGCCCGGCGCCTACCAGGCGATGCGCTACGGCACGGTCGACGAGGAATGGGCAAGAACGCACCACGAGCTCTGGTACGACGAGGTGCGGGCGGAAGGACGCGCCCCTGTTCCGCCCGGCCAGCCGCTTCCGCCGGGCGCTTCGCCGCGCCCCGGCAGCTGAGAAAGGAATTTCCATGGACAAGCGTCTCGTTCTCTGCTCCTGCGCGCTGCTGGGCGCGCTCGCCGCATGCGAAAGGAATGAAAGCGCGTCGGCAGGCG
>JAKACN010000325.1 GCA_021821365.1 Pseudomonadota bacterium | reverse complement strand
GGTCTGGGTGTCGGAGGCCATGGTGGATCTGTATCGGTATCGTGTCGGGTCGCACGTGCAGCTCGACATCGCCGGCAAGCAGCGCGAATTCATCGTGGCCGGCGTCTGGCGCGACTATGCGCGGCAATCCGGTGCGATCCAGATGCGGCTGTCGGATTATCAGGCGATTTCGGGCGACAAGGACGTCAACGATGCGGCATTACGGCTGCAGCCCGGGACAAGCACGGCGCAGATCATTGCCGAACTCCGGCGCCTCCCGTTCGGCGCCGCGCTGGAATTCGCACAGCCCGGCGACATTCGCGCCATCACGCTGAAGATCTTCGACCGCAGCTTCGCGGTGACCTATCTGCTCGAAGTGGTGGCGATCGTCATCGGTCTGTTTGGCGTGGCGGCCACCTTCTCCGCGCAAACGCTGGCACGCGCGAAAGAATTCGGCATGCTGCGCCATATCGGCGTGACCCGCACGCAGATCCTCGGCATGCTGGCCGTCGAGGGAGGGCTGCTGTCGCTGCTCGGGGTCGCCATCGGCTTCCTGCTGGGCGGCGCGATCAGCCTGATCCTGGTGTTCGTGATCAATCCGCAATCCTTTCACTGGACGATGCAATTGCATCTGCCGTGGCATGTCCTGCTGCCGATCGCGGCGGTGCTGTCCGGTTCGGCGGCGGTCACCGCGCTGATTGCCGGAAGATATGCGGTGTCCGGCAGCGCAGTGCGCGCCGTGAGGGAGGACTGGTAATGATGATGGGAACGTCTCGTCCCTTGCCGCGATGGTCGGAAACGCTTGTTGCGTGCCTGGCGCTCTTGCTGCTCGCCTGCATGCCGGCGTCTGCCCGGCCGCCGCAGTTTTCCGCAGCCGTTCCCGGAAAGCAGCTCAGCTTCCCGCGCGACTTCGGCGCGCACCCGGATTTCCGCACGGAGTGGTGGTACGTCACCGGATGGCTGGAGATGCCGGATCGCAAGCCGGTCGGTTTTCAGGTCACGTTCTTCCGCTCGGCAACCGAACACGATACCGACAATCCGAGCCGCTTCGCGCCGAAGCAGCTCGTCATCGCGCACGTCGCCTTGTCGGACCCGGCGCTCGGCAAGCTTCTGCATGACCAGAAGATCGCGCGTGAAGGCTTCGGGCTCGCCTACGCGAAACAGGGCGACACCGACGTGAAGCTCGGCGACTGGCGCTTCGTGCGAAATTCGGAAGGTCGTTACACAGTCGACGTCGCCGCGCGCGATTTCGCATTGAACTTCACGCTCACGCCGACGCAGCAGCGGATGCTGCAAGGCGACCGCGGCTTTTCGCGCAAAGGGCCGAAACCGGAACAGGCCAGCTATTACTACAGCGAGCCACAGCTCAAGGTCGCGGGCACGATACGTCGCAACGGCAAGCCGGTGGACGTACGCGGCAGCGCCTGGCTGGACCACGAATGGTCGACCACCGTGCTCGATCCCGATGCGGCCGGATGGGATTGGACAGGCATCAATCTCGATGACGGATCGGCACTGATGGCGTTCCAGATTCGCGCGAAGGATGGCAGCAGGATGTGGGCGCACGCCGCCCTGCGCGACCCGGCGGGCAAAGTGACGCAATTCAATGCCGGCCAGGTGCATTTCCAGCCGCAGCGGACGTGGAACTCTCCGCGCACCAGCGCAACCTATCCCGTGGCCACGCGCATCGAAACCGGCACCGATGCATGGGATCTCTCTCCGCTGCAGGACGACCAGGAACTCGACTCGCGGCAGTCGACCGGAGCGGTCTACTGGGAAGGCGCGGTGAGCGTCAGCCGCGGCGGCAAGCCCGCCGGCCGCGGCTATCTTGAAATGACCGGCTACGTGAAACCCTTCAAGCTATGAGCACACCGAACGAACCCAACAAGAGCAGCCTTGCCACACTCAAGGGCCTGCTGCCCTTTCTCGCGCCCTACAAACGGGAATTCGCGCTGGCCGGCATTGCGCTGCTTGTCGCGGCAGGCGCCACGCTCGCGATACCCTATGCATTCAAGCAAATGATCGACCTCGGCTTCGGCGCGGCGGGAGCGAAGGGGAGCACGCATATCAACCTGTATTTCCTTGCGTTGTTCGGCGTTGCCAGCGTGCTCGCCGTCGCCACGGCGGCGCGCTTCTACATGGTCTCGTGGCTGGGCGAACGCGTCACCGCGGACCTGCGCAATGCAATCTTTCGCCATGTGGTCACGCAAAGCCCGCAGTTTTTCGAGACCACGCAGACCGGCGAAGTCCTGTCGCGCCTCACCACCGACACCACCCTGATCCAGACCCTGGTCGGTACCAGCATTTCCATGGGCTTGCGCAACGCGCTGCTGTGCATCGGCGGCCTCGTCATGCTGTTTGTCACCAGCGCGAAACTGGCATCGCTCATCATCGTATTGCTCGCCGCGGTGGTGCTGCCGATCGTGCTGTTCGGGCGGCGCGTGCGCAAGCTCTCGCGCGCTTCGCAGGACCGCGTTGCCGACACCTCGGCGCTGGCAGGAGAGATCCTCAATGCCATGCCCACCGTGCAGGCCTTCACGCACGAGAAGCTGGAATCGCAGCGCTTCCGCCTGTCCGTCGAAAGCGCGTTCCGGACGGCCTTGCAGCGCATCCGTGCGCGCGCGCTGCTGACGGTGGTCGCGATCCTGCTGGTGTTCGGCGCCAACGTGTTCGTGCTCTGGCTCGGCGCGCAGGCGGTCATCGAAGGCAGCATGACGGCCGGCGAACTCGGACAGTTCATTCTATACGCCACCATCGTCGCCGGCGCTATCGGAGCATTATCGGAGGTGATCGGCGAAGCGCAGCGCGCCGCCGGCGCCACCGAGCGCCTGCTGGAACTGCTCGCGGTCAGTTCGCCGATCCAGTCGCCATCGCGCCCGCAGGCATTGCCGCCCCGCCCCGCCAATGGCGCCGCCCTCGCGCTGCAGGGCGTCAGCTTCCACTATCCATCCCGTCCGCAAGTGCCGGCACTGGTCGATCTTTCGCTCGACATCCGTCCCGGCGAAAACGTTGCCATCGTAGGACCGTCGGGCGCGGGCAAGAGCACGCTGTTCCAGCTTCTGCTGCGCTTCTACGACCCGCAGCGGGGCCATATCCTGCTCGACGGCATCGATATCCGCACGCTCGACCTGCATGCCTTGCGCGACGCCATCGGCATTGTGCCGCAGGACACGGTTGTCTTCTCGGCGGATGCCATGGAAAACATCCGCTACGGCCGCGCGGATGCCAGCGATGAGGAAGTCATCGCGGCAGCCAAGCTGGCGGCGGCGCATGAATTCATCGAGAAGCTGCCGCAGGGCTACCGCTCCTTCCTCGGTGAGCGTGGCGTGCGCCTGTCCGGGGGGCAGCGGCAGCGCATCGCCATCGCGCGCGCCTTGCTGAAGAATCCGCCGCTGCTGCTGCTCGACGAGGCCACCAGCGCGCTCGACGCGGAATCCGAGCGGCTGGTGCAGGGCGCACTGGAGGTAGCGATGGAGGGACGCACCACCCTGGTAATCGCGCACCGGCTGGCGACCGTGCAGCGCGCCGACCGTATCATCGTGATGGAGCATGGCCGGATCGTCGAGACTGGCACGCATGCCTCGCTGACGGCACTGGGAGGACTGTATGCCAGCCTCGCGGCGTTGCAGTTTTCACAAGATCACGACACAACACCGGAAGCGCGCCAACGGCTTTTTAACCGTTAAAATAGCGCAACTCACGGAAAGGACCCATGCGCCAATACCTCGATTTCATGCGCCATGTCCAGGAACATGGCACCGTCAAGACCGATCGCACCGGCACCGGCACCCGCTCGGTATTCGGCTACCAGATGCGCTTCGACCTGCAGCAGGGCTTTCCCCTGCTGACCACCAAGAAGCTGCACCTGAAGTCGATCATCCATGAGCTGATCTGGTTCCTGGCCGGTTCGACCAACACGAAATACCTGAAAGACAACGGCGTCTCGATCTGGGACGAATGGGCCGATGCGGATGGCAATCTCGGTCCGATCTACGGCTACCAGTGGCGCTCCTGGCCGACGCCGGACGGCCGGCACATCGACCAGATCGCCCAGGTGATGGACCAGATCAGGAACAACCCCGACTCCCGCCGCATGATCGTCTCGGCGTGGAACGTGGCCGACATCCCGCAGATGAAGCTGCCGCCGTGCCATGCGTTCTTCCAGTTCTACGTGGCAGACGGCAAGCTGTCGTGCCAGCTCTATCAGCGCAGCGCCGACATCTTCCTCGGCGTGCCGTTCAACATTGCTTCCTATGCCCTGCTCACCCACATGATGGCCGAGCAGACTGGCCTGCAGCCGGGCGATTTCATCTGGACCGGCGGCGACTGCCACCTGTATTCCAACCACATGGAGCAGGTGAAGGAACAACTCGCGCGCACGCCCTACCCGCTGCCGCAACTGCTGATCAAGCGCAAGCCGGATTCGATCTTCGATTACAGGTTCGAGGATTTCGAGATCGCGAATTACCAGTCGCATCCGCACATCAAGGCTCCGGTGGCGATTTGATGGCAACGCTCACCATCGTCGTCGCCACCGACGCTCAACGTGGCATAGGCATCAACAACACCCTGCCGTGGCGCCTGCCGGAAGACATGGCGCACTTC
>JAKACN010000324.1 GCA_021821365.1 Pseudomonadota bacterium | reverse complement strand
TCGGGCGATGGCGGCCGGACGTGGCGCGCGGCGCAGCTCGGCAAGGACCTGGGGCGTTACTCCTTCCGCGAATGGAGCGCATCCTTCACCCCGCCGCGCGCCGGCAAGCATGAACTGATGGTGCGGGCGGTCAATCGCATCGGGCAGAGCCAGCCGATGACGGGGCTGTGGAACCCGGCGGGATATATGCGCAACATGGTCGAAGTCACGCATGTCGTGGCGGTATGAGGAGAGATGCGATGACGACGATCATGAACAGGAAGCAGGCATGGCATCACGTCGTGTTGACCTCCGTCGCGCTGGTAACGAGTGCGTCAGCCTGCGCGCTCGACATCAAGCTGCCGCCCGAAACCGCACGCTTCAAGGAAAGCGGGTTGCCGGGATACAAGCTGGTGATGGAGAACTGCTTGACATGCCACTCCGCGCATTACATACAGACACAGCCCCAGACTTCGCCGCGCGCCTACTGGAGCGCCACGGTGAAGAAGATGAAGAAGCCGTTCGGGGCGCAGTTTCCGGATGAGGACATTCCGGCGATGGTGGATTACCTGACGAAGACCTACGGCGCGGAGCGCACGGCGACGGCGTCGGTGAACGGGAAGTAGAGGCCGCTGGCACAGCGGGTTGCCTGAGCGCGGGCGCTCTACCCCTTCAGCACATCCGGCGTGACCTTCACAGTCTCGCGTTTCCCGCCGCGCAGCAGGTCCACGCTGACGGTCGTTCCCGGCTTGGTCTCGCCCACCAGGCGCGCGAAGTCGGCCGTGGTCTGCACCGCCTGCCCGTTGAATGCCACCACGACATCGCCCGGCTTGATGCCTGCCTTGTCCGCCGGTCCGCCGCGCTGCACGGCGGAGATCAGCGCGCCGTTGGCATCCTTCAGACCGAGCGACGACGCGATGTCCTGCGTCAGCTCCTGCAACTGCACGCCGAGGTAGCCGCGCACCACCTTGCCGGTTTCGCGCAATTGTTTGGCGATGCCCATTGCAATGTCGATCGGGATGGCGAAGGCGATGCCCATGTAGCCGCCGGTCTCGCTGTAGATCTGCGAATTGATGCCGATGACTTCGCCGTTGGTGCTGAACAGCGGCCCGCCGGAATTGCCGGGATTGACGGCGACGTCGGTCTGGATGAAAGGCACATAGCTGCCGTTCGGGAGCAGCCTTCCTTTCGCGCTGACGACGCCGACGGTCACGCTGTTCTCGAAGCCGAACGGCGCGCCGATGGCCGCCACCCATTCGCCCGGATCGACCTTCGAGGGATCGCCGATCTTCACCACGGGCAATCCGTTCGCGGTGATCCTGATGAGCGCGACATCGGTGTAGACATCGGCGCCGATCACCTTGGCCTTGAATTCGCGCTTGTCGGTGAGCTTGACGATCACTTCATCGGCCTGGTCGATGACATGCGCATTGGTCAGGATGTAGCCGTCCTGGCTGATGATGAAACCGGAACCGAGGCTGACCGTCGGCGCTTCGCCGGTATCGGGGACGCCGCCGAAACGGCGGAAGAATTCGTAGAGCGGATCGCCCCGGCGCAAGCCGGAAGCGTTGCCTTGCTGGATGGCGCCGATGTTCACGACTGCCGGGCCTGCCTGCTTGACGAGGCTGACGAAGCTGGGCAGCGCGACGCCGCGCGCCGTAGCGCCGGACGCCGATGCAGGCGCCTGCAGCGCGGGCGGCGGAGCCGGCGCTGCCCGCTCATTGCCGGAAGGCGAACAGGCGCCCAGCAACAACGCCAGAACGATCGCGGCGGCCCGTTTGCCGGCGGCCAATAGCTTGGACATGGTATTTTCCCTTGCGGCTTCGTGGCATCGCGGGATGCTGCGAGCTAAAGTACCTGATGCGGCGCGCGGGCCTGTTGAGGCTCCGCAAGGCCGGCCTGCGTCCTGTCCTTATTGCCTGGTTCCGGCAATTTATTGCACGATCCGGGGTCATATCCGATGAAGCCGTTCGATGGGAAGCGAACGCGAGGCAACGATGCAGCGGGAACACGGCGGCGCACGGCACGCCGGCCCGCTTCGCCCTGGCCGATGATGGGAGCCGCCGTCGTTGCGCGACCAACACATTCTGCGTGGCGCGAGGGCGGAATTACCCTGAATCATTCACGGCGTCAACATTTAGTTCTATTATCTGTCTGTAGCCCAGCGAGAACCATGCATCTGCGCGACGGCGACGTGCCGCCGAGTTCGGATGGTGTCCCGCCATCCCGTCCGCGCAGTCCAGCTTTCCATTTTCCGGGCGGCGGCTACACCCGGCACGCAACTGGTGTTCAGACGATGCAACACAGGTGATGCAATGATTGCCCATATCCTGGCGCTCGATATCGCGGGAAACCCGTTCGGCTGGATAGCCGCGCAGGACGCCGTGATCTATTACGCCGCCGGCAAGGTGGCGTGGGAGCTGGGCGGGGTGAGCATGGTGTTTCGCGGCGGCTACCAGCGTTCGGGGCTGCAGTCGCGGATCACCGTCAAGCCGATTATCGCCATCGCCGGCAGCGAGCACATGGCGCGCAAACTGCGCAGGGAACTTCCGCTCGGCAACCAGAATTATGTGTTGTTCAAGCGCGACCGCTATACCTGCGCCTATTGCGGCAATCGCTTCGGCTACAAGGAACTGTCGCGCGACCATATCCTCCCGCGCGTGCGCGGCGGCAAGGATACCTGGATGAATTGCGTGACCGCCTGCCGTCGCTGCAACCAGGAAAAGGGCGACAAGCTGGTCGAGCATTTCCGGCCGCTGCTGTACGTGCCCTACGTGCCATGCCGCGCCGAACACTACCTGCTCAGCGGCAGGAACGTGCTGGCGGACCAGCACGATTACCTCGCCGCCCAACTGCCGAGGCACAGCCGGCTGCTGTGTTGATGCGTCGTCGGCAGCTCCGGCATCCATGTCATTCCAGCATTATTTCCGACGCGAAAATCCGGACTATTGATGCACATCCGGAAGCTTGCATCCCGATTTGCGCGGGCTTGCGCGCATCGTTACAGTGTTGTCGTGCCGCGCCGCGTCCGTGTATTGCGGTGCATTGCGGCGCATTCCCCTGGCAACCCGAAAGGCTTCCACCATGGCGATCGACAACAGGAATATGCGGAAGAACAGGATCATGCTGGCACTGCAGGGCGGCGGCGCGCATACCGCGTATGTGTGGGGCGTGGTGGACCGCCTGCTGCAGGATGAACACGTCGACATCGTCGCGGTGAGCGGCACCAGCGGCGGTGCGATGATTGCCGCCGTGCTGGCCTACGGGCTGAGCCTGGAACGCGATGCGCACGGCCATCCGCTCGATGCCGCGGCGCGACGCGCGAAGACGAGAGCATTGCTCGACAAGTTCTGGACCGATGTCGCCGCGCTCGGCAACCTGTTCTGGAATCCCTACCGCTTCACCGCCAATCCGCTGCACACCTCGTGGAATATCGACGGGCTGCCGGTACCGGTCACGCTCAATGCGCTGTCGCTCGTCACCTCGCCCTATCAGTCGCTGTTCGGCCCGCGCCAGAATCCGGTGGCGCTCGCGATCGGCGACTGCATCGACCTGGATGTGCTCAACCATAGCCCGATCGGGCCGGCGCTGTATGTCTGCGCGACCAACGTGCGCACCAGCCAGCCGAAGGCCTTTACGAAGAAGGAAATCGGCATTCCCCACCTGCTCGCGTCGGCCTGCCTGCCGGTGGTGGACCGCGCCGTGCTGATCGACGGCGAGTACTACTGGGACGGCGGCTACGTCGCCGACCCGGCGCTGGCGCCGTTGATTCAGCATCACAAGCAGGCCACGCGCGACCTGGTGGTGGTCGGCGTCAATCCGATCGTGGTGGCGGACTCGGAACTGCCGCCGGATACCGCGTGGGAAATCATCGACCGCATGAACGAGATTACCTTCAATGCCTCGCTGATCGCGGAGATCAAACGCATTGACGAGGTGAACGAACTGCTGCGCCAGGTGCCGCCGCAATCGTTCGCGATGCAGGCCGGCGGCAAGCTGCACGGCAAGGAAGAAATCTTCATGCACTACATCCCGCCGCACGCGGAGATGGCAAGCTACGGTGTGGCGAGCAAGAGCAACACCGCGCTCTCCTTCCTGCTGCACATGAAAGATCTTGGCCGCGAAGTCGCCGATGCCTGGCTGGCCGGGCGCATCGACGGCGGCGGCGCGTCCCTGCTCGGCACATCCTCCGACAGCAATCTCGACGACCTGTTCATCAATCCCCACCGCCCGGAAGCGCCACCCATGCCACACGCGGCGCAAGGCGTGCAAACGGTGCAGACCGCGCATGGCACGGCGGCTGTCATGACGCAGTAGGGTGCTTGCGGAGCGCGGACCAGCCTGATGGCTGAGCGGCTACGGGGCTGATGTGTGGTGCGATGATTTTTGTCCACGAAAAACACGAAAGACACGAAAACATCCTTGAAGTCTTTTGTGCTCTTTGTGGCGCACGTCGAGTGTCTTTTGCGAGCTCTCTTGACTGAGAATCGTGAAGGACAACCGTCGTTAATTTGGCCATAAAAGAACGCAAAAGATTTTTCGTGTCTTTCGTGTATTTCGTGGACAAAATCAGCTTTCCGTCCTATCTGACTGCAATGCCCAGCGCAGCGAAATGCAG
>JAKACN010000323.1 GCA_021821365.1 Pseudomonadota bacterium | reverse complement strand
TGGTCGTCCATGAAGCCAGCCGCATGTGCGGTGTTGGCGCGGAAATCAGCGCGATCGTCGCGGAGCATGCATTTGCCTCGCTCAAGGCGCCGGTCATGCGCATCACTGGCCCCGACGCGCCCGCGCCTTCGAGCTACGTCCTCGAACAGGCATTCATGCCGCAGGCGCAAGCCATCGCCGACGCCGCCAACAGGCTAATGGGGGCGAAGGCGCGGCACGCATTCCAGCCGGAAGAACAGATCGCGTAATTTTCAACAAGGGAACATTTCATGCAAACCACCATCCATGGGCGACAACTTTCCTTTTCCCCTGTCGGCATTCTCTGGCTGAAACTGGCCGTGCTTTACCTGATCCTCGGCGTGTTACTCGGCATCGCCATGGGCGCCAGCGAAAACTTCACGCTGCGCCCGGTGCACGCCCACATCAACCTGCTCGGATGGGCGACCATGGCCGTGGCTGGCCTGATCTACATCCTGTTTCCGGAAGCGGCATCGAGCAGGCTGGCCAGGTTCCACTTCTGGCTGACCAACCTGGCCCTGCCCGTGATGATGATCGCCCTCACGCTGCTCCTGCTGGGGTATCGCGCCGTGGTGCCGGTGCTGGCGCTGTCGGAGATCGTCGCCGTGCTCGGCCTGATCTGCTTTGCGCTCAATATTTTTCTTAATTTGAAGAAAAGCTGAGCGCGATCCTGTCGCAATTTCGAGAATCGTCCTCTCCGTCCCGGCTCCGGCACGGAGAGGTTATGCATGCATCAGTTCGACGTCGGCATGCGTCGACATCGACGCGCGGGGAAGCACTTCGGCGTCCAGCGAATTCTGCAATGAGGGAATCGATCCGCCCGCGCGATACTGGAAACTGACGCGCAGCGTATCGCCGGCCATGACCTGCAGCGGCGCAGGCAGCGGCAGAACCATGTAGTGATTCAGCCAGTCGATCGTCGTGCCTTGCGCCATCAGCACGGCGAGGATGTTCTTGGTGATGAAACGCAGCGCATTGACCGTGCCGTCCTGCTCCATCGTGAAGCTGCCCTGCCACTGTATGCCGCTGTCGCATGTCTGTGAAAAATCAAGGATGCCGTACACGGACGGCGCGGCGAATTCGATGCTACCGGAAGCGATGCCGGTCGGTTCCTGGAACTGCACAATGGGCGCATGATATCCCTCGAAGCAGTACTCCTGTCCGAGCGGCTGCACTGCCAGAATGGCAGCTTCCGGCACAAATACCGGCAGTCTTCCGCCAAAGCGCGCGTGGTAGCGGTGCTTGAACGATTCGATCATCTCTACTTGCTTTTCTCGCAACATCCCGACGTGGATCATTTCACAAATGACCACATCCACCGGTTCGGGCGGCAGATAGTCGAACGCATCCGCATGCACGACCTCGACCTTGTGCCCTTCCCGATTCCGGGAAAGCAGGCGCCGCGCCTCGTTCACAAGATCCGGATTGAATTCCACGCACCACACCTTCTCCGCCCTGGCCGCGGCGAACCACGACAGTACGCCCGTCCCGCCGCCGAGCTCCAGCACTTTCGCCCCCGGGAAGACGGCATGTTCGATCGCCGCTCTGAAACCCTGCATGCGCCGGCTATCCATCAGCATGTTGTGGTGGTAGTGCAGTGGGATGAATTGGCCCAGGTAGCAGCTCTCGATCTCGCGTTCAGCCAGCATGTCGTATCCGATGAATGATGTTTAACTGCGCTCTATGTGTGGTCTTTCGATTCGCCTTAAAATGACGGTCGTCGCCAGTCGCTCGCGGTCAGGTACCGCGAGTTTTTGCGCATTGGCAATACGTCATTATCGCGATGTCCTGCTCAACCAAAGCGGCGATGTGCGCGTGTTTTTTCAACTTGTTTAAGTAATCAGTGCTTGGTACAGGATTTGCATAAGGATTTTTGACCTGGCTCAATTCAGAGCCGATGCGAAAGTCCTTTTGGATGAGAACCGACACCGAGCACATCATGATTCTGCATCGCCTTAACACCGGTAATATGAACCAGCCCGTCCCGTTCCCGAAACTGAGTCCGGCAAATGTGCAGGAACTGCGTACGCGCTGCTCCGCCTGCAGCATGCATCAGCTCTGCCTGCCGATGGGCCTTGAAGCGTCCGACATGGACAAGCTCGACCAGATCATCGGACGCCGCCGCCGCGTGCCGCGCGACGCCCACCTGTATCGCGTCGGCGACCCCTTCACCAACCTGTACGCGATCCGTCTCGGCCACTTCAAGACGCATCAGATCAATCCCAGCGGCGACCAGCAGATCACCGGCTTCCAGATGGCCGGCGAACTGCTCGGCATGGATGCGATCAGCACCGACCGCCATCATTGCAATGCCATAGCGCTCGAAGACAGCGAGGTCTGCGAGATTCCGTTCCCGCGGCTGGAAGTGCTGTTCACTGAAATGCCGACGCTGCTGCATCATTTCCATCGCATGATGAGCCAGGAAATCACGCGTGAGCAAAGTGTCATGCTCCTGCTGGGGAATATGCGCGCCGAGCAGCGATTCGCCGCCTTCCTGAGCAACCTGTCGTCGCGCTATTCGGCGCGCGGATACTCGTCCACCAACTTCCAGTTGCGGATGACGCGCGAGGAAATCGGCAATTACCTCGGGCTGACGATCGAAAGCATCAGCCGCCTGCTGTCGAAGTTCAAGAAGCAGGGCTGGATCAGGGTGAACAACCGCGAGCTGGAGTTGCTGGACCCCGTCACGCTGAAAGCCGTCGCGGCCGGTACGCGCAGCTGCGGATAAGGATTTGGCGTGATGCGTGCGAGACACCGTCAGAATTAACTCGGCGCGGCAAAATGGGCTTGGCGGAACAAACCCTTTTCGCTTTCCACGAAAAAAAGCCGCAGGATGTGTTGGCATCCTGCGGCTTTTTAATTTTTCCTGATCTCAGAAAGGCGCTTCGCGGTCTTTTGGCGTGCTGACAAGATAGTAAGTCAACATGCTCGCCAGCGCGCAAAATACCCAGAAGCAGAAAAAGCCGATCGTGTAAGTCGCCAGGGGCGACAACTCCAGGTGAAAGCTGGACGTAGCCAGCTCGTGTGGATCGAATAACGAGAAAAAGAAACCTTCCGCGACTATCGCCACCAGAAACGACGGCCATAAAACGACCATCAGCAGTCGCGCCATCCTCCTACCCTCCTTTCAGCTGAAAAACCCCTGCGCACCTTATTGTTTTCCTACAAGGTACATCAACTCGGCCTATCAACACAATGTTCTGATTGCAAAAATATTTCCCGAATCCGGGAATGCGTTCAGAATTCTGAGAACGGCTACCTGGGTTTTCCTGCAGATCAGGGTGCTTCAGCGCGGATTTCGATTGCGCGGTCGTGCGGCCACGCCCATTCGCCATTCAGCCGCCAATCCCGTTTTTCACCTTCCACCAGCACCTGCCAGCGCGCCACGTCCAGCATTGGCAGCGCCACGGAAAAATTCCCCTGGGCATCGGGCTGCACCTCGAGGTGCAGGTCCTTGGACGGCAGCGTCGAATGCACGAGGCTGATCGTCAGCTTGCCGTCCGCCGACCGGGCGAGATTGTGGATCGTCCCGGACAGCACACCGGCGGCTGCATCGTAATGCAAATTCATCTTGAGCTGCATGTCGGCCGCCACGCGATCGCGCCGCAAGTCCTGGTTGATCGCCTTGCCCTGCTTGTAATAGTCGTCAACGACCAGCGCGTCCTGCTGCGAGTAGGCCAGCCACCCCGTATAGCAGGCAGCGACCACTACCACGGCCGGTCCCAGCATCAGAAGCCAGGGCCAGCGGTGACGGTACCAGGGCTTGGTGTCGCTGGCGCGGTTCATAACAGGTGCCGTAATCTGCATCACAATCTCCAATCACTTGACTATCGCGGCACGATGAATACCGCTTTTTCCTTCACTTCCACGCTTTCGTCGTCGAGGGCTTCCAGTTCGAATGCGATCTTGTTCGACCCCGCCACGCCCTTGCCATGCTCGATGCGCACCCGCGCCGGCACTGCGCGCGACTCGGTCGCCTGCACCTCCACCACGTCCGGCGACACCAGCGTGATGCTCTCGATCCCCTTCACCCGGATGTGATAGCGATGCGCACGCTCGTCGGTGTTCATGATCTGCAGGCGATACACGTTCTCGATCATGCCGTCCTCCACTTCGCGGCCCATCGATCCGCGATCGCGGATGACGTCCAGCTTGAGCGGCGTGCGGGTGAGCAGCGAGGTGAAGAATCCGGCCACGACCACGACCAGGATGCCGGTGTAGATCAGGACCCGCGGCCGGAAGGCGCGCTTCCGGATCTGCGTCGGCGTGAAGCGGTTGCGCATCGCGTTGTCGGTCGAATAGCGGATCAAGCCACGCGGCGAATTGACCTTGTCCATCACCGAATTGCACGCATCGATACATGCCGCGCAACCGATGCAGTCGTACTGCAGGCCGTCGCGGATATCGATACCCGTCGGGCACACCTGCACGCACATCGAGCAATCGATGCAATCGCCGAGCGATGACTTCGCCGCCGACTTGCTGCGCGCGCCGCGCGGTTCGCCACGCTCCTTGTCGTAGGTGATGATCAGCGTGTCCTTGTCGAACATCGAGCTCTGGAAGCGCGCATAGGGACACATGT
>JAKACN010000064.1 GCA_021821365.1 Pseudomonadota bacterium | reverse complement strand
GATCGGACGTTATGATAGAAAGCTAATTTTTTATGGTTTGAGGTTCTGTGAATCGTCCGGACAAAGATGCGATGCGTGATGCGATGCGTGCAGCGCTTCCCGCGAAATCTTCCGGATGAGCCATGACCCGCCCCCGGGCGATATCGGGCCAATACACCACGCAATGCTTGTCTCCACTTTCTTCGTTGTCTTCTAGGGAGTTTTCAATGAATGATGTAGTCATCGTCGCTGCAGGCCGTACCGCCGTCGGAAAATTCGGCGGCACCTTGGGCAAGATCGCGGCTTCCGACCTCGGCGCGCATGTGATCAGAAACCTGCTCGCCAAGACCGGCATTGCGCCGGACCAGGTGAGCGAGGTGATCATGGGGCAAGTCCTTGCGGCGGGCGTAGGACAGAATCCTGCACGGCAGGCGCTGATCCGCGCCGGCCTCCCCGACATGGTTCCCGGGATGACGATCAACATGGTGTGCGGCAGCGGCTTGCGCGCCACGCACCTTGCGGCCCAGGCGATCAAGGCGGGCGACGCCGAGATCGTGATCGCCGGCGGCCAGGAAAACATGAGCGCCTCGCCGCACGTGCTGGCCGGTTCGCGCGACGGCTTCCGCATGGGCGACGCCAAGCTGGTCGACACGATGATCGTCGACGGCCTGTGGGACGTGTACAACCAGTACCACATGGGCGTCACCGCCGAGAACGTCGCGAAGAAGTTCGGCATCTCGCGCCAGGAGCAGGACGAGTTCGCGACGGCTTCGCAGAACAAGGCGGAAGCCGCGCAGAAGGCAGGCAAGTTCAAGGATGAAATCATCCCGCTGGAAATTCCGTCGAAGAAGGGCGCGGTTACCTTCGATACCGACGAATTCATCAAGCCGGGCGTCACGCTCGAATCGCTGTCCACCTTGCGTCCCGCGTTCGCCAAGGACGGCACCGTCACCGCGGGCAATGCGTCGGGCATCAACGACGGCGCGGCCGCGGTGATCATGATGTCGGCGAAGAAGGCCGACCAGCTGGGCCTCAAGCCGATGGCGCGCATCAAGGCCTATTCCTCGGCGGGCGTCGATCCGAGCATCATGGGCATGGGCCCGGTTCCCGCCAGCCAGCTGTGCCTGAAGAAGGCC
The DNA here is from genome assembly GCA_021821365.1 of Pseudomonadota bacterium. Taxonomy (GTDB): domain Bacteria; phylum Pseudomonadota; class Gammaproteobacteria; order Burkholderiales; family Burkholderiaceae_D; genus Noviherbaspirillum. The sequence continues at coordinate 21,135 of JAKACN010000064.1, read as the reverse complement.
GGCTGGACACACAACGACCTGGATCTCATGGAAATCAACGAAGCCTTCGCGGCGCAGGCGATCGGCGTCAACCGGGAGATGGGCTGGGACACCGGCAAGATCAACGTGAACGGCGGAGCCATCGCGATCGGCCATCCGATTGGCGCCTCCGGCTGCCGCATCCTGGTCACCCTGCTGCATGAAATGATCCGCCGCGACGCAAAGCGCGGGCTGGCCAGTCTGTGCATCGGCGGTGGCATGGGGGTTGCCTTGGCTGTCGAACGGTAATCAGGACAGGCAGGTTAAGCAGGACCGGGCAAAAAGGGGAAATGGGCGCGAATGCGGTGCGCGGCTGGTGGCGTCGCCGCCGGGCGGCGCAACGGCATTGCCGTTTCCCCGATTGCCGGCAGATTTTTTCATCGCAATCGTTATAGAGAGAAACGAACATGGCAAGAGTCGCATTAGTCACAGGCGGGATGGGTGGTCTCGGCGAGGCAATCTGCATCAAGATGGCCGCGCTCGGCTACCAGGTGGTCACGACTTATTCCCCCGGCAATACGCGGGCCGCGGAGTGGTTGAGCTCCATGGAACAGCACGGTTTCAAGTTCCGTGCGTATCCCTGCGACGTTGCGGAATTCGCATCCGCCCAGGAGTGCATCGACACCATTACCAATGAAATCGGCCCGGTCGACGTACTGGTCAACAATGCCGGCATCACGCGCGACATGACCTTCAAGAAGATGGACAAGACCAACTGGGACGCGGTAATCCGCACCAATCTCGATTCCGTCTTCAACATGACCAAGCCGGTGTGCGACGGCATGACCGAGCGCGGCTGGGGCCGCATCGTCAACATCTCGTCGGTCAACGGCCAGAAGGGCGCCTTCGGCCAGACCAACTACTCCGCCGCGAAGGCCGGCATGCATGGCTTCACCAAGGCGCTCGCGCTGGAAGTCGCACGCAAGGGTGTGACCGTCAACACGATTTCTCCCGGCTATATCGGCACCAAGATGGTGATGGCCATTCCCACGGAAGTGCTGGAAAGCAAGATCATCCCGCAAATCCCGATGGGCCGCCTGGGCAAGCCGGAAGAAGTGGCCGGCCTGGTCGCCTACCTGGCTTCCGACGAGGCGGCTTTCCTGACGGGCGCCAATATCGCCATCAACGGCGGCCAGCACATGTATTGACCCTCGCGCGGACATTCCGGTCGCCAGCGGCGCGGATCCGGACCGGAAGGTCTATCCGCGCCGTTTTTCTTGCCGCGATTCCGGCGGCTGCCGAAGTCAAAAAAATTTCACTTTTCCCGTCAACAAAATGGGCAGGGCTGCGTTATTGGAAGAGTAGAGCTTGTCTACAGTCAACCGAAAAAGGACACCGAACATGAAGAAACTGATCGCCGCCCTGATTGCCGCTGCGTTTGCCGCCGGCACCGCTTTCGCCCAAGCCCCGGCAGCGCCGGCTGCCCCGGCTGCTCCCGCCGCCGCTCCGGCCGAACCCGCAGCTCCGGCTGCCAAGAAGGTCAAGAAGGCAAAGAAAGCCAAGAAGGCTCGTCACCACAAGGCGAAGAAGGCCGCTGCAAAGTAAGCAGCCACTACGCGGCAGCAGCGGCCTCCATGCAGGTCGCTGTGCAGCGACCAAAGAAAAACCCGGCGCCGCAATTGCGACGCCGGGTTTTTTGCATGTCCCGCCGGCGGGATTCAGTTCTGGGTGATCGCCGGATCGCGGTCGACAATCTCCTGCAGGAGGTTGATCAGTTTCGGCATTGGCACAAAGCCTGCCGTCACCAGGTCCAGCTTACCGCCGCGTTCCAGCACCAGCGTCGGGAAGCCCGTGATTCCCCAGCGTTCCGCCTGCAGGAAGTCGTCCCGTGTAGCCGCGATGGCGGCATCGGAGTTCCACACCGTGAGGAAGGTTTCGATGTCCATCGGATATCCGGCTTCGGTCAGCGCTGCGGTGACGATCGCGGCCAGCACATTGCCTTGCGTCACATCCTGGCCTTGCGCGTAAAACGCCCGCTGGATGGTGTGGAACACGAACATCGAGAGTTGCGGCGCCAGCATGCGCGCCGCCACCACTGCACGGCAAGCCGGTTCGGTGTTGTACACGAAGCCTTCGCGTGACAGGCCGTCGTCGTTGAACGGCAGCCCGGTCTGGTCGGCGACCTTGTGCCAGTGCTCCAGCAGCGACGTTTTCAGCGCCGGATCCATCGGCTTCGTCGCATAGGGACGCAACCCACCGACCATGATCTCGATCGGCATGCCGCCGGGGAGACCTTCCAGCAGCGCCGCAAGCTCCGGTCCGAAGCCATAGCACCAGGAACACATCGGATCGGCAATGTAAATGAGGCTCGGCATAAGGCCCTTTCGTCGAAGGTTGGGGAAGTCTATGCCCATCTTACCCGGCGAGGTGGCGCTTCCGTGGGCCGAGCATCGCCCGAAATCCCGCCCTTTTCCGGGAAATGGCGCCGGACAGTCATTCGGCGCATGAACTAACGTCCTTGACAAATGATCTACCTGCAAGAGGCGGAAGATTGCGCGCACCCAAGCCGTGCCTGCCGGCCTCCCCCCTGTTTTTTTGGGAAATGGGTTCTACACTGAATTATTTGGAAGCGACTCTTGGAGAGGTCTATGCGGAGCGATTACATCCAGCGATTTGGCACCGAAATTGATGATGCGCACGAAAAGGCGCGCAGGGAGGTCATGAAGACGATCGAATCCCATGGCAATCGGCCGATTTCGGAACTGGCGGAGATGACCGAAGGGGAGCGGGTGAAATGGTTTTTCTGGAACCTGCATGAAAACCTTGATGAGTTCCGCAAACTGGAACCCGCGCTGATCGGACAGATCACCTGCACCCAGCTGACGGTCGCCGATGGCCTGTCGACGGCAACCGAGAAAGTGGGCATGGAAAAGAACATTACCCTGACTTGCCGGTGGCACCTGCGCGTGGCGTACGCAACCTTCCAGAATGAAGAGGCGTTCCCGATCGGCGAGGGTTCGGTGGAACTGTCGGTCTCGAATTCGCTGCCGGTGCACCCTCCGCTGCAGAAGAACCAGAAAGGCTACATTGAATCCGACAGCTCGCTGTATCCGCACCAGCTTTACCTCTATGGCTGGGTGACCGAGCCGGTCTGGGATGAAATCAAGCAGCACCTCTACAGCCCGACCCCGAACTGCCACGCCGACCTGATGTTGCGCGACAACTGCCTGTTCCCGGTGAAACAGGGCTTCGGCTTCGTCGCCGGCCCCCCGGGCGCGGTGGGCATCACCAACCTTGAATTCCGCATCTCGTCGCATTCCGCCGATCGCAGGATGAACCGGCGCACCGAAACCCTGTAGTGTCACGTCGCGGCCGGGCCCGCAACGGTCCGGCCATCGTTCCGCCATCTATTTCCTCGCCAGCCAGTGGTCGAGCGAAAACCGTCCCGGCCCGAACGCCACCAGCACCAGCAACAGGGCGCCCCAGTAGAAATGGTCATTGATCGCTGCCGGGCATTCGAACTCGAAGAGGGCCGGATAGGACAGCACGGCCATTGCATTCACCACGAACAGGCCCAGCGCCGCCGGCCGGCTGGCGATCCCCGCGGCAAGCAGCGCCGGGAACACCAGCTCGCCCGACGCACCCATGAGCGCTGCCAGCGCGGGCGGCAGCACCGGGACATGGTATTCGGTCTGGAACAGCGCAAGGGTGGCGTCCCAGTCGCCGACCTTCACCATGCCGGCCTTGAAAAACTGCCAGCCGACGAACAGCCGGATCGCCAGGCTCAGCAGCGAGCCGGCCCAGTCGCTGATCCGCCTATCGTAGCGGAGCAGGTTGCGGTGCAAGCGCAGGATCGTGTCCATGTTCTCATCCTTCCACAGTATGTTCATTCGTTTCGATATCGACCAGCACCGCATGCCGCAGCCATTGCTGCAGGTGTGAGCCGAGATCGAACGCTTCGTCGATACCCAGGGCCGCGTCGAACGCTTCGCCCAGCGTCTGGCCCTGTAGAAGCGACTGCAACGCGGCATGCGCGGCCGGCGTCAGCGGCAGGATGTCGGCCTTCCAGCGCGGCCTCGCGATCACGGCATGGCCGGGTCGGGCCATCTCATGCGGGAAATCCGCCCCGTCGTCCTGGTGCGCCTGCCACAAGCGCACCACGTCCCAGCGCGACGCGAACAGGCGGCAGGCCGGATGCATGCGGAAGCGCGCGGCATCGAGCTGCTCCGGAGGCAATTGCATCAACCGCGCTGGATCGAGCACAGCCGCATCGGCAGCGTAATGCGCACGATGCAGCGCCCATTCGAGGCGCGCCATATCCGGAAAATACGGATAGTCCGCGACAGGCGGAAACCCGGCGAGGAAACCCTCGAAATCCGCGCCGAACCGGTTCAGGTCGCCTGTGCGAGACGGAAAAGCCTTGCCATAGGCGCGCGCCAGCGCGGTGAAAAATTCCTCGCCGACCAGCGCCTTGAGAACCGGATAGGCAGAGGACAGCGCCTTGTCCCAACTGACGGTGAGGTTGCCGCGGTAAAGCGACAGCCGTTGTCCGGCGCATTGTGCGTCGCCCTTGAACAGCGTCAGCGCCGGCATGTCGAGGGAGGCGTCGAACAATGCATCGGAGAAGGCCTGCTGCGACGACGCGAGGAATTCCGTCTCCTTGTGACTCCGTACCGCGTCGGCGATCTTCCTGGCGTGCCGCGCTTCCTCCAGCAGCACTTCGAGCGCGGGAATGTCGGTATCCCATTCGATCAGCGTCGGCGTCTCTCCGAAGCGCAGCAAGGCCGCCTCGTACAGATCCCACACCGCGCGCGCCACGCGGTCGCCATGATGGTCGATGACCGCGTCAGGCGTCACGAGATGGCCTGCCAGATGCATTTCCCGGACGCTGCCGGGCGGGATGGCCCGCATCGCAGCCGAAGGATCTTCCTGGTGATTGCAGAGATTGACGTAAAGGTTGTTGATGTCGAGCAGGATGCCGCATCCGGTGCGCGCGGCGACTGCGGCAAGGAATTCCGCCTCGGTCATCGCATCGTTGCGATAGCGCAGGTAGGTCGATACATTCTCAATCAGGATCTGCCGGCCCAGCACTTCCTGGATGCGGTCAATACGGTCGCAGATCAGTGTCAGTGCTTCGCGCGTCAGCGGCACCGGCAGCAGGTCGTTCAGGTGGCGATCGTCGACCGCGCCCCAACATAGATGCTCCGATACGAGAACCGGCTCGATGCGCCGCACTACTTCGCGCACGCGCTGCAGGTGACGCTCGGAGAAGCCGCGCGCCGAGCCGATACCCATGCCGACGCCGTGCAGGCTGATCGGGTAATGCGCGCGCAGCGTCTGCAGCACGTGCGCATCCCAGCCGCCCGCTTCGAAGTAATTTTCGGTATGTACCTCGAGCCAGTCGACCTTCGGGCGCTGCTCGAGAAATGCGCGATAGTGCGGAGCCCGCAGGCCGACACCGACGCCCAGGCGGGAAATGGATTGGTGGCCGGTATGCGACATGACGAGACTCCGCGCGGGATGCAATTACTTCGGCATCGCCAATGCGCCGCCCATGCTGGTGCAGGTGCCCTTGGCGACCAGCTTGAATTCCTTCGGGTCGTTGTCCTTCTTTGCCTGGCCGGCGCAGGAATGCGCACCGGTGGTGCTGGCGCAGTCGTTCTGGCCGGCCTTGGCGACGCCGAAGCATTTTTCCTTGTCGCTGTCCGCGGCATGGGCAGTGCCGAGACCGGCGGCGCAAACGGTGGCAAGGGCGGCGGCAAGCAATGCGTGACGCTTGTTCATGGAACTCTCCTTCAATCAATGTCAGTGAATTGGAATTACAGTCGAGCCGGAAGTCCGGCTGAACAGTAGTCGTGCGGCCTACGGATTACTTACAAGTCCGGCACATATTTTTTTTCGGGGGATGAAGGAGAGCGCCGGGACGAACGTCCCGGCAGGAATATCTATTGCGGCAGCAGCTTGCCGCGGGCCAGCAGCATGATGGTGCGCAAGGCGAGGAATGCGATGACGGCCGACGCGAGCACCAGCGCGACGATGCCGATCCACAGCGGCCATCCGCCGCGATGCACGACTTCGATCGTCACGCTGGCGAAAGCGGCAAGGGGAAAGGAGAATGACCAGAAACCGATCGAGAACGGAACGCTGGTCCACCATTGATAGCGCGCCGCCACGCCGACAAAGGGTGCGATGGCCATGCCGAGGCCAACGATCAGCACATCGCCCGGTAGCGCAGGCCAGATGGTTGCCGCAGCGAGCGTGGCAACGGTCGGCGGCGCCAGCTCTACGCCGATGGTCGGGCGCAAGGCTTCCGGCATCGGACCCTGGAACAGGCTGCTGAGGATGCGCGCCTCCAGCAGCGCCCAGCCGGCGAGGCCGGTGCCGAACAGCATGGCGCCCCATCCGGGATATCCCAGCGCGGCGAGCGTCATAGCACCAATCAGCGCGCCGCCAACAATCGGCAGGTAGAGCGCGGGAGAGATCGCATTCGTCGGCATCTGCGCGGTGGCGAGGACGGACACCACGCGCGTCGAAATGAGTGTGATCAAGCCGAGCGCCAGCAATGCCAGCACCAGCCAGATGTCCTGCCCGGGGCGGCAGAACTGCATGACGGCCAGCAGCAGCGACAAGGGGATCAGCGCCAGCAGCGATCCCTGCACGGGATGTCGGTATTCGCCCAGCACGGCTTGCGGATAGAACCTGCACTTGAGACCGTACAGGAGCAGGGATGCAATCCAGATTGCCGTCACCGGCCAGACCATCCATGCGGCGGCCTCGGCGGCAAACGTCCATCCGTAGGCGCCGGCGCGGCGCCATGCGCCATTCAAGCCGAACAATCCGACCGAAATGGCAAACAGGCTGGCCGGCAAACGCTCCAGCCAGGACGATCGTTGGGGACTGCTTGCGCCAAACAGGTAATAGAGGCGGGCGCGGTGATTTTCGTTATTCATCTTTGCCTATCCCATGCAATTCGATTTCGGGATGCCGCTCAGCGAATCCATCTGCGTTCGACTTCATATTAGCCCTATTTTCAACTGTGCGTGCCGGAATGGCGCCGAGACCGACGCGTTGCGACGAAGAGTCCGCATGTTCGATGGCGAAAATGGCCGGGCCGTGTCGATGCCGTATTGAAGATTGTCAGGGAGGTCAGACAGGGAGCAGACAATCTTGCAACGCACAAAAATAAGCTTGTACTACCCTTGCATCGTCTCTAGAATATTCCATGTTGCTTCGCAACATTGTTTGACAACATTTTCGCCGCGCTCTGCTCGCATCCAGCACCTGTTATTGGAGTTATCATGTTCCCGATTCAAGACCAGATTTCCGTCGCCACCAAGGCCAACCTCGAGTCCAATCTCGCGCTGTACACTTCGCTTGCCAACAAGACGCTGGAGAGCGTCGAAAAGCTGGTCGGCCTGAACATCGCCGCGATTCGCGCATCGATGGAAGATACGACCGCCGCGACCCGCCAGATGCTGGCCGCGAAGGATCCGCAGGAATTCCTGTCGGTCGTCAGTGCGCACTCCGCGCCGAACTTCGAAAAGGCCATCGCCTATGGCAACCACCTCATCGGCATTGCCGGCGCGGCGCAGGCTGAGTTCACCAAGGTCGCCGAAGCGCAGATCGCGCAGGTCAGCCGCAAGGTGGCGGACTTTGTCGAAGAAGCGGCAAAGAAGGCGCCGGTCGGATCCGACAACATGGTCACGATCGTCAAGACGGCGATCGGCAGCGCCAACAACGGCTACGAGCAATTGACAAAGACGGCCAGGCAGGCGGTCGACGTGATGGAATCCAATCTGACGACGGCGGTGAACAGCCTTTCGCAAGTGGCTGCAGTGGCCAAGAACTAATCGCTGAAGCGCTGAAACGCTTCGCATGCCGATGAACGGGCCGCCCTGCGGTCCGTTTTTTTTCGGGATGGCCCAAAGGGCTGACCCTGCCAGATCCATCTCGCTTTCCTGATTCTCTTGTGGCGATGGAATGATACGCATCGCCCTCTTCGCGAACGCCCGGGCCTCATGCGGTAAAATCACTACCATTTTCGTAGCGGAGGCCGAATGTCTTTGCCAAGCCCCGGGACAAGCGTGCGCGGATCGCGCAGCGGACGTCACATCATGGTGTTGCTCGACCTGCTCGGGCGTCGATGGGTGTTGCGCATCCTGTGGGAGCTGCGTGCCGCGCCGCTGACATTCCGCGAATTGCGTGAGTATTGCGACGACATGTCGCCCACGGTGCTCAACCAGCGTTTGCGCGACTTGCGCGAGGCGGACATCGTGGTACTGGAAGAGCCGAACGGTTATGCCCTGACGGGGCAGGGTCGGCAGTTGCTGGAATCGCTCCTGCCCCTGCATCAGTGGGCGGAGCGATGGCAGAAGAGACGAATGGCAAAAACGCGCGGTTCCGGAAAATAACGCGTGGGCGCGACGTTGCGTGCCGCCGGCGGCTATCGCGCGCGATGCGCCGAGTGCGCGGCACACAGCGGACGCATTTGCACCTTGCCGAGCTTCAGCGCGCGCGACAGGATCCTGTAGCTGTCGATGTCGAATGCCGGATGGCCCTGGGCGCGGTCCAGCAGTTGCTGGATTTCGCACTCGTCATGCACGATGCCAAGGCTGACCCAGTGATCGACCACGTGCACATCGCGGCGACCATCCGCGCCGGTTTCCGTCATCGCGACCGGGCCGGCGTACGGCCATGGCTGGATGCCGATCGGCGACAGCGCTTCCAGAAGGCGTTCCTGCTGCGCGCCGGGTCCACTTCCGGCGACGTCTTCATTCCTGCAGCAATGCGCGGTCTGCGCGTTGCATTCCCGGCCTGCCGGCGCATCATTTCCAAGGCCCAGCATCGCCAGGCATAGCGCATGTTTGTCGGCCAGCGCGCGCAGGGCTTCCTGCGCCTTGTCGCGCGACGTGAAGAGGCCATGCAAACCGGGCGTCGTCCCGAAGTCGATCTCGTTGGCATAGACCAGCACCGGACGCATCCGGTCGGAGGCGTCGGGACGCAGCAGCCAGGAACACAACGCGGTTTCGCGCGCACCGGCATGCGCTGGCCTTTGGCACTTCATCCATTGTGCCCGCAGCAGTTGCGCACCGACTTCTCCCGCGGTTTCGTGCCACTCGAGCCGGTGTGCCTCGCGCGCGAGACGCATGTCCTTGAACGTCGGATGTTCGGCATGAAAATGCGCCAGGACGCGCTGGCGCAAATGGGCTGCCTTGCCGACATGCAGCGGCACATGATGTTCGTCGTAAAACACATAGACGCCCGGGCCATCCGGCAGGTCGTCGAGCACATCGGGATCCAGGTGCGTGGGCAGGTTGGGGCGATGCAGCAATTGGCGGATGGCGTCGAGCATCAGCTCGGGCGGCAGCGTTGCTTCCAGCTTGCGCCAGAATTGCCATAGCAGGTCGGCGTCCGCCAGCGCGCGGTGGCGTGCCTGTGCGGACAGCTTGTGGCGTTCCATCAGCGCATCGAGGCTATGCCTGACTTCCGCCGGGAACAGCTTGCGCGAGAGCTTCACCGTGCACAGCACTTCGCAGCGCAGGCTGGCGCCGAAGCGCCTGAATGCCTGGCGCAGGAAGCCATAGTCGAAGCGCGCGTTGTGCGCAATGAAAAGTCCGCCGTTCAGACGCTCCAGCAATTCCGCCTGCACCGCATCGAAAGTGGGCGCGTCGCGCACCATGTCATTGCTGATGCCGGTGAGCTGCTGGATGAAGGGCGGGATCGGCATTTCCGGATTGACCAGCGTGGACCAGCGCCGCACGCCGCTTGCCGAGACTTCGACCATGCCGATTTCGGTGATGCGGTCGCACAGCGGATTCGGTCCGGTGGTTTCCAGGTCGATGAAAATCAGTTTGCCGTAACGGTTCAGCATGGCCTCGCCATTCTGCAGTGATGCTGGCGACGCGCGGCGGCGGACACAGCAAGGAATGAGGGTACTTCCCGCGCCTGGCGCGGAAAGCATAACCTTGCATTGACTGTGCGGTAAGGGGAAAGTTCAGCCGGCAAGAACACGGATGCGTACATCGCCCAGCGTGACGATCTGGCCTGCGCGGATCTTCGCGGTCTTGCGCAATTCCACCTTGCCGTCCACGGACACGTCGCCGCCGGCGACGATCGCCTTGCCCGCGCCGCCGCTGTCGCACAGGCCGGTCAGCTTCAGCAGCTGGTTGAGTTCGACGTGGTCGCCTTGCAGGCGGAATTCGAGGGATTGCATGTTTGTCCTTGTTGTAAATACGGCTTACAGCTGGCGCGCCTGGAAGGTGTTGCAGGCGGCGATCTTGCCGGATTCGATGCCGCGCTTGAACCAGCGCACGCGCTGTGCTGACGTGCCGTGCGTGAATGAGTCCGGCACCACTTCACCGCGGGCCTGGCGCTGCAGGGCGTCGTCGCCGATGGCGCTGGCTGCGTTGAGCGCGGTTTCGACGTCACCGCTCTCGAGGATGTGCCGCGCCTGGTTCGCATGATTCGCCCAGATGCCGGCGAAGCAGTCGGCCTGCAGTTCCAGACGTACCGACATGGCATTGGCCTGGCGTTCCGACATGCCGCGCCGCGCATTCTCGACTTTTTCGGAGATGCCCATCAGGTTCTGCACATGATGACCGACTTCATGCGCGATCACATAGGCCTGCGCGAATTCTCCCGAGACGCCGAAGCGCTCGCGCATCAATCGATAGAAGCTGAGATCGATGTAAATCTTTTGATCGCCGGGGCAGTAGAAGGGGCCGGTGGCCGTTGCGCCCATGCCGCAGGCAGTCGGCGTGCGGCCGGAAAACAGGACCAGGTGCGGATCGACATAGGTCGCGCCGCGTTCGCGGAACAGCGCGGTCCAGGTGTCCTCGGTATCGGCCAGCACGGTTTTGACGAATTTGGTCGTCCGGTCGTTCGCGGGCGGCTGGTGTGCGGGCTGGACCTGCGTCATCTGGCCCGAGCCGCCGCTGAGCATGCTGAGAATGGAAAGCGGATTGACGCCGAAGAGCAGGGACGCGACTACCGCGATGACCACGGTGCCGATGCTGAGCGAGCCGCCGCCGATGCCGAATCCACCGCCGCCGCCGCCGTCACCGCGACGGTCTTCGACGTTGTCGCTTTCGCGATTGCCTTCCCATTTCATCACGTGTCTCCTGCAATTGTGCGCATTGGCAACGGGTTGACAACAAATGCGGGCGGAAGTGCCATCCTGCTCGCGGCGGGATTACAGCAGGCGCGCCAGCAAGGCCTTGTCGTAGCGCGCATCGAGCGGAATACGCACGCGATGGCCGCTGCCGGCGGCGACCTGGAGAGGTTCACCTTCCTGCGTCTGCATGGTGGCGAGCGTCACGACCTGGTTGCCGCTCGGATGGATGACTTCCAGCCGGTCGCCGACCGAGAACCGGTTCTTCACTTCAATTTCCGCCCAGCCGTCGGTAACGGATTGCACGTCGCCGACATAGTGGCTGCGATGCACTTCCGACACGCCGCTCAGGTAATTCTGGTATTCCTGCGTATGGTGGCGCTGGTAGAAACCGTCGGTGTAGCCGCGGTTGGCGAGGCCCTGCAGTTCGCCCAGCAGGTTTTCGTTGAAGGGGCGTCCCGCCACCGCATCGTCGATCGCGCGGCGATAGACCTGCGCGGTGCGCGCGACGTAGTACAGCGACTTGGTGCGGCCCTCGATCTTCAGCGAATCGACGCCGATCTTCACCAGGCGCTCGACATGCTCGACCGCGCGCAGGTCCTTCGAATTCATGATGTAGGTGCCGTGCTCGTCTTCCAGGATCGGCATCAGCTGGCCGGGGCGGCCGGCTTCCTCGATCAGGTAGGGACGGTCCGCGAGCGGATGGCGCGGCGCGGCGCCCAGCGCGGCGAAGGACTGGTTCGCCTCCTCCAGCGCCTGCTGGTAGTTGAACTGGATCGTTTCGACCGGCACGCGCGCGATGTCGCCGCTTGCATCCTCGGAAGCGTTCATCACCTTGTAATCCCAGCGGCAGGAGTTGGTACAGGTACCCTGGTTGGGGTCGCGGTGGTTGAAGTAGCCGGACAGCAGGCAGCGGCCGGAATAGGCAATGCACAAGGCGCCGTGCACGAAGACTTCCAGTTCCATGTCCGGGCACTGCTGGCGGATTTCCTCGACCTCGTCGAGCGACAGTTCGCGCGACAGGATCACGCGCGTCAGGCCCATGCGCTGCCAGAATTTCACGTCCGCCCAGTTCACTGCATTGGCCTGCACCGACAGATGGATCGGGAGCTCCGGCCACTTGTCGCGCACCATCATGATCAGGCCGGGGTCGGCCATGATCAGCGCATCCGGCTTCAGCGCGATCACCGGCTCCATGTCGCGCAGATAAGTCTTCAGCTTGGCATTGTGCGCGAAAATGTTGCTGGCGACGAAGAACAGCTTGCCGCGCGCATGCGCCTCACCGATGCCGGCGGCGAGCGTGTCGAGCGTCGAGAATTCGTTGTTGCGCGCGCGCAGGCTGTAGCGCGGCTGGCCGGCATAGACGGCGTCGGCGCCGAAGTCGAAGGCGGCGTGCATCTTGGCGAGCGAGCCGGCGGGCAGGAGCAGTTCGGGGGAGCGGGGCATGATGATGTTGTGTTGCGCGGATGCGGAACCCGACATTATACCGGGGCGGGGCACGGCGTTTCCGGGGCAGCCATGATGGGGTTGCATGACCGGAAAAGATGCCGGCATGCCATCGAAAGGCTGCTGCCGCGATACTGTGTCAGAGCGCCACGCGGTCGCGGCCGTCATCCTTGGCGCGGTAGAGTGCCGCGTCCGCCGCGGAAACCAGTTCTTCGGCATTCTGGCCCGACTCGAGCACAGCCACGCCGAAGGAGGCGGTGATGTGCGGCAGCGGGCGGTGCATCTCGCTGAAGACTACCGCTTGCCGGACGCTGTCGCGCAGCCGCTGGGCCACCAGCAGGGCGGTTTTCTGGTTGGACGACGGCAGGATGACGAGCAGCTCCTCGCCGCCGAAACGCGCGGCGAAGTCGCTCGGTCGCAGGCAGGCGCGGATGGCCTTCGCGGCGATCTGCAGCGCATGGTCGCCCGTGACATGGCCGTGTTCGTCGTTGAACTGCTTGAAGCGGTCGATGTCGATCATGATGAGCGCCATGGGATTGTTGGCCATGTGCGCGTTGTCGACGATTGTCGGCAGGTTGTCGTTCAGCCAGGCGCGATTGTGCAGGCCGGTCAGGCCATCGACCATCGACAGCTGGCGGTAGAACTCGCCGACCTTCTGGCGGCGGCGCAGTTGCGCATTGGCGGCCCGGATGCGGAAGGAGAGCAGGCGCAGCAGGTTGCGCGCCACGCCGTTCGACTCGTCGACCAGCTTCCACAGCGTATCGGCCGGAATCACCAGCACGTCCGAATCCTGCAGTGCGTGGATGTGGTCGGAGCTGGCCTCGCCGTCAAGGACGGACAGTTCGCCCGCGCATTCGCCGGGCAGGATTTTCGTCGCGGCATCCGCCTGCCCCGCATGCGGATCGGCATGGGCAACGCTGAGCGCGCCGCGCAGCACGATGTACAGGCACGCGCCTTTTTCCCGCGGCTCCAGGACTGGCTGGCCTGCGGCGACGCGCATGACCTGGCAGGGCGCAAGCAGGCCGGCAACCTGCGCCTGGGCGGTTCCCTGGAACAGCTGGATGCCGCCGAGCGGATAGCCTGAGGCGTCGAAAGTCGTGAATGGTTCCAAGATTGTCCCGCCAGTCATCGGTATCGAAAATCGTCGCGGCTTACCACCACCAGACCTGCCGCGTCAGCGCCACCTTGACGATATAGCCGAACAGCAGCAGGGCGACGACGAAGGCGGCCGTGCGGGCTCCCTTGGTCTTGCCGCGCTTGATGGCGATGCTGCCGATCACGATGTAGGCGATGAGGGCGAGCACCTTGGCGGTGAGCCAGGGCTGCACGAAGGGGTACTGGCGGCTCCAGAACACCATGATCAGCGCGCTGGTCAGCAGCACGGTGTCGATCAGGTGCGGGAGGATTTTCATGGGACGCCGCTGCAGCAGCGGCGAATCGGCCAGCATCAGCATGCCGCGCGCGAAAAAGAGAGTGCCGCTCAGCGCGGCGCAGGTCATGTGCAGGTATTTGATCGCCAGGTAGCTCATCGGTTGGTCGCGTCCATTGTGTCGAATGTGCAAGACGGGCACCATTCTATCAATGTCCGGGGCAATGGACGACTTCGCTCCATGCACAGCGGGCGGATACTTTCGCACCCGCCCGTTCGCACCGATGTCGCTGCAGGGCAGCCCTCAGTCCCTGTGATGATGTCCATGTCCGCCATGCCCGTGCTGCTCGCGCCACGGACGGCCATAGGTTTCCTCCACGTAAGCGTGCTGGGCATAGGGACGATTCGACGCCAGCATGACCTGCACGCCGGAGGCCGCCGTGATCTGGTACTGCAAGGGCAGGTTGACGCCAACCTGCCAGTTCCCGCCGTTCATCCAGAACCACATCCGTTGCTCGGGCGAGTAGTACACCTGTTGCATGGGATAGTAGACGTAACGGTATTCGCGCACCACCCGTGCCTCCTCCTGGTGCGCGCGGTAGCCGTGCGCTGGTGCCCACGGCGGCGGGTTGGCATCTGCGGGCGCGGCGGCAAGCAGGGTGAGCGCGACGGATGCAAGGAATGCTGCACTGTTATTTTTCATGAGGGTTCTCCGTGGCGATGGCAGAAAGGCAACGCAATCATGGCGCCATCCTGCCTTGTATAGTCGTGCCTTATCTTCCCAGCAGGCGGCGTGCGGCGGGAAATATTGTTGTAGAGGAATGTAACGGCTGGGCCGCAATCTCCTGCAAATTCAGACTGTTAGCCTTGCCATGGTTACATGAGGTTGCAAAATTGGTCGCCAGGCACGCTTCGCCGCCGCGCAAATCTTGTCGATTTCCGCATTCACGAAATGGATATCTGATATGGGCAATCGCAATTGGATTTATCTCTGGCGCGCCCATACACTGCAATCAAGCAATAGACTTTTCTGAAGAGGTAAACATCATGTCCGCGCTGACATATGGTTCACATGCACCGGCAAGCGCCGGTCTCTCCTATGCCCAAAACGTCGGCCGCGCCGCCCGCGCCCTGCTTGCCGCGTTGCTGGCCATTCCGCTCCGCAGGGATTCCGCGTCCGCTGCTGTGCGCCGTCATGAATCCGAGTTCGCCGACGCCGAGCTGATCGCTGCGCGTTACGAGTCCATCATGCCGAACCTGGCGCAGGAACTGCGGGTGATGGCAGCACGCCGCGACTGATCGATTTCGGTTCCTGGCGGCACGCAGCGGGTGCTGCCAGCTGATTGCACGCTACGTTCAACGGCATCGCATGCGCGGCGGTGCCGTTTTGTTATCGGCGCCCTTGTTCCCGGTCCAGGATGGTCCTGAACGTCAGATTGATCCTCGGCTGGCGCGCATCCTTTTCCTTCATGATGGCGTGCTGCCAGAACGCCTGCGTCGCGCCTTCCATCAGCAGCAGGCTGCCATCGGTCAGGTCGATCGACACCTGCTTCACATCCTTCCTTTTCCTGTGCCGTAACCGGAACGCGCGCGTCTCGCCCAGGCTGAGCGAAGCAATCACGGGCATGCTGCCCAGTTCCGGCTCGTTATCGCTATGCCAGCCGACGCTGTCCTGTCCGTTCCGGTAGAGGTTAAGCAGCACGCTGTTGAAGCGGTACCCGGTCGCCTCTTCGACGTCCTGCCGCATGCGCAGCAAGGTCTCGGTCCAGGGATACGGATTGAGCGCCACGCCGGAATAGGCATAGCGGCTGCCTTCATCGCCGTACCATGCCGACAGGCGAGGTTGCAGGTACTCCTTGCCCCACAGGACGATGGTTTCCTGGCGCCAGCTTATCTCCTGCAACAGGCGTTCCATCAGCGTGCCGGAGAACGGCTGCCGATAGAACGCATGCATGAAGCGCACCTGCGCATCGGGCATCGGGATCGTGTCGAAGATGCGGTTGGCGCCGAACAGGGAAAGGCTGTCGTTCATGGCTGGAATCGCGACGATGCGGGCGCTTATTTCGGCCAGAGAATCATTTGCGTGCAGCGGAAGGTGGCGATCAGCTTGCCGGTATCGCGATGGCGCACCAGCGCGTCCCACACTTGCGTGTTGCGCCCGGTGTGGACTGCCTTCGCCTCGCATTCGATCACGCCCTCGCGCGCCGTGCCGATGAAATTGCTCTTGAGTTCGATCGTGGTGAAACTGCTCGCGCCTTCCGGCAGGTTGGCGATGCAGGCATAGCCGCACGCGGTATCCGCCAGCGTGACGACGCTGCCCGCATGCAGGTAACCGTTTGGCGCCAGGTGCGATTGCTGCACGGCCAGTTCGGCGTTGAGGGATTCTTTTCCGATGTCGGTGACGACGATGCCAAGCAGGCCTGGCAGGAAGGATTTTCCGCGCTGGTTGAACGATTCGACATTCGTGGGATAGTGCATTGCTTGCCTTTGAATCAGTGAAATGGAGAGCGAACGGCGAGACCCTGCCTCATGCCGGCCAGGCGACCTGCTCCGGGAGCGCCACGCCGTCCTCGATGCCGTTGGCCTGCATGCTGCCGGCCTTCGCCTGGACGACGATGTAGTAGAGGTCTTCCTGCGAATGGTTGCGCCAGGTCCGCACGCCTTCCGGCGCGACGCGGATCACCGTGCCTTCGCGCACGTCGATCACCTTGCCGTCGATCAGGAACTGGCCGCTGCCCTTGAGGAAAATGTACAGCTCCTCGTGTTCGCGATGCTGATGATAAAACGGAACGCCTTGCCCTGCAGGGAGCTTGTTCAGCGACACTTCCATGCCGGTCATCCGCAGCGGCTCCTTCAGGAAAAGCTTGCCGGGAAAGCCACGCCCCTTGCCAAGCGGATGATAGAACTTATAGTTGTTCAGGCCGGTCAATGCGCCGACCTGCGCTTCCGAAAAATTCCTGCCTTGCACGACATCGAGGTTCACATTGTCCATGATGCTCTCCTTTTCAGATGAGTGTATATACACATAAAGATGCAAAAAAAATCAGACCGCGGTTTTCTGCACCAGATGAAAGACGGCTCGCGTCAGGCCGTCGAGATCGACATCGGCGGCCAGTTGCGCGAATTCCTTTTGCGCCTGTTTCCACAAGGGCAGTGCCTGTTCCAGACGCTCCTCTCCCGTTCGTGTGAGTTTCCAGTGGCGCTCCCGCCTGTCCTCGCCGGGAGCCGACGCGATCCACCTGTTCTCCTCGATAATCTTCAACGTGCGCGTCAGCGTGGTGCTGTCCATCGCAAGGGCGCTCGCCATGGCGCCGGTCGTCAGCCCCGGATGGACGCTCAGCAGGCGCAGGATCCCGAATTGCGTGATCTTCACGCCGGAGGGCTTCAACGCCTGGTCGTACATCTGCGTCACGATGCGCGAGGCCTGGCGGATCGAGCCGGCATAACAGGGCATTCTGAACGGTTTCACGACATGACAGCGGCAGGGACAAGGACGGGATGACAATATATGCATATACACTCAATGTCAAGCCGCCAAGGATGTTGCCGGCATGACAGCGATGTGGCGAAAGCTAATCCGCATTGAACTTCGGACGGTGGCCGACCTTCCAACGGGGACATCCACCTTGTCCGGAGTGCAAAGAATGCTTGACCTGTCGAAGAACGAAGTCCACGGCGTCATCGGTCGACCCGCAGCAGACTCATCCTCCGCGCGCCGCAACGCGCTGCTGATTGTCGCCGGCGCTGCACTGCTCGCATCGGCCGTCGCGGTGCGCAATCGGGCGCAGGAAGCGGAGCGCGACAATCCCCCGCTGGGCAGCTTCATCGATGTGGAGGGCGTCAGGCTGCATTACCTCGAACGCGGCCAGGGGCAGCCGCTCGTGCTGCTGCATGGCGACGGCAGCATGATCCACGATTTCGCATTGAGCGGGCTGATCGACCTTGCGGCGCAGAAGTATCGCGTGATTGCATTCGACCGTCCGGGATATGGCTACAGCGAGCGTCCGCGCACTACCGTCTGGACGCCGCAGGCGCAAGCGGAACTGCTGCACTTTGCCTTGCACCGGCTGGGCATCGAGCGGCCGATCGTGCTCGGGCACTCATGGGGCACGCTCGTTGCGATTTCACTCGCGCTGCAGGCGCCCGAGTATGTGAAAAGTCTTGTGCTGCTATCGGGCTATTACTATCCTACCGCGCGGCTGGACGTGCCTCTGCTGTCGCCGCCGGCGATACCGGTCATCGGCGACCTGCTGCGCTATACGATATCGCCGCTACTCGGCCGCATGATCTGGCCCGCGATGCGCAGGCGCCTCTTTAGCCCTGCGCCCGTGCCGCAGAAATTCATGGACGAATTTCCGGTGTGGATGAGCTTGCGTCCGTCGCAGTTGCGCGCATCGGCCGGCGATGCGGCGATGATGATCCCGGCGGCCTACGCCTTGCATGATCGCTACCGCGATCTGACGATGCCGGTCGTGATCGTCGCAGGCGACAGCGACAGGCACGCCGACATGCATGTGCATTCCGCAGCGCTGCACGAGGATATACCGCACAGCACGCTGCACGTCATTCACGGCGCCGGCCACATGATCCATCATGTCGCGCCGGATGCGGTGATGAACGCCATCGATGAGGCGGCGCAGGCGGCGCGTGCCGAGCGTCGCGTGACGGGGCCCGCCGCATTTCCCACGGCGGTCCAGCCGGCATGAATTCCTTGCCGGCTGTCAGTAGGACGTCCGGTATCGGTAACCCTTGAAGTTCAGGACCATCCCGTTCGGCATCAGCCTTTCCAGCCGCAAGCCGGGCGCCACCTCGTCGCCTTCGCGCAGCAGCCTGGTGTTGATCAGCACCGTGCGGTCCGCCTTGTTGCCCGAATACAGATAGCCGCCGATGGCAAGTGGCGGTATTTCCCGCTGAATGTGTTCGGGCAGTTCGCGCAGGCTCGGCACAGGCTGCTCCTGCACGGCGGCAGGCTGCGGGGCGGGTTTCCGTTCGACGGCGGCGCCGTGCGGCTTTTTACCTGCGGCCCTGGGCTTGATGCTTTCCCGCGGCGGCGGCGTTGGCGATGCGGCTTCCTGCGCCGCTGCAGGCATCGCAGGCGCGCTCTTCTCCGCAGTCGCCGGCGCCTTGTCCGGGATTGGAGCAGCGGCTTGCAGCGGTGGCGCTGCCGCTGCCGTTGCCGCGGTTTTCGCTACAACCGGCGCCTTCGCCTGGTAGGCTCCGAACCAGACGCCGGCTGCGGCCGCGGCAGCGACTGCCGGCACGGCCAGCCACCAGCTTCGGGATGGTCGCCGCGATGCGTGCTCGAACGGCACTCCCAGCACCATCGACGCCTGCGTTGCGACGGAGGCGCCGATACGTCGCTCGGCCTCGGCTTTTCTCAGCGCATCGAGGATATACGACATGGCTTATTCTCCTGACGCCGGGATCTCGCGCAGCCGCGGTTCGGCGACGCCGGCGAGGCGGTTGATGAACATGACTGTGACCGGGCCGGCGACGCCATCGACGAACAGGCCATGCGCGCGCTGGAACAGACGCACCTGCTGCTGCAGGTCCTGGCCGGCCGCACCGTCACGGCCGTCGATCTTCGCAAGCTGTGTCGCAATCCAGTCGCTTTTCGCGATTGTGCCGGCGAGGCCTTCCGGCGCGCGCCAGAAGGTGACGAACTCGCCGCGGAAATAGCGGGTCAGCTCGACAAGCTTCACGTTCAGTTCGGTTCCGTCCGCGCGCAACCGCGCAGCGCTGTCGCCCAGTCCGATCAGGAGGATATAGCGCGGCTTGTTGGTTGCATCGTACAGCTTGAGCACGGCGGGGCGGTCCAGCTTGCGCAGCTCGGCAAAGCCGCCGCTGCTGCGATGGCAGCGGATCAGCGCATTGGCGCCGGCGTCGCAGGGATCGTTGCCCGCCAGCGCCATGTTCCACATCGTTGCCAGTTCGCGCATGGCTTCGGCCTCGCCGGCGAAAGCGCGGGCAATGCTGCCGTCCGGCGCGAACGCGCTCGCCTGGGCGTCCTTTTCCTGCGCGGATTCCGTAGTGGAAGCGGACGCCGGGGCCGCAGCGGTGTCCGGCGGCCTGGCATCCGCCGTGGCGGACGGTGCGGTGCTGGCAGCGGGCGCGGCGTGCGTAACCAGCCTGACGCGTTCGCCGCCGCCAGACGAGAACCATGTCGCATAGATCGCGGGCAGCAGCGAGGCATCGGCCAGGCTCCAGGCGGCGCCGCCGGCGAGCAGTGCGGCCAGCACGCCAAGCGATGCGAGTTTCCAATGGCGGCGCTGCGTGCGGCGCGCAGGGTTGTTCTGATTGATGAACAGTTCGCTGGCCGCGCATTCGATGGTCGCGCGGTCGATTTCATGCGCGCCGTTCGCGAATGCGCCGAGCATCGCGCGGTCGCAGAGCAGGTTGATGCGGCGGGGTACGCCGCCGGTCAGCCGGTGGATCAGTTTCATCTGCGGCTGCTGGAAGGGCGATGCGCCGGTCAGCCCTGCCGTCGCGAGCCGGTGCTGGATGTAGCTGGCGGTTTCCTCTTCGGACAGCGCGCTCAGGTGATAGTGCGCGATGACGCGCTGGGCCAGCTGCTCCAGCGCGGGCTGGTGCAGCATCGCGCGCAGCTCCGGCTGTCCGATCAGGATGATCTGCAACAGCTTGCGTTCGTTCGTTTCGAGGTTGGTCAGCAGGCGCAACTGTTCGAGCACGTCGGCCGACAGGTTCTGCGCCTCGTCGATGATGAGCACGTTGTTGCGGCGCTCGGCATGCGCATCCAGAAGGAAGCGGTTGAGCGCATCGACATGGTCCTTTACGCCCATGCCGGCGTGGGCCCCGATGTGGAATTCCTCGCAGACGGCCTGCAGCAGTTCGAGGACATTCAGCTTGGGGTTGAAGATGTACGCCAGGTTGCAGCTGGCTGGCGCCTGCTCCAGGAAGCAGCGGCAGATGGTGGTTTTTCCGGTGCCGATGTCGCCGGTCAGCAGCACGACACCGCCGCCCGCATCGACGCCGTACAGCAGGTGCGCCAGCGCCTCGCGGTGGCGCTCGCTCATGGACAGGTAGCGGGGATCGGGCGCGATCGACAACGGCTCGTGCGCGAGTCCGAAATAGGCGGCGTACATGGCGCCAAGCATACCCGCCGGGCCGTGGCGCCCTGCTCCACCGGGCGGGCGCTCCCTGCCGGCGCGAGGCAGCGCCCGCGCCCTGCCCCGGTTTACTCCAGCACCGGGCCGCTGCGGGCGGCGGGCTGCGCGCCGAACTCGTGCACCGC
>JAKACN010000322.1 GCA_021821365.1 Pseudomonadota bacterium | reverse complement strand
CTTGCGCCTGGGTGTGGCGAAGTAGCGATAGGCGACATCAATGGTGATGCCTTGTTCGCGCTCGGCCTCCAGGCCATCCGTCAGCAGCGACAGGTCGACGGTGTCGCCCACGGTGCGCTTGTGCTTGGCGCGCGAGATCGCATCGAGCTGGTCGGCGAAAATGCCCTTGCTGTCGAACAGCAGGCGGCCGATCAGCGTGCTCTTGCCGTCATCGACCGAGCCGGCGGTAATGAAGCGCAGCAGGCCGCGTTCCGTGCCCGCATCGGTCAATGCCGCTTGTTCGTCAACTGCGGCCGCATTGAGTTGTGCACTCATCAGAAATATCCTTCCTTCTTGCGTTTTTCCATCGATGCTTCGGAGGTCTGGTCATCCATGCGTGTCGCGCCGCGCTCCGTAATCTGGGTCACCGCGGTCTCGGCGATGATCGCATCGACCGACGTCGCATCCGACGCCACCGGGCAGGTGCAGGAAATGTCGCCGACCGTGCGGAAACGCACCACGCGCGTTTCGACCGTCTCCCCTTCGCGCGGCGGCGTCAGGTGCGTCAGCGGTACCAGCAGGCCGTTGCGCGGGATCACCTGGCGCTCGTGCGCGAAATAGATCGGCGGCAGCGCCAGTCTCTCACGGGCAATGTACTGCCAGACGTCCAGCTCGGTCCAGTTCGAAATCGGGAACACGCGCATGTTCTCGCCCGGATGGACGCGGGTGTTGTACAGGTCCCACAGCTCGGGGCGCTGCGCCTTCGGATTCCACTGGCCGAACTCGTCGCGGAAGGAAAAGATACGCTCTTTGGCGCGGGCCTTCTCTTCATCGCGGCGCGCGCCGCCGATGCAGGCGTCGAACTTGAACTCGGCGATGGTTTCGAGCAGCGTCACGGCCTGTGCCGCATTGCGCGAGTCCGTCTGCGGGTTGCGCAGGCGCACCGTGCCGCGCTGGATGGAATCCTCGACCGAGCGCACGACCAGGCGTTCGCCCAGTTCCTTTGCACGACGATCGCGGAATTCGATCACTTCCGGGAAGTTGTGGCCGGTATCGATGTGCACCAGCGGGAACGGGAACTTGCCGGGGCGGAACGCCTTTTCGGCGATGCGCAGCAGCACGACCGAATCCTTGCCGCCCGAGAACAGCAGCGCCGGATTGGTGCACTCGGCCGCGACCTCGCGCATGATGTGGATCGCTTCCGATTCAAGCCAGTCGAGGTGACGATTGCTCGCGGCATCCAGAAAGAGTTTATCGACAACTGTATTCATGATTGGTTATTGTGCAACTGATTTGATTCGGACAAGCTTGCCATCGACCACGTGCAGGCCGCATTCCTTCGACTCCGGGTTTTCCCACCACCAGCGTCCGGCGCGGACATCTTCGCCCGGCTGGATGGCGCGCGTACAGGGTTCACAACCGATCGACGGATAGCCTTTGTCGTGCAGCGGGTTGTACGGCACCCTGTTGTCGCGGAGGTAGTTCCACACATCGTCTTCCGACCAGTCCGCCAACGGATTGAACTTGGTCATCCCATGCGCGTCGTCGTTTTCCTGTACCGCGAGTTCGGCGCGTGTAGCCGATTGCGCGCGGCGCTGGCCGGTCACCCATGCCTTGTTGCCGACTAGGGCGCGATTCAGCGGTTCCACCTTGCGAATGCGGCAGCATTCCTTGCGCAGTTCGACGCTGTCGTAGAACGCATTCAGGCCGTGCTGCCGTACATAGGCGTCGACCGCGGACGGCTCCGGCTTGTACAGCTTCACTTCATAGTCATAGGTTTCCCGGATGCGGTCCAGCATGCCGAGGGTTTCCTTGTGCAGGCGGCCGGTCTCCAGCGTGAAGATGCCGATCGGCAGCTTTGTGCGCAGGATCAGGTCCGTCAGCACCATGTCTTCGGCGGCGAGGCTGGAGGCGAACACCGCAGGCGTAAAGTCTGCGGCGATCCTTGCCAGGGTGGCCTGCGTGGCGGCGACGAGATGATTGAAATCGCTGTTGCTCATCGCATCATCCCTGCGCGGCATTCTGACCGCGCTCGACACGCTGGTACAGGGGCAGCTTGCGGTCCCAGGCTGTCTGGTAGGCTTCCGAGAAATCGAACAAGCCTTTCAGCGCATCATGGATACTGCGGTCTCCGCGCGTCGCGAAGGCATTGAAGCCGACGCGCTGCATGTAGAACATCTGGTCGCGCAGCACGTCGCCGATCGCGCGCAGTTCGCCGTCGTAGCCGAGACGCTGGCGCAGGTTGTAGGCGATCGAGAAGCCGCGCCCGTCGGAAAATTTCGGGAAGTCGACCGCGATCACGGACAGCTTCGACACGTCTTCTTTCAGCACTTCCGGGCGCTCGTGGCTGGCGAGCCAGACACCGATTTCCGCGCGCTTTTTCAGCGCAGTCCGTTGCGCTTCCCACACGGCCAGAGGCACGATCACCTTGCCTTCCGGGACGCTTGCCGTGTCCGGCGTTTCGCCTTCCGCAAGATGCAGGATGGTCCAGTCATCGTTGACGATGGCTTTGTCCTTGATGATTTCACGCATATTCGTCTTCCCCTACCAATGCGCCGTCCTTGATCGGCGTCGCGTACACATATTCCTTGAACGGTTCCATGCCGATGCGCCGCACCGTATCGATGAAGCGCTCGCCTTGAATGCGATTTTTGACATAGACCTGCAGGAGGCGGTCGACCACGGTGGGCACCTGCGTTGCCGAGAACGACGGTCCGATGATCTTGCCGACCGCGCTTTCGTTGCCCTGTGCGCCGCCGAGCGATACCTGGTACCACTCGGCACCATCCTTGTCGACGCCGAGAATGCCGATGTTGCCGATATGGTGGTGGCCGCAGGCGTTGATGCAACCGGACATGTTGAGATCGATCTCGCCGATGTCGTGCTGGAAGTCGATATCCTCGAAGCGCTTCGTGATCGCTGCTGCGATCGGGATCGATTTCGCATTGGCCAGCGAGCAGAAGTCGCCGCCGGGGCAGCAGATGACGTCGGTCAGCAGGCCGATGTTCGGCGTCGCCAGTTGATGTGCCTTGGCTTCCTGCCACAGGGCGAACAGCTCGGATTGCTTGACGTCGGCCAGCACGAGGTTCTGTTCGTGCGTGACGCGCAATTCGCCGAAGCTGTACCGGTCGGCCAGGTCGGCGACGAAATCCATCTGCTCGGCGGTACAGTCGCCCGGCGGCACGCCCGGCTTCTTCAGGGACAGCGTGACGATGGCATAACCGGAAACCTTGTGCGGCCTCACATTGCGCTTCATCCAGTTGTCGAAGGCCTTGCTTTCCGCGCGCAGCTCCTTGAGCTTCGCATCCTCGTTCGCCAGCGGTTCATAAGGCGGCGGCGCAAAGTAGGCGGCAATGCGGTTGAATTCCTCCGTGGTGAGGGTGCCGACGCCGTCTTTCAGGTCGGCCCATTCTTCCTCGACCATGCGCGCGAATTCCTCGACGCCGGTTGCCTTCAGCAGAATCTTGATGCGTGCCTTGAACTTGTTGTCGCGGCGGCCGTACTGGTTGTACACGCGCAGGATGGCTTCGATGTAGGTCAGCATATGCTGCCACGGCAGGAACTCGCGGATGTAGCTGCCGAGGATCGGGGTGCGGCCCAGGCCGCCGCCGACCAGTACGCGAAAGCCGATTTCGCCTGCGTCGTTCTTCACGATATTCAGGCCGATGTCGTGCATGTCGAGCGCGGCGCGGTCTTCCGTCGCCGCATTGAAGGCGATCTTGAACTTGCGCGGCAGGTAGGCGAATTCCGGATGGAAGGTGCTCCACTGGCGCACGATTTCCGCGTAGGGGCGCGGATCGACCAGCTCGTCGGGTGCGACGCCGGCGAACTGGTCGGTGGTCGTGTTGCGCACGTCGTTGCCCGAGGTCTGAATCGAGTGCATCTCGACCGAGGCCAGGTGTTCGTAAATATCCGGCACGTCTTCCAGGCTGATCCAGTTGAACTGGATGTTCTGGCGCGTCGTGAAGTGGCCGTAGCCGCGATCGTACTTGCGGGCGATGAAGGCCAGCTTGCGCAGCTGCTCGGAGCGCAGGGCGCCGTACGGGATGGCGATGCGGTACATGTAGGCATGGCGCTGCATGTACAGACCGTTCTGCAGGCGCAGCGGGAGGAATTCCTCTTCCGTCAGTTCGTCGGCCAGGCGGCGGCGGACCTGGTCGCGGAATTGTGCGATGCGCTCCTTGACGATCAGGTGATCATATTGGTCGTAACGATACATGTCTCATCCAATCCTAAAAAACCAGTTTCGCGGCAACGCCCGTCAGCGTGGTGGCCAGCAGGCCGCGCAGAATCTTTTCGGGGACTGCTTTCGCAGCCAGCGATCCGAGCGTGATGCCCGGTACGGAACCCAGCAGCAGGGTGAACAGCAGTTGCCAGTCGATCGAGCCGAGGTACCAGTGGCCGAAGGCGGCGATCGCGGTCAGCGGCACCGCGTAGGCGATATCGGTGCCGGCGATCTCGGCCGGCGTCAGGCGCGGATACAGCAGCACCAGGATCGTGGCGCCGACCGCGCCGGCGCCGATCGAGGAAATCGTTACCAGGGTGCCGAGGATGGCGCCGACGATAACGGTGGCAATGCTCAGCCTTGCGCCGTGCAGCTGCCGTTCCGGGCGGGCCAGGACCCAGGTCAGCAACCTGCCCCGGAACAGTAGGGCGATCACGGTGAGCAGCACCGAGCCGGCAATCGAATAG
>JAKACN010000063.1 GCA_021821365.1 Pseudomonadota bacterium | reverse complement strand
TCTGAGCGCCGAGGATGTGTACAAAATCCTTCTGACAGAGAATATGGATGTCGGTCTGGCAACTGTCTACCGCGTGCTCACGCAGTTCGAGCAGGCCGGCCTGTTGCACCGAAATCATTTCGAGACCGGCAAGGCCGTGTTCGAGCTGAACGAAGGCTCGCACCACGACCACCTGGTCTGCCTCGATTGCGGGCGCGTGGAAGAATTCTTCGACGACGAAATCGAGAAGCGCCAGCAGAGCGTGGCCCGGGAGCATGGATTCGCCATTGCCGACCATGCGCTGGCCTTGTACGGCCACTGCACCAAGAAGGATTGTCCGCACCGGCCGCGCTGAAACATCGCGCGGCAAGCTTGCACAGGGCTTGCATTCACCACGATCAATCAGTTACCTCTTTTCCATTTTCGGACTCCCTGCGCCCGCGGGCCTTTGCCGCGGAGCCGCGCTTGCGGCGTCGAATTCATCAAGACAATGAAGGCCGAAACACGAAATTTCACTCGCAAGGTGGTCCACGGCCATGCCGCGGTCCTCTTGCCGGGAGGCGCTGTGATGCGCGGCCGTGCCAAGGATCTGTCGCTGGGCGGCGTCGGGCTGCAACTGACCGATCAGGTTGCCACCGGGATCCATTGTTCCGTCATGTTCGAGGCGCCGCTGAATGGCAATATGGTCAAGGTAAGCGCGACCGCGAAGGTGGTCTATTGCATCCTGCGTGGAACGGACGATTATCGTGTCGGCCTGCAGTTCGTCCATCTTGATGCCGCGAACAACAAGACACTGGCGGAACTGATGCTTTGATGCGTTGACGCCTTGCGCGTCGCAGCGGCTCTCAGGAATGGCTGAGTGCGTTCGACAGCAGTTTCGCGGTGATGTCGACAATCGGAATTACCCGCTCATAAGCCATGCGCGTCGGACCGATGACGCCAAGCGTGCCGACGATCTTGCCGTTGACTTCGTAGGGAGCGGTTACCACGCTCATTTCGTCCACGGGAACCAGCTGCGATTCGCCGCCGATGAAGATCTGCACGCCGGTCGCCTTGCTCGACACATCCAGCAACTGCATCAAGCTGGTCTTTTGCTCGAACAGGTCGAACAGCTTGCGCAGCGAGCTCATGTTGGATGCCAGGTCGCTCACCCTGAGCAGGTTGCGTTCGCCGGAAATCACGACCTCGTCTTCGCTTTCTGCCATCGCATCGCTGCCCGCCTCGACCGCCGCCTGCATCAGGCGCGTCATGTCGTCGCGCAACTGGCGCAATTCCGTCTGCAGGCCCACGCGCACGTCGTCAAAGCTCTGGCCGGCAAAATGCTGGTTGATATAGTTGGCCGCCTGCACCAGTTGCGCGGGCGTGTAGTCGACGTCGGTCAGCAGCAGGCGGTTCTGCACGTCGCCGTTGGGTGCAACGATCACGAGAAGGATGCGCTTTTCCGACAGCCGCAGGAACTCGACCTGCTGGAATACGGATTCGTGGCGCGGCGTCATCACGACGCCGGCGAACTGCGATAGCTGGGACAGCACCTGTGCGGCGTTCGAGATGATCTTTTGCGGCGAATTGGACTGGCGGCGCGGATGCAGCCTTGACTCCACCGTGGTTTCATCGATTGCCTGCACCGTCAGCAGCGTGTCGACGAATACCCGGTAGCCACGCGGCGTGGGCACGCGCCCGGCCGAGGTGTGCGGGCTGGCGACAAAACCCATTTCCTCCAGGTCCGCCATGATGTTGCGGATGGTCGCCGGGGACAATTCCAGTCCGGAGATTTTTGACAACGCGCGCGAGCCGACCGGTTGTCCGTCAGCGATGTAACGTTCAACCAGTGCCTTGAGCAGTGTCTGTGCGCGAGAATCGAGTTGCATGCGGGTATTGTAACGAGCCGGTGTTGCAGGTGCCATAGTCTGTTGCGGCATGTCACCGCCCCAGCGCTTGATTGTTGTCAGATTTGTACCGTACGGTGAGTCAGCCATTGATCCAGCTCATACAGGCTGGTACAGATGGCGTCCGGCCGTACCTGCTCGGGCAGGCGCCGCGCCGGCTGCAATTCCTGTCTGTTCATCCAGATGCCCGCCAAGCCCGCTTTCTGCGCGCCTTCCACATCCAGCACGGGATCGTCGCCGATGTACACCGCTTCTTCGGGCAGCACGCCGAGCGCGTCGCATGCGGCATGGAAAATGGCCGCGTCGGGCTTGGCGAATCCGATATGATGCGCCGCTACCGATACCTGGAAAAAATGTGCGAGGCCGATAGCATCCAAATCCGCCACGCCGTTCGACACCGAGCCGACTGCCATGCGGCCCTGCAGACCGTCCAGCGTCGGCAGCACATCGTCAAAGGGCGTCACTTCGTTGCGCGCCCTCGAAAACACGTCCATGGCCTGCTCCACCAGGGCAAGATCCTGCCCGGTACGCTGGAACGCTTCCAGCAGTACCGCGCGCCTCAGGCGACGCAGGTCCAGTTGATACACCGGGTCGCTCGCCATCAAGGCTTGCCGGCGTTCCCGCATGCTGTCGATCGTGACCTCCGCGGCCACTGCCGGCGCATGGGCTGCCAGCCAGTCATACAGCACGTTTTCTGCGCGCCTGATCACCGGCACGATCGGCCATAGCGTATCGTCCAGATCGAACAGGACGGCTTTGATAACTGGCATATATGTTCCAAACGGTTTGTTTCAATGACGCGATCCTGTAAAGGACCGCTAAATTATGGTCTAATCTGCTGCATGTTGCCTTCCAAGCCAGTTCCCGATCCGATTTCCTTCAAGACCATTGCCATCATCGGCAAGTACATGGCCGCCGGCATCGAGCAGTCCTTGTCGGAAATTGCCGATTTCCTCTCCAGGACCGGACACACCGTCGTGTTCGAGGCGGAGACGGCACAAAATGTTGCGCTGAATGGCGTCGCGACCATGACCCCGGCGGAAATCGGGGAGCATGCCGATGTGGCCATCGTGGTGGGCGGCGACGGCACGATGCTCGGCATTGCCCGCCAGCTCGCGTCCTACAAGGTGCCGCTGATCGGCATCAACCAGGGACGGTTAGGCTTCATGACCGATATTTCGCAGGAAGGCATGATCCCGGTCCTGGCCGACATGCTCAGCGGGAAACTCGACTCCGAGCAGCGCAGCCTGCTCGAAGGCTCCGTCATTCGCGGCGAAGAAATCATCTTCCGTGCCCTGGCATTCAACGACGTCGTGGTGGCGCGCGGTGCGACCACCGGGATGGCGGAACTGAAAGTCGAGGTCGACGGACACTTCATGTACAACCAGCGCTCGGATGGTCTGATTGTTTCCACGCCGACAGGTTCCACGGCGTATGCGCTTTCTGCGGGCGGGCCTTTGCTGCATCCGAACCTGTCCGGCATCGTGCTGGTCCCGATCGCACCGCATGCCTTGTCGAATCGCCCGATCGTCGTGTCCGATTCCTGCACGATCGACATCGAAATCATGGGCGGGCGCGACATCAGCGTCAATTTCGACATGCAATCGCTTGCCAGCCTGCAGCACCATGACCGCATCATCATCAGGCGCTCCGCCCACACCATTACCTTCCTGCATCCGAAGGGATGGAGCTATTACGACACCTTGCGCGAAAAGCTGCATTGGCACGAGTATCCTTCCGTGGCCGGGCAGTTAAAATAGCCGGCCTGCCACAAGAATTACATTTCCAACATGCTTCGCACACTTTTCATTCGCGATTTCGTGATCGTCGATGCGATCGAGCTTGAATTTGCGCCCGGCTTCACGGTCTTCACCGGCGAAACCGGCGCGGGCAAGTCGATCCTGATCGATGCGCTCGCGCTTGCCCTCGGCGGGCGCGGCGATGCCAGCGTGGTGCGGGAGGGGGCCGCAAAGACGGATATCACCGCGGAATTCAGCACCGATGAGGAAATCGACGCCTGGCTGGCCGAACATGAATTCGCCAACGACGACGGCGGCGCCATGCTGCGCCGCGTGATCGACAACGCGGGCCGCTCCAGGGCGTTCATCAACGGCATCACGGCCACCGCCGCGCAATTGCGGGAGTTGGGTGAAATGCTGGTCGACATCCACGGCCAACATGCGCACCAGTCGTTGCTCAAGAGCGACGCGCAGCGCGCGCTGCTCGACAGTCAGGCAGGTCTGCTGGATGAGGCGAAGGCCGTCGCCGCCGCCCACAAGGCATGGCGCGCGCTGGCAAAGCAGCGTGAGGAGTTCGAGGCCAACGCAAAGAGCGTGCTGCTGGAGCGCGAACGCCTCGAATGGCAGGTCGGTGAACTGGAAAAACTTGCCGTGAAGCCGGGCGAATGGACCGACATCAGCAACGAGCACAGCCGGCTGTCGCATGCCGCCAGCCTGATGGAAGGCGCACAGGAAGCGTTGGACGCCATCTCGGAATCGGACAGCAATCCGATCCTGTCGCATCTCTCCGTGCTCACGCTGAAGCTCGGGAAACTGGCCGACATCGACGCCGCCTTGAAGCCGGTGGTCGACGCGCTGGAGCCGGCGCGCATCCAGTTGCAGGAAGCGGTCTACGCGCTCAACGATTATCTCGGCCGGGTCGAGCTCGACCCGGAACGCCTGCACGAGGTCGAGGCGCGCCTCGATGCCATCCATTCCACCGCGCGCAAGTTCCGCATCGCGCCCGAAGACCTGCCGCAGGAATACGAAGCGCTCTCCGCGCAGTTGCGGCAACTGGCCGATGCCAGCGACATCGAGGCCTTGCGCGCGCAGGAAGAAAAACTGAAGGCGGTCTACATGGATCTTGCGCAGTCGCTGTCCGGATCGCGCGCCAGGGCCGGCAAGGCGCTGGGCGAAGCCGTCACTGCGGCGATGCAGGATCTGAGCATGGCCGGCGGACGCTTCGACGTTGCGCTGAATCCGGTAGAGCCCGCCAGCTATGGGTTGGAGCAGGTCGAATTCCTGGTGGCGGCGCATGCCGGCACCTCCGCGCGACCGCTGGCGAAAGTGGCGTCCGGCGGCGAACTGGCGCGCATCTCGCTTGCCATTTCGGTCATCACGTCCACGGCGACGGCGACACCGACCCTGATCTTCGACGAGGTCGACAGCGGCATCGGCGGCGCGGTCGCGGAAGTGGTCGGCCGGCTGCTCAAGCGGCTGGGCCAGGACCGGCAGGTACTGTGCGTCACCCACCTGCCGCAGGTGGCCAGCCAGGCCAACCAGCATTTCCAGGTCAGCAAGCGCAGCACGGACGGCCGGACCATGTCGCGCATCGATGCGCTCGATGCCAAGGCACGCGTCGAGGAAATCGCGCGCATGCTGGGCGGACTGGAGATCACTGCAACAACGCGCAAGCATGCGCGAGAGCTGCTGGCGTCTTAGACAAGGATAATCGAACAACAATGACCTGGAACCAGGAACCTCCCTACACACACGGCACCCTGTCGAAAACCGCCGTGGTGCTGGTCAATCTCGGCACGCCGGATGCACCGACCCGCGCAGCTCTGCGCCGCTACCTCAGGCAGTTCCTGTCCGACCCGCGCGTGGTCGAGATCCCGCGTGCGGCATGGCTGCCAATCCTGTACGGCCTCATCCTGCCTTTGCGATCCGGCAAGTCGGCGGCGAAATACGCGTCCATCTGGACCAAGGAAGGGTCGCCGCTCAAGGTCTACACCGAGCGACAGGCCAGCCTGCTGCGTGGCTATCTCGGCGAACGCGGGCATGACGTGCAGGTGGTCTGCGCGATGCGCTACGGCAGCCCGTCCATGCCGGAAGTACTCAACCGGCTGAAGAACGAGGGGTGTGACCGCATCCTTGTGCTGCCGGCCTACCCGCAGTACTCGGGCACGACCACGGCGTCGATCTTTGATGCTGTTTTCAGCCACTACGCGCATGTGCGCAACGTGCCTGAATTGCGCCTGATCAAGCATTACCACGACCACGAAAGCTACATTCAGGCATTGGCCAGGTCGGTGTTCGCGCATTGGGATCTGAACGGACGCCCCGACAAGCTGGTAATGAGCTTCCACGGCGTGCCGAAGCGGACGCTGTTGCTGGGCGATCCCTATCATTGCGAATGCTACAAGACGGCGCGCCTGCTGGCCGCGCAGTTGCAGCTGGCTCCGGATCAGTACCTGGTCACTTTCCAGTCGCGCTTCGGCAAGGCGGAATGGTTGCAACCGTACACTGCGCCGACACTGGTGAAGCTGGCGAAGGAAGGCATCAAGCGCGTCGATGTGATCTGCCCCGGTTTCACCAGCGACTGCCTGGAAACCCTGGAAGAGATCGGCATGGAGGTCCGGCGCGATTTCCTGACCGCCGGCGGCAAGGAATTCCACTACATTCCCTGCCTGAACGATTCGCCCGCCTGGATTTCCGCGCTGGCGGAGATCGTCGAGCAGCACATGATCGGCTGGCCGACCATGCTCACTCCCCAGGCGCGCGAGGAATGCCAGCGGAATGCCGATGCCTCGCGCCAGCAGGCGATACGCATGGGGGCGGAGAAGTAAGGGTACCGCTGCCGAACGGCGCCAGGAACGGATGCCGATCGTTCAGTGGAAGTAGGGCGGAACCAGGTTGGTCTGGCAGATCCACGCCGCCGCCAGCAGGGCATAGGCGACGATGGAAGCCGAAATCAGAGGCAGTTTCATGGTGTTTCTCCTTGCAGCCGGACGCAGCTTCGGTTGCAACGTCGATAAGATCATCCTAGTACGCCTGCCGGCAATTTGAAGCCCGTGAAGCGGTAAAGTATGTAACAGGGCTTTACGTTTCCGGGCGGTACGCGGGACGGGGATTGATTGGATGCAAGAAAATCAGGAGTTCCCCTTGAAAACCTGCGGAGTACCCCTACTTACTATCGCAATTGATACTAAGGCACTGATTGTTGGAGATTTTTTGTGATGGAAAACCAGGAAAAGATGCAGGGCCAGGCGGAACAGGCCGCCCAGTCGCAAGACAACGTGGTGATCGACAAGGCACCCGAAGGCCAGTCTCCGGAAGAGAAACTCGCCGCAGCGGAGGCGAAGGTCAGGGAGATGCAGGATGCGTTCCTGCGTGCCAAGGCCGACGCGGAAAACATCCGGCGCCGTGCCCAGGAAGACATAGCCAAAGCCCACAAGTTCGCCATCGAAAACTTCGCCGAAGCCCTGGTGCCGGTGAAGGATAGCCTTGAAATGGCGCTCAAGCTGGATTCGCCGTCGGTGGAGTCGCTGAAAGAGGGCGTGGAAATGACCTTGAAGCAGTTGTCCGCCGCATTCGAGCGCAACCGCCTGCAGGAAATCAGTCCGGTCCAGGGAGAAAAACTCGATCCCATGAAGCACCAGGCGATTTCCATGGTACCCGCTGAACAGGACGCCAACACCATCGTCAGCGTGCTGCAGAAGGGTTACATGATTGCCGACCGCCTGCTGCGGCCGGCGCTGGTCACGGTGGCGCAATAAAACATCGCAAAACGGTTTTGAAGTGCTTGAAACCGGCACTTTGTTCCACATATTCAACACATCAGAAAACAAACATCGTTTTTAAAGGAACATCATCATGGGCAAGATTATTGGCATCGACCTGGGTACCACCAATTCCTGCGTCGCCATCATGGAAGGCGGTGTACCGAAGGTCATCGAGAATTCCGAGGGCTCGCGCACCACGCCTTCCGTGATCGCGTATCAGGAAGACGGCGAAATCCTGGTCGGTGCGCCGGCCAAGCGCCAGGCAGTGACCAATCCGAAAAATACCCTGTATGCAGTGAAGCGCCTGATCGGACGCAAGTTCGATGAAAAGGAAGTGCAGAAGGACATCAACCTGATGCCCTACCAGATCGTCAAGGCCGACAACGGCGACGCCTGGGTGCAGGTACGCGACAAGAAACTCGCGCCGCCGCAAGTGTCGGCGGAAGTACTGCGCAAGATGAAGAAGACCGCCGAAGACTACCTCGGCGAGGAAGTAACCGAAGCCGTGATTACGGTGCCGGCTTACTTCAATGATGCGCAGCGCCAGGCGACCAAGGACGCCGGTCGCATCGCCGGCCTGGACGTCAAGCGCATCATCAACGAACCGACCGCGGCCGCGCTGGCCTTCGGCCTCGACAAGAGCGGCAAGGGCGACCGCAAGATCGCGGTGTACGACCTCGGCGGCGGCACCTTCGACATCTCGATCATCGAGATCGCGGACGTGGAAGGCGAGATGCAGTTCGAAGTGCTGTCGACCAACGGCGACACCTTCCTCGGCGGCGAAGACTTCGACCAGCGCGTGATCGACTACATCATCGACGAATTCAAGAAAATCAACGGCCTCGACCTGTCCAAGGATCCGATCGCGCTGCAGCGCATCAAGGCATCGGCCGAGCGCGCGAAGATCGAGCTGTCGTCCTCGCAGCAGACCGAGATCAACGAGCCGTACATCGCGATGGCCAACGGCGCGCCGGTACACCTGAACATGAAGATCACGCGCGCCAAGCTGGAATCGCTGGTGGAAGAACTGATTGCCCGTACCATCGAGCCGTGCCGCATCGCCATCAAGGATGCCGGCGTCAAGGTGTCCGACATTCAGGACGTGATCCTGGTCGGCGGCATGACCCGCATGCCGAAGGTGCAGGAAAAGGTCAAGGAGTTCTTCGGCAAGGAGCCGCGCAAGGACGTCAACCCGGATGAAGCCGTGGCCGTCGGTGCCGCGATCCAGGGCTCCGTGCTGTCGGGCGACCGCAAGGACCTGCTGCTGCTGGACGTGACGCCGCTGTCGCTGGGCATCGAAACCCTGGGCGGCGTGATGACCAAGATGATCCAGAAGAACACCACGATCCCGACCAAGTTCAGCCAGGTGTTCTCCACCGCGGACGACAACCAGCCGGCGGTGACCATCAAGGTCTTCCAGGGCGAGCGCGAGATGGCGAGCGGCAACAAGCTGCTGGGCGAATTCAATCTGGAAGGCATTCCGCCGGCACCGCGCGGCATTCCGCAGATCGAGGTGACGTTCGACATCGACGCCAACGGCATCCTGCATGTCGGCGCGAAGGACAAGGCCTCCGGCAAGGAAAACAAGATCACCATCAAGGCGAACTCCGGCCTGAGCGACGAGGAAATCAGGAAGATGGAGCGCGACGCCGAGCGCTACGCGGAAGACGACAGGAAGCTCAGAGAACTGGCCGAGAGCCGCAACCAGGGCGACGCGCTGGTGCATGCCACGCGCAAGGCGCTGGAAGAGCACGGCGGCAAGCTGTCCGGCGCCGACAAGGAAAGCATCGAAGCGGCGATCAAGGACCTGGACGAAGCCCTGAAGGGCAACGACAAGTCCGCCATCGAGGCGAAGCTTGCGGCGTTATCGACTGCCGCGCAGAAGATCGGCGAGGCGACGTATGCCGGCACGCAGGCACAGCAGGCCGCCAGCGCCGCCGCTGCCGGCGAACAGCAGCAGCAACAGCAGGCGCAGCAGGAAGATGTTGTCGACGCCGAGTTCAAGGAAGTCAGGAAGTAGCAGGCCGGGGATCCATGCGGCGTCGACGGCGCTCTGCAACTTCCATGGCGAGGTGATCTGTCATGAGGCACTATCGGGACTACGAATCGGAATTCACGACCTTCCTGCGTCACATGAAGCAGGAACATCCGGAAATCGACCGGGACCAGCGCGACGGTCGCAAGTTGCTGTGGGATAAGCCGCCTCTGCAGCCGGACGAACTGAAGCTGGCGATCAATTCGGAAGTGAAGCTGAAGCCTTACGTGTACGAGTAGCGTCAACGTGCGTCGGGATGCGTCGACTGCGCCTGCGCGATATCGGCAATGACGATGGAGTGCGCCCCCTGGCGGCGCATCTCGGCGACCGCCGCCGCGCCGTCACCGGGATGCACGTTCACGGCGCGGATGGCGTCGACCAGGAACACGGCTTCGAAGCCTTTCCTTATGGCATCGGTGATGGAAGTCAACACGCAGTAGTCGGTGGTGAGGCCGCCGATGAAGACGCGCTCGACGCCCGCGGCGCGCAGGCGCTCGGCGAGATCCGTGCCTTCGAAACCGGAATACGCTTCCTTCTCGACGCTGGTTGCCTTGGAAATGATCACGGTGTCGCGAGGGAGTTGCAGCGCGGCGGGGAATTCCGCGCCGCGGCTGCCGGCAATGCAGTGCGGCGGCCAGATCCCGCCATAGGGCTTGAACGAGCAATGGTTCGCCGGATGCCAGTCGCGCGTCGCATAGACGGGCAGGTGCAGCCCGGTGAACAGCGCGATGTAGCGATTGAGCACGGGAACTACCTCGTCGCCGCCGGCAACCGCGAGGCTTCCTTCGGGCAGGAAGTCGTTCTGCACGTCGACGACCAGCAATGCATCACGCGAGGTCAATTGCACTGAACGCATACACGGTTCCGGAACATCGGAAGGATAGCTTTACCTTGTGGCGCGGCGGGAGCTTTCAGTTTCACGCTGCGCGCGTCCCGAATCCTTGACCCAAATCAGGCGAAAGGAGCCTTGAGGTGGATTTTCTTCGTTGGGGATGGCACTTCGCTCCGGTGCAGAATAGACTGAATATGAGCCGCATCCTGCCGCCGTCTTCTCTTGCTCCGCCGCCATGAAATCGCATAGTGAAAGCGCCCTGCTGACGGATTTCTATGAACTCACGATGCTGCAGGCGTATTTCGCGCAGCAGATGAATGAAACCGCGGTATTCGAATTCTTCGTGCGCCGCCTGCCCGAGCGGCGCAATTTCCTGATGGCGGCCGGGCTGGAGCAGGTCGTCTCCTACCTGACCGGCCTGCATTTCTCCACGGACGATATCGTGTGGTTGCGCGAGAGCGGCAGCTTCAGCGCGCCCTTCCTCGAATCGCTGCGGGATTTCCGCTTCACCGGCGACGTGGACGCGATGCCGGAAGGCACGATCCTGTTCCAGGACGAGCCGATCCTGCGCATCAGCGCACCGCTGCGCGAGGCGCAGTTCGTCGAGAGCCGGGTGATGAACCTGCTGCAGCTGGAGACCATGGTCGCGTCCAAGGCGGTGCGCTCGGTGATGGTGGCGAACGGCAAGCGGCTCGTCGATTTCGGCCTGCGCCGCGCGCATGGCGCCGAGGCGGGCTTGCTGTCGGCGCGCGCCAGCTACCTTGCCGGCTTCGACGCCACCGCGACCACGCTGGCGGGCGCGCTGTACGGCATCCCGGTTTCCGGCACGATGGCGCATTCCTTCATCCAGACCTATGCGCGTGAAACGGACGCCTTCGCCGCCTTCGCGCACGTCTTCCCCGACAACGCCACCCTGCTGATCGATACCTACGATACCGAAGCCGCGGCGCAGCAGGTGGTGCGCATCGCGCAGTGGCTGCAGGAGGAAGAAGGCATCCGGATCAAGGCGGTGCGCCTGGACAGCGGCGACCTCGGGACGCTTGCCTATCGCGTCCGGGAAATCTTCGATGCCGGAGATTGCGGCGCGATCGGGATCTTCGCCAGCGGCAATCTCGACGAGTATGCGATCCAGACGCTGGTCGAGGGCGATGCGCCGATCGACGGCTTCGGCGTCGGCACGCGCATGAACACCTCCGCTGATGCACCCTTCCTCGATTGCGCTTACAAGCTGGCCGAATATGCCGGCCAGCCATGCCGCAAGCGTTCACTCGGGAAGATGACCTGGCCCGGGCGCAAGCAGGTGTTCCGTCAATACGATGCGCACGGTCTCATGCACAGCGACCTGCTGGCGCTGCCGGACGAGGACGTGAGCGGCGAAGCGCTGCTGCGCCCGGTGATGCGCGGCGGCACTCCGTTGTATGCATTGCCCGCGCTGTCCGACATCCGCGCCCATGCGCGCGAACAGCTCGCCCGCCTGCCGCCGGCCCTGTACAGCCTGGAGCCCGCGCCAAAGTTCCCGCTGGAGATCTCATCAGGACTGCAAGCCCTGACGCGACAGGTGGATGAGCATCAGCGCGCTCTGGCCGACAGCGACCGGCAGCGCTGGGGATTGGAGGCAGGTTGAGGGCGGTTCGGCGACGGGCCGGAATCGCGGCCTGCGCATGCAAGGGGCGCACCTAGCTATTGTGGACTCAAGGAGAAGCACTATGCCGATAGGCGAAATATGCAA
Source organism: Pseudomonadota bacterium (assembly GCA_021821365.1). GTDB lineage: Bacteria > Pseudomonadota > Gammaproteobacteria > Burkholderiales > Burkholderiaceae_D > Noviherbaspirillum. Next base: position 10,507 of record JAKACN010000063.1, on the reverse strand, counting down.
CGTTGACGTCATTTGCTGCGACGCCAAGGCGTCGGTGTCCGAAGTGGCCAGGCTGATGCGCGAGCATCATGTCGGCGACGTGATCGTGACGGGCATGCAGGCGCAGGCCCGCGTGCCGCTCGGCATCGTGACCGATCGCGATATTGTGGTCGAAGCGGTGGCGCCCGGCGTCGACCTGGAACTGATCACGGCCGGCGACGTCATGACATCGCCGCTGATGACCGCCAGCGACGCGGATGGGTTGTTCGAGACGCTCGAATTGATGCGCAGCCTGAAAGTGCGGCGGCTGCCCGTGGTGCGGGAAGACGGAACGCTGTTCGGCATCGTGACCGCGGACGACATCGTCAATCTGCTTTCAGTGGAACTGTCGATGGTGTCGCGCGTGATCGCGAAGCAGCCGGAGATCGAGCGGCGCATGCGTCGCTAGAAACCTGTGCGCGAGCGTTTTTTGACATCGCCGCGCTATCGCCCGGGCCTGCGCGGGAACGCCGATTCGAGGCAGGCGGGTTCCACGCGGTCACAGGACTTGTGGCCGCCGGCATGGCCTGTCGCTCAGGACGCAGTCTGCGGAAATGCGCGCTCGAAGGCGCCGATGAAATCCGGCAGGCGGTCGCGCGGCAGGCGGGTGATGCCGGCCGCGGCCGAGCGTCCGCCACCGGTATCGAACTGCTCGCACAGCAGGCGCGCGCCGCGTCGGGTGGCCAGCGGGGCGCGCACGCTGACGGTGAAACCCTCGTGCGGATTCGGCGTCAGCACGGCATGTGCGCGGCGCGGGTCCCGGTTCGCAAGGGTATTGGCGAATTCGCCGCGCACGCGCCGGCTCCAGGCCGCATCCGGCAGGACATGGATGCAGCCGCCCGGCAGCACGGTATGCGGCTGCAGCTGGCAGGCGAGTTCGAGATCGTGCCGGCGCGCCCGTCTGATCTGTTCGAAGACCGGTTCGGATTGCATGAACTGAAACGGGTCTGCGAATCGTTCGAGGACGGTGTACAGGGAGGCAGGATGGATCACGGGGTCGCTGTCGATATCGCCGTAGGCGTTGTAGTTCAGGCATTCGCCGAGGTCGCGCAGTGCATCGACCTGCATCGCCCCCAGTGCGAGCGAACCCGCCAGTGCCCGCGCGGCGCGGTCGAAGTTGTCGCCGAATGCCGCCACCACCGCCCACGGCCGGTACCTGCCGCCGAGATAGCGGTCGACGATCATGCCGGTGCATACCGTCGGCGCGAGATCGATATGCGCTTCCAGGGCGGGATGGCGCGGAATGTCGCCGGAACCGTGATGGTCGAAGTACAGCACGGTGACGCCGCCTCGCAGCAGCGACATCACGGCCTCGCGATTGGTGTCGAGCGAAATGTCCAGCGCCGTCACGGAATCGCCAGGCTGCGCGCGCACGCGCTGCAGGAGCGCGATGTCGCGCTTGAGTCCGGTGATGCGCACGGCGGCGCGCGGTTCGGCGAGGCGCAACTGGTGCAGCGCGCACATACCGTCCGCATCGCCATTGAAAACATCGTAGTGGGCCATGTCAGGAGTGAGGTCTATGGTGAACCAGGTTTCGCAACGTCCAGGCGCGCCGGCCGCGCTGCAGCTCTTCGCGCTGGAGCAAAGCCGTCCCTTCGGCGCCGCCGTCGCCGGCCATCTCGGCCTTGCGCTCAGCCCGCATGAGGAGCGCGATTTCGAAGACGGCGAACACAAGGCGCGGCCGCTGGCGAATGTCCGCGGACGCGATGTGTTCGTGATCCACTCGCTGTACGGCGACGCCCGCTACAGCGGCAACGACAAGCTGTGCCGCCTGCTGTTCTTCATGGGCGCGCTGAAGGATGCGGGCGCCGGCCGCGTCACCGCCGTCACGCCTTATCTCGCCTATGCGCGCAAGGACCGCAAGACGCAGGCGCGCGATCCCGTCACCACGCGCTATGTGGCAATGCTGTTCGAGGCGGTGGGCACGGATGCCGTGATGACGATGGACGTGCATAATCTTGCCGCCTATCAGAATGCTTTCCGCTGCCACACCGAGAACCTGGAGGCGAACCCGCTGTTCGTCCGGCACTTCCTGCCGGCATTGCGCGGCGAAGACATCGTCGTGGTCTCTCCCGATGCGGGCGGCATCAAGCGTGCGGAGCGTTTCCGGCAGCGGCTGTCGCGCGTACTGGACAGGCCGGTCGGGGCGGCGTTCGCGGAAAAGCACCGCAGCCTCGGCGTGGTCAGCGGCGAGATGCTGGTGGGCGAGGTGGATGGCAAGCTTGCGCTGATCATCGATGACCTGATCAGCAGCGGCGGCACGATCGCGCGCACCGCGCGCGCCTGCCGGGAGCGCGGCGCGAAAAAGGTGATGGCGGCGGCAACCCACGGGCTGTTCATGGCGGATGCGGAAACGGTGCTCGCCGACGCCGCGCTGGAGCAGATCGTGGTGGTCGATACCGTGCCGCCGCTGCGCGTGAGCGAAGGGCCGCTGAAGGAGAAACTGAGGGTGCTCGACAGCACCGCCATGTTCGCCGAGGCGATACGCCGGATGCATGAAGGCGGCTCCGTGGTCGATCTGCTGGAATCAGCGTAAGGTGGCATTCCCCGCCTCCGCATGCGCTTCAGCCAATTGCAGGTATTCCATCGCGCGGCGCGGCCACTCTGCCGAATAGCGGAACTGTTCTTCGAGCAGGTGGGAGATCGCGATGCGCGCGCGCACGCCGGCACGCACACTCTGGTAGAAATGAATGACGGACGGATCCGGCGCGTCGCCTGTCAATTCCGTGTAGGTGAGCAACAGCCGCGCACCGAATTGCGGCTTGCCGAGTCGCTCGCATTCGAGCGCGAGGAAGGACAGCTCATCGAAGGCGTCGACGATCCTTAACTCGTGCGAGAATTCGAGGCAATCGATGATCGCGAGCCCGTCTTCCAGGCACACATGCTCGGCGCGCAGGTCGCCATGGCCTTCCACGATACGCTCGTTCCGCACGCGCGACGCCAGCAGACCGTCGATGCGCTCCAGCCATGCGCGCTGCAAGGCACAGTGGCATTCGATGCGGCGGGTGGGCAGGCGAAATGCAGGCATGCAAAGGACCTCTTCGTTCTGCGCGATGTCGCGCTCGAAGCGCCGGCGGTAGTCGTCGGGATCGATGCGCTCGGGGCGGCAGTTGCGGTAGAAGCGCGCAAGCAGGGCGGCAATGCGCTGCATGTCGCTTTCCTGCGCCACGTTCGCCTTGATCATGTAATCCAGCATGCGCTGCGCAGGCAGGCGGCGCATCTTGACCAGCCAGTCGATGGGATCGCCTTCGCCGCCCAGTGCCAGATGGTGTTGCGCATCGATCACGAGCGGCACAGCGGCGAGGTAAACGTCCGGCGCCAGCCGGCGGTTCAACCGCACTTCTTCCTCGCAGAAGAAGCGCCTTGCCTCAAGCTTGCGGAAATTCAGCGGCCCGTAATGCACCGGTTTCTTCAGCTTGTACGCGTGATCGTCGGTCAGGAAGACCCACGACATGTGGGTTTCGATTGCCTCCACCCGATAGACAGGGTCCGGGTAGCTGCTCGGCTGCCGCAGGAACGCGAGTTTCGATTCAAGCGAGATCATGACGCTGTCCGGCGCCGGCCTGCGACAGGATGCGGATCACCTCCTCGTCGTCGACCTGACGGAAATCGCGGTAATACCTGCCGACGCTGCCCATGTGAACGAGGGGCAGCAGGCACACGACCTTGTCCGCCAGCGGCTTGACCGATTCGAGGCTGTCGAGCGGCGCCACCGGCACCGCGCAGACGAGTTCGGCCGGCGCGCGGGCGCGGGTGGCATGCAGCGCGGCGATCATGGTGGCGCCGGTGGCGATGCCGTCGTCGACCACGATCACGATGCGTCCCTTGGGATCGATCGGCGGCCGGCAAGGCGTGTACTGCGCGCGGCGCTGCTTCAGCACTTCCAGCTGGCGCTGCTTTTCCTCCTGGACATATTCGCCGCTCGCGCCGTAGAGGCCGGCATCCGGTGTCAGGTAGGTCCAGCCGGTTTCGTCCACCGCGCCCAGCGCGAATTCCGGATCGTACGGCGCGCCGAACTTGTGCACCAGCACCACGTCGAGCTCGCCCGCCAGTCGGTCCGCCAGCACCTTGGCCATCGGCAGCGCGCCACGGGGAATCGCCAGCACGAGCGGATGGCGGCCGCGATACGCCTCCAGCCGTTGCGCGAGCAGGCCTGCGGCCTGGATGCGGTCGTCGAACCCGTCAAGGAGATGCATGCGATTCCTCACTCGTTGCGCGCAGTCGCTGCGCGGATACCTTGCAATTCGGCCGGACGATGCGCCGGCGACGGCCTTATTTGTGCTGGCCGCGCTGATAAGTGCCGATCAGTTCCGCCTGCGCAAGAACGTGTCCGTGCATGGCCTGTTCAAGTTGCGCCTTGGCCGGCTTGTGAAGATCGGGCAATACGGTGTCGAGCGCGTAGAGCTTGTGGAAGTAGCGATGCCGTCCGATGGGAGGGCAGGGACCGCCGTAACCGGTGCGCTTCCAGTCGTTCGTGCCTTCGTGCGTGCCGGCCGGCAAGGCATGCGCGGTCACCCCTTGCGGCAAGCCCGGGGCATCCGGAGGAATGTTGTACAGCACCCAGTGCACCCAGGTCCGTTGCGGCGCGGCGGGGTCGGGTGCGTCCGGATCGTCGACGACCAGCACCAGGCTTTTCGTTCCCGCAGGCATTCCGGACCAGGCCAGGGCAGGGGAAATGTCGCTGCCATCGCAGGTATGGAGCGGCGGTATGCTGGCGTCGGCGTCGAATGCCGGCGAGGTGAGAGTCATGCTCATTGCTGTCCCTCCATGCGTGCGGACGGCGCACCCGTCATGGCGCAGGCCCGATCGAATTCATTCTATATCCGGATTTTTTCGGCCGCGCCGTCCGCTGCCGCGAGGCTGGAATTTCTTGATTACGGTCAAAGGCGAAGCGGCCCGGGGCAGTGTAAGTTGATCTTGTCCGCATACGGGACAGCCACCATGCCGGAACCCAGCAACAACGACGCCAGGAAGATCGTTCGCATACCGCTCTGGTACCTGCTGCTGTTGCCTCTCGCCTTCCTTCTGATGCAGGCGCTTTTCCAGGGAGAGCGCACGCAGATTCCCTACAGCGACTTCAAGAACCTGCTGCAGGCCGGGAAGGTCAGCGAGGTGACGGTGGCGGAGGATGTGATCAGCGGAACGCTCAAGAACGAAGGTCTGGACCAGATCCTGCCGCGCGAGAAGCTGGCGCAGATGCGCTGCAAGGCCGAGCACGGCTGCAACTTCGTCACGGTGCGGGTCGCCGATCCGCAACTGGTGGAGCAGATGCAGGACCAGGGCGTGCGCTTTACGGGGCAGCAGAAGAGCGAATGGTTCTCCACCTTGCTGTCATGGGTCATTCCGCTCGCGCTCTTTTTCTGGATCTGGAACGGGATGGCCAAGCGCGCCGGCATGTCGTCCGTGTTCGACATCGGCAAGAGCAAGGCGCGCGTGTATGTCGCCAGCAAGACCGGCGTGACCTTCGACGACGTGGCCGGCATCGACGAAGCCAAGGATGAACTGATGGAAATCGTCGAATTCCTGAAGAATCCGGAACGCTACCGGCGGCTGGGCGGAAAAATTCCGAAGGGCGTGCTGATCGTCGGCGCGCCCGGCACCGGCAAGACGCTGCTGGCCAAGGCGGTCGCCGGCGAGGCGGGCGTGCCATTCTTCTCGATCAGCGGGTCGGAATTCGTGGAGATGTTCGTCGGCGTCGGCGCGGCGCGGGTGCGCGACCTGTTCGCGCAGGCGGAAGAGAAGGCGCCCTGCATCATCTTCATCGACGAACTCGATGCGCTCGGCAAGGCGCGCGGCATCTCGATCGTGAGCGGCGCCAACAGCGAACAGGAACAGACCTTGAACCAGTTGCTGGTGGAGATGGATGGCTTCGACACCAACAAGGGCGTGATCATCCTGGCGGCCACCAACCGGCCGGAGATCCTCGATCCCGCGCTGCTGCGCCCCGGCCGCTTCGACCGGCACGTCGCGCTCGACCGGCCCGACCTCAAGGGGCGCGAGAAGATCCTGCAGGTGCATGTGAAGCATATCGTGCTGTCGCCGCAGGTCGATCTTTCGGCGATCGCGGCGCGCACCGCCGGATTCGCGGGCGCCGACCTCGCCAATCTGGTCAACGAGGCCGCATTGCTCGCCGCACGGCGCGGCAAGGACCAGGTCGACATGGCGGACTTCGACGAAGCGATCGACCGCATCGTCGCCGGCCTCGAAAAGAAGACGCGCGTGATGAATCCGAAGGAAAAGGAAACCGTCGCCTATCACGAGGCCGGCCATGCACTGATTGCGGAGCTGCGCCCCTACGCGGACCATGTGAGCAAGATTTCCATCATCCCTCGCGGCATTGCGGCGCTGGGTTACACGCAGCAGCTGCCGACCGAAGACCGCTACCTGCTGAAAAAGAGCGAGCTGCTCGACCGGCTGGACGTCTTTCTCGGCGGACGCGTCGCGGAGGAACTGGTGTTCGGCGACATCTCCACCGGCGCGCAGAACGATCTGCAGATGGCGACGGACATGGCGCGCCACATGGTGACGCAGTACGGCATGAGCGAGCGGCTCGGCATGGCGGCCTTCGAGGAGGGGCGCGCGCCGTTCCTGCATCCCGCCGCCGTGCAGGAAAGAAAGAGCTACAGCGAGAATACCGCGCAGGTCATCGATGCCGAGATCGCGCGCCTGATCGAGGATGCGCACCAGCGCGTGAAGCAGACGCTGATGCAGCGGCGCGATCTGCTCGACACGCTGGCGCATGCCTTGCTGCAAAAGGAAACGATGGACAGGGAAGAACTGCGGGCCTTGATGGCGGAAGTCCCGGAAAGGAAGGGCTCGGCGGCGGGAGGCTGACGGCAGTGTGCATGGCTGCCGCTGAGGTCTTTCCGCACCATGCGGCGCCGGACAGAGAGAAGAAGTGTCCTCTCTCGCCTCCCGATCGCGCCTTCCCTCATTCTTCGAATTCTCTTGGCGCTCCTGGCGGCTTGGCGAGAGTCAATTTTTTCCTGGCTGGGGGTAGCATCGAGGAGCGTTCGCTGAGTGCGTGGGATAGAGAACACGCATCCTCTCGCCAAGCCGCCAGGAACGCCAGGGACTCAATGATTCTCTTCCGGCCGATGAACGATGCGAGCGATCTCGCGCCTCCCGATCGTCTGTTCCGTCATTCTTCCGCTTCCCTTGGCGAGAGCAAAAGAATGATGTTCCGGAATAATGATGCGGCTAATTCACGGGGAAGGCGGGCGCTTACACCATGCCGAGGATTCTGCCGATCTCGGTAATGTAAGGCGTGTCCCTGAGCACTTCGCCTTCGATCCTTGCCGTGACGTCCTGCAGCGCGTCGCGCACCGCATGCAGTCGTTCTCCGATCTGTTCTTCCTGCCCCGCGGGCGACGCCAGCACATGCTTGAGCGTATCGATCTCCTCCCGCAAATCCTGCACCTTCGGCGTCTCGACCGGCGCCTTGGACAGTTCCTGCTCGAGATCGGCGACGAGCCGGCTGATGCGTTCGAGGCTGAATTCCTGGTGCTGGGCGCTGGGAGCGCCGGTTTGCTCGTTTTCCCGTGTTGTCATGGCGGCTGGCCTTCCTCTCCATCAGTATGCGTGGATGCTTCATCCACATGTTGATTGTATACCCTTGAAAATGCTTGCGGTCGGGCATGCCGCGCGAAAAGATCCGTCAACGGGAATTTTCTTCGTCATAACGATACCGGATTTGATATTTCAGCTATCGCGCGGCGCAAAAAGCTATAGAGTGGGAAAAGAACCGTTGCCGGCAATATGCAGCAAGCGGAGGCAGGATCGAACCGCCCAGTGCGGTGCATGTGAAAGGAGAAATGCAATGAAATCGGGACAGACACCGGGTTCGGCGTTTCAACCCGGAAGACACTTCCAGGTGCTCGACGACCCCTCGCATGATCCCTATCAGGATCGCGAAAAGCTGGCGGAACCCTCCGTCTGCGCGGATTGCGGTGCCGTATTCCACGAGGGCCGCTGGCAGTGGGCACCGGTTCCCGCCCACGCGCACCAGGCGCACTGCACGGCCTGCCGACGCATCCACGACAAGTTCCCCGCCGGCTATGTGTCGATAGAAGGAGCGTTCGCGCAAGCGCACCGGGAAGAACTGGTTAATCTCGCGCGCAACCTGGAAGCGCGCGAAAAGGCGGAACATCCGCTGCAGCGGATCATGGCGATCGAGGACCAGGACGATCACATGATGATCACAACCACCGACATCCACCTTGCGCGCGCGATCGGCGAAGCGCTGCATCACGCGTACAAGGGTGAGCTGGACTACCAGTACAACAGGGAAGAATACCTGTTGCGCGTGCGCTGGAAACACTGAGCCTCGGTGGAAGGCGCCGGCAACCGGGGTTGCCGGCGTTCTTTCATTGACTGACCGCGCGCCAGCTGCCATCCGCCTGGCGGCAGGCGGTGCCGTAGATCTTTTCCTTCTTCCCGCCGACCTTGCCGTCGACCGTGTATTCGCGGCAGGGTTCACCGCGACTCTCGTAGGTGCGCGTCGGCGTGACGGCATATTCGTTGCCGGTGTCCGGATTGCGCCAGTGCGAACTCACGCCCGTGCGCACGCTCTCCAGCGAATGCGCGACCTTGAGGCGGTCGGTTTCATCCATCGAACGGCCGACCGAGCCGCCGACCGAAGCGCCGAGCAGCGTGCCGACGACGGTTGCCGCCGTCCTGCCGTGGCCGCCGCCGACCTGCGAGCCGAGCGCGCCGCCCAGTATGCCGCCGATGACCATGCCGCTTTGTTCCTGTGTCGGCGGCGCGGCGCAACCGGCCAGGGTTGCACTGAGAAAGAGGGCCGCTATTCCGTGAAATTTTGCATCCATGGGGACATTCCTCCTGTGAGGCAAACTGCACTCAGCATAGACGCCGGCAATGCATCCATATTGACCAGCGTTAAGGGACGGGTGCGCGCTTCGTGCGACCATGCCTGATCGAGGGCAACTGCGGGCACAGTGCCCGCCGCCTGCGTCAAGGTGCGCCGCTTCAAGTCGCGAATCCTTGAGCTGGATCACTTTTCCCACAACGCGCGCCCTCCTAAGCTGTAAGAGCCTGTATTGCATTCCTCTGTGTTGCATTCCTTTCAGCGGAGATCATCATGCCCTCCACCTTATTTACCGAACCGGTCGCGGAACAGGTCTGGCGCGCCAAGTACCGCCTGGTGGAAGACGGCCATAGCAGCGAGCCCGACATCGGCGCCACCTGGTCGCGCGTCGCACTGGCCCTGTCGAAACCGGAGACTCATCATCGCGACGAATGGTGCGCGCGCTTCGAGGCCGCGCTGGCGCATTTCCGCTTCCTGCCGGGAGGGCGCATCCTTGCCGGCGCCGGATCGGGGCGGCGCGCCACGCTGTTCAATTGCTTCGTGATGGGGACGCTGCAGGACTCGATCGAAGGCATTTTCTCGTCACTCGCCGAGACCATGCTCACCATGCAATCCGGCGGCGGCGTCGGCTGCGATTTTTCCACGCTGCGTCCGGCCGGCATGCCGGCATCGGAATCGGGCAACGTCGCCTCCGGCCCGGTGTCCTTCATGCAGATCTGGGACCAGGCCGCCGCCACGCTGGTCTCGACCGGCAGCCGGCGCGGCGCGATGATGGCGACGCTGCGCTGCGACCATCCGGACATCGAACGCTTCATCGACGCCAAGCGCGACGCGCATTCGTTGCAGCATTTCAACCTGTCGGTGCTGGTCACCGACGCCTTTATGCAGGCGGTGGAAAAGGACGAGCCGTGGCCGCTCATGTTCCCGCTGGACGGCAGGTCCGCGCCACCCGGCGCCATGGTGTGCGAGCGGCGCTGGTCCGGCTCCTTCGAGACGCAGCCCTGCGCGGTGATGCGCACCGTGCAGGCAAGGGAGCTGTGGGAACGGATTCAACGGAGCGCCTTCGAATCGGGCGACCCCGGCGTGATCTTCATCGACCGCGTCGAGCGCGACAACAACCTGTACTACGCCGAAACCATAGCCGCCACCAATCCCTGCGGCGAAGTGCCGCTGCCGCCGCATGGCGCGTGCAACCTCGGCTCGATCAACCTGCCGCAGTTCGTCACGGATCCCTTCGGCGTGCATCCAAAGCTCGACCTGCAAGGCATCGCCGCCACCACCGCGGTGGCGACACGCATGCTCGACAATGTGGTCGAGGTATCGACCTTCCCGCTCAAGACGCAGGAAAAGGCGGCGCATGCGTCGCGCCGCATCGGCATCGGCATCACCGGGCTGGCCGACGCGCTGGCAATGCTCGGCGTGCGCTATGGATCGGACACCGCGCTCGACGTCGCCCGCAGCGCGATGCAGACCATCTGCCATACCGCGTATCGCACCTCGATCGACCTGGCACAGGAGCGCGGCGCTTTTCCCGACTGCCGGCCGCAGAAATTCATCGAGAGCGGCTTTGCGCGCACGCTGCCGCGCGACATCCTTGACGCCATCCGGCACAAGGGCATTCGCAACAGCCACCTCACCGCGATAGCGCCGGCGGGATCGATC
>JAKACN010000062.1 GCA_021821365.1 Pseudomonadota bacterium | reverse complement strand
GCTTCTTGAGCGACATCTCGCCCTTGCCGAGATACTGCTGCGCCATCTCGCGCCGGGTGTCGTCCACCAGCCTCGTGAAATTGGTGCCCTCCTCCGCCAGGCGGCGCTGAAGGGTGCGCTCGCTCATCATGAGTTGCCTCGCCACCTGTTCGCGCTGCGGTTCGCCGTCGGGCAGCATGTCGGCCAGCAGCGCCTGCACCCTGGCGCTGAAGCTGTTCGCGGGCTGCGGCGCCTGCTCCAGCCTGGCCAGCATGCGCAGTGTCCAATTGCGTTGCGACTGCGCCAGTTCGGCCAGCATGCGCAAGGCCCAGTCGGCGGCCATCGGATGGGCGGTCGGGATGGTCGCGGTCAGGCCGGCTTCCTCGAATTCCATGCTGTTGGTCGACGCGCCGAAGCGCACTTCGCAGCCATAGGCGTCGCGGTAGGCCTGTTCGTTCTCCGGCTTGGGGAAGACATAGCTGACCAGCACCGGCCGCACGTCGTCGCGCCCCGCTGCGGTCTGCAGCGTGCGCAGCACCAGGCACCAGACGAAATCGTAGTGTTGCTGCGGCACCTTGCGCTGCCCGCCGGGCAATTGCAGGGTGACCCTGATCCGCCCGTCGAGGTAGTCGATGGTGCTGTTGACCGCCGGCGACACCAGCGGCGTGTAGCGCACCATGTTCTCGATCGCGGTCCTGGCGTCCGGCGATGCGCGCATGATATGTCCCATCAGCCCCGAGCGGTCGAGCGACTGGGGCAGCGCCACCTTCAGGCCCAGCAAGGGATCGCCCGACACCTGCACCACCAGGTCCCACAGGTGGCTGAGCTTGTCGGACAGCGTCAATGCGTCGTCCGTCATGCATTCGCCATCGTCAAGTCCCACCTGGCGGCACAACGCGTCGATGTCGAATCCGCGCGTTGCGAGGCGGGACTTGATGCCACGTACCAAATCAATCGCCGACGAGTATGTCATGCTGCTTCCCTCACTGAAGATGCGATCCTCATGCTGCCGGGTTCTTGTGCCCGGTCATCCATGGCCCGACCAGAGATCCGCTGGACGCGGTTCAAGGCATAGCCGCCGCGCGCAAGCGGGAGGCAATGCGCTGGCGCAGGTCTTCCAGCTTCGGATCGATCTGCGAGCGCGTTTCGGCAGCGAGTTTCTCGCCCAGCACCTTCTGCATATCCGGCACCATCGCCTCGAACTTGCGCTTCACTGGCGATTCGAAGATGGCGACGATCTGACGCAGTTCGTCCTCGCTGAATTTTTCGGCCAGCATCGGCGCGACGGTGGACGGCACGATCTTGCGCGTGTTGTCGCGCACCAGCGGTGTATTGGCATCCAGGAATTTCTTCGCTTCCGTGGTGATGTCCTTCATCGCCGCATCCCTCTTGTCCGGCGGCACGCGACCCTGAAGCACCACACGGGCCTGCTCCACGGCTTCCGCGACCGGGCGCTCCAGCATGGATTCGCCAAGCGCATCGACCTGCCATAGCTGAAGCACTTTCTGCACGAGTTCCTTTTTTGCGGGCGCGATGGCGGCATCTGCGGTGGCGGCATTGGCCGCGCTCGCGGCGATCAGGACGGTGACGGCAATGATGGATTTGAACATCGAAACACTCCTTTAAAGATCGGTCGCGTTCATCATGAAGGCGACGTTAGAAACGCTTGGTGAAACTGAAGCCCAGGTACCGGACGCGAATGCCGCCGGCGACGTCCAACCCCGCGTAGGGGTTGTAGACAATATTGAAAAAGTTCGTGCAGTTCAGATTGCAGCTGGTGCCGGCCGGCGCGTTGAAGTCGCCCTTCAGATAACTGGCCGTCAGATTGATGTCGGTGTCCTTGTTGATCTTGTAGTTGAAGCCGACGCTGTAGAGCTTGGTGTCGGGCAGTGGCGCGACAAGGTCGATCTTGTCGGCCGGGATCGAGCTCTTGCGCGGCTCATAGCCGAAGCGCAGCAGGAGCTTGTCGCTGACCTTGGTCTGCATGCCGAAACCCCAGTGGATCACGCTCTTGTACCCGCGCGGCATGCGCAGCTGGGTGGAATCGGTGATGCCGAACATGCGCGCCACTTCGAGCAGCTTGATGCTCTGGTCGAACTTGAGGGTGATCGCGTCCCAGCTGCCCCAGTCGGTATAGTTGGCATCGACGTTGAACTGCAGCCGCTCGGTCGGCTTGAGCTTGAAACCGACCTGCAGGTGCGACGGGAAAGGAATGGTGGCGGTGACGTTGCCGTTCTGGATCTCCGGTACCGACTGCGGCATGCCGAGCGTGGCCGCGATGATCGGCCCCATCAGACTGCTGTACAGGCCCTGGACGAAACGACGGATCATCGGATCGGTCTTGAATTCATAACGGCCGCTGTAGCGCGTTTTCGATCCGCCCTGGTAGGCCACGCCCACCGCAAACCAGTCCTTGGGTTCCCACAGCACGCCGAGATTGATGGTCGGGTCGAGCGGCGCGGTCATGTCGAACTGGAAATTCGCGGCGCGCTTGAACGGGCTGAGGCGCCCTTCATTGCCGCCGCTGCACAGCCCGGGGCCGAGCGTGTCGAGCAGGTTGCCGCCATCCTTCGGACACCATCCGTTCTGTACCTGGCCGGTGATGCCGATCAGCGTGTTCGGCATGCGCATGTCGGTGTTCAGCACGAAAGCCGCATGCGCGATCGGCACCGCCACGCCGACGCTCACCGTATCCGACACCTTCCAGCCAACCGCCGGCGATGCGAGGACGAGGCGCTGAATGTGCGTGACCTTGCCGTCGAAATTGCCCGGATCATTCGGATCGGTGCGCGTGATGCTCATGGCCTGCGACACATAGGTCGCGGTGCCGAAGGTGAACGGCGAGCCTTCCCTGTTGTAGGAAATACCCGGTCCGCCGGCCACCGCGGCCGGCAGTCGCGCGCCCAGCAGACCGATGCCGGGCACATACAGCCGCTGCTTTTCCTCGCCGGTATGCGTACCGTTCAGCGGATCCTGCTTCCAGCCGCCGATGTCGAAATCGTCCGGCTGATGGAACGATGCGTGGGTACGGATCGATGCCACGAACAGGCTCTGGGTGTGCTGCTCGCCCTTGAGCCGCGCCAGCCCGGCAGGATTGAAATGGATGGATTCGATCCCCGGCGGATCGGCGACCACGGCATTGCCAAGCGACATCGCCACGACGCCGGCCGCGATGTTATCGGTGAGCGCCGCATGGGCTGCGGGCAGTCCGCCGCCCATCAGGCAGGCGGCGGTCAACAGCCCGGCGCGCGTACGGCGCCTTGACACGCGAGTCTTCATCGCTGCGTCACCCCGCTCAGAAAGACAACGGCATGCTCATGCCGAGGCTGAAATTGGGGGAGTCCGCGGTCAGGCCGATGCCCGCCGTGAAGTTGAGCGTGGTCTTCGGCGAAATACGGTAGCCGAGCCCGAGGCTCAACACGCCGGCCGTCTGCGTCTTGGTGCGAAGCGCGCTGCCATCGTCGAAGTGAAGCTTGGTGCCGCGTGAAATCGTTTCCTGCACCGACACCGATGTCGATATGCCATAGGACAGCGCATAAGCGAAGCCAAGGCCGAAGCTGACGCTCGCGCCCGGGTCGACGCGATTGAGCACGAGGTTGCCGTCGCGCCGTTGCGACAGGTGCTTGGCCGCGGTGCTGTATGAGGCATTGAACGAACCGAACAGCGCGACCGGATCGACGATGTGGTTGACGTTCAGGCCGGCGGTCAGCGTGGTCACGCCGGAGCCGGTGGCCAGCCCCTGGTTCGGGTCGACCTTGAACGGGCTGCGGCCGGTCGGCAGGCGCAGGTTGCCGGTAAAGGTCATCGACGGCCGTCCGCGATGCGCTTCCCATGGCTGGAAGCGCGCGCCGATGCCCATGTCGCCCAGCGAATGCGACAGGCCGGAACTCGACGGCGTCTCCGAATACTTGCTGACCAGCGGCAGGCTGACGCTGGCAGTGAGGTTGTCGCGCACGCCGTAATCGACCGACAGCGTGTTGGTAACGATGTGGGAGCTGTCGTTTTCGATGTTGAAGAGCGTGAGCGAGCCGTCGTTGAAATTGGCGTTGATCTTTTCCTGGCCGATGTAGGTGTAGTTGAAGTCGTACGTCGTCTGCACCTGGCCGCGCCGGATCAGCGAATACTGCTTGTCCACCGCGGTGAGCGTCTGCTTGAGCAGCGTGGTCTGGTCCGTGTCCCCCTCCTTCTGCTTGAGCGCCTCGCGCGCCGCCGCCGTACCCGGCGCGTCGCTAGCCGGAGAGGAAGCGCTTTGCTGCGCCTGCGCGGGCAATACCAGTGCGGCGGCAATCAAGCCCAATAGCGAATGAATCTTCATGACAACTCCCTTAGAGATGGATGTAGTGGCAGTGCGCGGATCCTGGCTATTACTGTCTGCGCAGGTAGGTTCCGCCCACGCCGGAATTGAGAGCGCGTTCCAGCATGTGGGTAGGGCCGAACGGCTGAAGGCTGGCGACATCCCGTACGCGGTCCGTGTCGATCACGCCCAGTTCCTGGTCGGTCAGGGCGAGTTGAGCGACCGGTGGCCGGTCCTTGGGGGGATACAGGATGAAGAGGGTATTGCGGTCCCACAGCGAGGCGAACTCGTCGACGTTGAAGACGATGTTGCCGGCCGATGGATCGGCGATATAGACCAGCTCGCCGCGAATGCCGCGCAGGACGACGAAGTGCTTGGCCCCGGCGTAATCGATCGGCACGATGGCCGGATGATCGAGCTCGCGCAGGTCCTTCACTTCCGCGCGGAAGCCGGCGCTATTGACGCCGAGCGAGGCGACATAGCGCTTCATGTCGAGCAGCGAGAAGCCGCGGCGCTCGATGATCTTTTCCTTCTCGCCGCGCTCGAGCATGCCTTCCATCGCCTGCTGTTCGGTTATCTTCAGGCCGAGGTGGTAATTGAGGATCGTCACCAGCGCCGCCGAGCCGCAGCTGTAATCGAATGCCTGGCGCACGATGTGGCGGTACTTCAGCTCCGAGAATGGCTCGAGCCTGACCGATTCGGTGATCGGGCCGGCGCCGACGGCGGAGAGCGGCAATTCGAACTGCTCCTTCGGACGGTCCGCGGGTTCGAACCGGGACGTCGCGCCGGCGCCTGCGATCAGGTAGGCGATCGCGCCAAGCACGATCATGAACATGTGGATGTCCCCTTCATGTCTACTCCTCGAATGTGGAAAGCGTGGCGTCGCGATGTCCCTCGCGTTCGCCGCCATTGCCGCCGCACGGTCTACAAACTGATGATTCCGGGCAGGCTTGCGAAGTGGGATTAATGTACGAGGGACTTGCTAGCGCGAACTCATCCGATCGGACGAGCCGCTCTTGCGCAGCGTCAAGCCGCGCTCATTTGATTGCCTTGCGGACGCTGACAAATTCCGAAGGGAAATGATTTGCATGCCATAGGGCATGACTTTGCGGCGTGCCGCGTGACATCGCAACCGTCTGCATCGGAATTGCTTGCCCTTGCGATGCCAACACAATGACCGAAGGAAATTTTCGCCGAGAGAAACGCGCTTGCGACGGCGGGAGGCAGTCAGGAAATGATGCAGAGCTTGCGGGCGAGGGAAATGGCCTCGGTGCGGTTATGCGCGCCGAGCTTGAGATTGATGTTGCGCAGATGCGTTTTCACTGTCGTGACCGAGACAAACAGTTTTTCCGCGATCACCTGGTTGCCGTAGCCCTGCGCCAGCAGCATCAGCACATCCAGTTCGCGGCTCGTCAATTCGGATTCCATCGCGGCATGTGCCGTGACGGGCGCGCCGGCGGCGACCGGCGGAGATACAGGCGGCGGCCGCATGCCTGCATGCTGTGCGCGAAGAGTCCGGTCGGCGAACGCGCGCAAGGCCAGGTTCTCGGCATTCGCCACATCCTTCGTGCCTTCCAGCATGTCGCGCACCAGCGCCAGCAACGCCGGGCCTTCCTCCTTGAAGATGCGCACGAACCCTTCCGCCATCGCCTCCTGCAGCGTTTCGCGGATGGCGCGCAAGGCGGGATTGCGTTGCCCCGAAAAAGACAGGGCAAGCGCGTACAGGACCTTGACTCGCAGAGCATAACGCAAACGCCCGCGGCCGTAGGCGTCCTGCAGATGCTCCTTGAGAAGCGGCAATATGGTGGCGGCCTGCCCGGAATGTACTTGCAGGCGCGCGAACGCAAGGGTAGGCGTCTCGATGTCGTCCGCGATCATCTGCAGCTTGCGCCGTTGCCACGCGGGCGCGCTGCCGACCAGCGCCAGCAGCGCCCTGGCGGATTCCATGTTGCTGTCCAGGATGGCCATGCGCGCCTGTTCCAGTCGCGCGACGTCGACGATGCGCGGCAGCATGCGCTCCATGCCGAGGTGCTCCAGTTCGAGCAGCGTCTGCAAGGCGTCGTTCGTATTGCCTTCGGCGCGCAGGATGCGGGCATGGATGAGATGGCTCGCGATGAGCTGGTCAGGGATGCCGGCATCCTTGACCAGCGGCAGGTATTGCTTGAGCAGGCGCCGCGCTTCCGCCAGCGAATCCATTTCATACAGCACTTCCGCCAGGTACACGCTGGCGAAACCGCTGTCGGCGCCATGCCGCGGCTCGGGCAGGTCGCCGCCGAAGCCGACCAGCGCGCTGTAGCGTGCGCTGGCGGTGCGCATGCGCAATTGCGATTCATCGCCGATCAGCGCCAGCAATCGCGCGATGGCGGCGCGCAGCTTGCCCTGGGCCAGGTCCAGCATGCTCCGCACATAGCCGGCGACTGCAATGCTGAACAGGGGACCGACCGCCGGCTGCTCCTGCGTCGCCTGATCGAGCAGCAGGCGCGCGTCCTGGAAGCGCCCGATGGTGGCGTAGTAATACGCGCAGCCGATCATCAGCATGCTGCGCAGCAAAGGCTCCTGTGCGGCGCTGCCGAGGATGTGCGGATCGTCCCACATCGGTGCGGTTTCCTCGATGCGGTCCATCATGACCAGGCTGAAGGTGCGCAGCACATGATAGGTCGGATGCGGCAAAGGCGAGGCGCCGTCGGGATTGGTCACCGTTTCCAGCAGGGTCAGCGCCTCGGCGCTGCGGTTGATGTGGATCAGCGCCCATGCGTAGACCGACATCAGCTTCGGATGACTTGCCATGCTGGAACGATCGAGCGCATCGAACCAGCGCACCAGCAGGCGCACGCGCCCCGTGAGGAACAGAGACTCGGCATGCTGGTCGAGCAGCTGCAGCACAAGTTCCTTGTCGCCGGAAGCCATCGCGTGATCGATCGCATGCGTGGCCCTGCCCTGTTCGATGTACCAGCCTGCCGCACGGCGATGCAGCACGGGCGCGAGGCCCGGATACTGCCGTTCCAGCTGGGCTCGCAGGAATCCCGCGAACAGCGGGTGGTAGCTGAACCAGTTGTGCTGTTCGTCGAGCGCGGTCAGGAACATGTTGGAGCGCTCGACCTCCTTCAGCATTTCCTTGCCGTCGTCGCGCCCCGTCACCGCATTGCAGCTCTCCGCATTGAATTTCTGCAGGATGGCAGTCTGCAGGATGAAGTCCTGGAGATGCCTGGGCTTCTGCGCGAGCACATCCTCGGCGAGATAGGACGCGACGACCGTATTGGAGCCGGAAAAAGTCCGGATGAAACGCTTGGGATTCTCGTTGTTCTCCAGCGCGAGGGAGGCCAGCCACAAGGCAGCCGCCCAACCGCCCGTGACCTGGTGCAACCTTTCGACATCCTGGCTGTCGAGCAGCAGGCCGCGCTTGTCGCACAGGAACTGGCGCGTTTCTTCCTGCGTGAATCGCAGTTGCGCTGCGTCGATCTCCAGAAGCTGCTGGCGGGCACGCAGGCGCCCGACGCTGAGCATCGACTGTTCGCGTGAACCGATCACGATCTTCTGCTGCGGGCCGACCAGTTCGATCAATTGCTGAACGACCGAGATGGCGGCCGGATTCTGCAGATGCTCGAACCCGTCGAGGATCAGCATGAAGGGCAAGGGCGTGGAGACGACGGCATCCATCAGGTCGAAACTGTCGGACTCGCGCGTGGCGGCCTCGCGCTTCGCCAGCCCGCCCGCCAGCGCGGACTGCGCGTACCCGAGCTGCGCGAATGCCTGGCTGAGGCAGCTCATGAAGCGGTCGAGGTCATTGTCGCCGGTGTCGAGCGTCAGCCAGACGATCGCGTAGCCGATAGCGGTAAACAGGTCATAGATGTCGCGCAACAAGGTGGTCGTGCCGAAGCCGGCCGGCGCCTGTACCAGGACCAGTTTCGCGCCGCCAGCCTGACGGATGCGGTCGGTCAGGCGATCGCGCGCGACGAACGGCGCCGCCGTCGCCGGCGGACTGAACTTGGATGGCGGCGAGCGCGGAACCGGCGGTTTTTCCCAGGGAGTATCAGGACTTGCTGCCATTCAGATTTCCCGAACATGTGGACGCGAGCATCGGCAGTGCTGGCCCGAGCACGATGCACGAAAGCACATTGATGATGCAAAGAAAACACGAGATTACCGAAGATTGCGCGCCAGCCGATAGAGTCTTTCCTCTAATCCTCGACCGGTCGTGCTTTTTCTTGCGCCGCAGCATGCCTGCACGGATGGTGGTGAAAAAATGCATTGCCCCGCTTGCCACATACGATTTCTTTCGACCGGGAAAAATTTTTCCTGCGTGGCTCTCGCGGCCAATGATTTGGCTTCGACGGTAAGCGCGCCGTCCGCCGTTTTGGCGTCGGGTTGCCCTACTATGAAGGCTCTTAGTATTGTTGAAATATTAAGAGCTGTGTACGGCGCTGGATGTCGAGTTTCGGCCGGCGCAAGCCGTCAGCCGGGCAGCGCAAGAATGTTTCCACAAGAAACAGGGAGCCAGCGTTCGCGGCATATGAAGAAAAAAACCTTTTGAATAAATTTTTTTATCGAATTGGAGACTATATATGAAACTGGAACTCATCAAGAAGACTGCAATTGCCGCCGCTCTGTCTGTCGTTGCCGTCGCTGCTTCGGCAATGACCCCGATGCAAGACGAAAGCCTGAGCCAGGTTTCCGGCCAGGATGGTGTGTCGATCGCTGCTAACCTGAACGTCAACATCGGTTCGTTCCAGTACACGAACGTGGCTGACGCCAATGCAAACATCAACTTCAACAACATCAAGGCACATGGCCTGATCGCAGCGACCATCGACGTGATCAGCGGCGCCACCTTCGGCGCCATCCGCACCGCTTCCGGTGTGAGCGGTACCTTCTTTGATGCGGGCAGCGACGTGGTTCAGATCGCCATTCCGGATGCAACCAAGGTCACGCTGCCGACCGCCGGCCTGCTGAGCGTCTCGGTTGACTCGATCACCATGGGTGGCGCTGCTGCCGGCTCCTCGTTCGGTAAGTTCGCGATGAACCAGATCGACCTGCGCGGCACCAGCGTCTGGATGTGGGCACACTAATCAGCTGCCGCTGGCAACAGCGACCGGCCTGATTCAGCGCCCTCCCCCGGCTTCGCGCCGGGGGCATTCCAGGCAGCGCTTTCCCGTGGTCCCAATGGTTGGCTGAGGGATCGCCGGGAAGCGCTCCTCCGGCAATCCGCCCGGCGTGACCGATGCGTCCGCCATCTGCCCACCGTCGACGTCGAAATCATGAGCGTGAAACGTTTTCGTCCTGTCTTGTTGAGCGCAACGCTCGCCACGCTGCTGTGCGCCGGCACCGCATCGGCGCAAATGCATGCGATGTCGGACCAGGAGATGTCGTCGACGCACGCGCAGGGCCTTCTGCTGCTCGACAACAGCAGCTACGGCGGTTTCGATTTCACCCGCATTTCCCTGGGTGCCGACGTCACGCTGAATGCCAACTTCCGCAACATGCGCCTGGGCGAATACAACTATGCCGCGCGCAACGGCACCGGCGCCGACATCGACATGCCGCTGCTGCAGTTCGGCCGCAGCGATGGCACCTTCGACCAGCGCCTGGTGCAGATCACCAATCCCTATCTCGAGTTCATCTATCGCAATGTGGCCAATGCCGCGCAGCGCGAAGTCGTCGGCATCCGCTTCGGCTTCGACGGCATCAAGGGCGACCTCGGGCTGACGCTGAATACACTGAGCGGTTCGATGCTGGTCGACGGTGGCGCCGCCGGCGTGCTCGATTCGAATACCGATCCGGGCGGCGGCAAGCGCTGGGATGGCAGCTGCACCGCGCCCTGCCTCACGCTTGCGCAACTGGGCGGCGTGCGTGCCGGCGACGTCAACGGCCCAAGCCGCGACTTCTGGATGGCGGTGCTCAAGACCGCCGTGCAATTCCAGCCGCCCGCCGGCCTGGCGGCGCCCCAGGTGGCGCAGGCCGGCTTCTGGATGAACTGGCGCGACCGGCTCGCCGCCATCAACACCACCGGCACGCCGCCTCCCAACCTGCCGTATCCGCACTGAGGTGCATCCGACATGGCAGCTCAAACTTTCTCCGCACGAGCGATCGCACGTGGTCTGCTCGCGCTGTGCTGCGCGACGGCCGGCGCAGGCGCGCACGCGCTGCAGCCGCTCAACGACGCGACGCTGTCGTCCGTCACCGGCGGCGACGGTCTGAATTTCGACCTGTCCGGCTTCTCGCTGTCCGGCGATGCGCGCTACACCTACTACGCGCCGGCGCCCTCGACGGCCAGCGCCACTATCGCGAATCCCGCTCTGTCGCGTTCGGACGATGCGGCCAATGCATTCGGCGACCCCTATCACGTCGAAGTGGTGAAAGGTGCGTCCGGCATGGCCGATGTCATTAACTTCATGAATCCGCTCAATGCCAACGGCGCAAAGGTCTGGCAGGCCGCGTTCGACTGGGGCGTTAACGCCAACGGCCTCGCCTTCGACGGCGGCGCCATGGTCTTCAAGGATGCCGTGTTCTATGGCGGCGGCACGCAATGGACCACGCCGCGCAGCGGAGAAGGGATCGCCTTCGGCATCTCGCTGCGCACCGACATCGGCAATATCCTGCTGCGCCCGCGCGGACGCGACGACATCACCCAAGCCGAACCGGCCACCGTTGCCGAACAGATGAATATCCGCGGCGTGCACATCGGCGCCGTCGACAGCACAGGCACCTTCCTGGGCGCGCCGTGGCGCATCGCCGATGCGACCACGCAGCCGGGCGTCTTCAATGCCGTCACCGATGCCGCCGGCAATCCGCGCCTGCATGTCGGCATCGACTGGCCGGATGCGAGCGGCGCAGCGCTGGGCGGACTAAAGGTCGACAACATTTCCTTCCGCAGCGACGTCACCGGCAACCTGGATCTCGGCTCCAGCCGCATCGGCTCGATGCAGATCCAGTACGTCGATATCAAGGTGAGGCCCTGAGATGAACAAGACGCTGCTCGCCGCACTAGCCGCGCTGGGCTGCGCAGGCATGGCTTTCGCGCAGGCGCCGGTTCCGCTCGACGACGCCGCGCTGGCGCAAGTCAGCGGCGCCGATGGCGTCGGCATTGCGATCCACCTGTCGCTGAATGACCCGACCCTGCCCAACCCGTCCACCGACAGTCGCATCTCCATGGGCTTTACGGTCGACGGCCAGACCAACTACGTCGTGATCAAGAACCTGCACGGGGTGGTCGACATGGCAACGGTCAGCCTCAGCGTCCATCCGCGACCGGATGGCGGCGGCGATTACCTGGCGATCGGCTTGCCCGGCACCCTGAAATACACCAACTTCGGCTACGAGTCGCTGAGCGTGCAGTCCGACCCTCTTGCGCCGGTCAGCGGCAACCTGGGCAGCGCCAGCGTCAACGGCACGCTGTCCATGCAGGGCGAATTGCGGATGTGGGCGAGGTGATCGCACGAATGAATGCGTGAATGATGAAAGGCGTGCCGTAGTGCGAATGCCGTTCAGTCAGCGTTATTTCTTTTGCGTCGTCCCCGCGAAGGCGGGGACGACGTTTTTGCACAAGCAGGCTTAACTGAACGTCATTCGCGCTGTGGCGCGCGTGATCGCGAGGATGGCGACGTCAATCGTCGCTCAGTCCTTCTCCCTCGCCAGGGACAGGAATTCGGTGCGCAAGCCAAGGTTGGTGCGCATCTCGCCCAGCAGCGCCGACGTGACCGTTTCCTCGCCGGGCGTCTGGATGCCACGGCTCTCCATGCACATGTGGCGGCAGCGAATCACCACACCCACCGACAGCGGCTGCACATGCGTCATCAATGCTTCCGCGATCTGGATGGTCAACCGCTCCTGCACCTGCAGGCGCTTCGAAAAGCATTCCACCAGCCGTGTCAGCTTGGACAGTCCGACAATCCTTCCGTTCGGCGTGTAACCGACTGTCGCCGTGCCGAAGAACGGCGCGAGATGATGCTCGCAATGGCTGTAGACGGGAATGCCGCGCACGACGATGAGTTCGTTGTACTGCTCGGCACCGTCTTCGAACACCTTCAGGATCTCGGCCGGATCCTTGTCGTAGCCGGAAGTCCAGTCCCGCCATGCCTTGTCGACGCGCTTGGGTGTATCGTGCAATCCTTGGCGAGTCGGGTCTTCGCCAAGGTGACGCAACAGGCGGCGCCAGTCTTTTTCGGAAAAATTGTCTTCATCCATGTCGGGTTCCGTTCGTTTCTGATTCATGTTGCAAGAGGCGAAGGCGGGGTTCGGATTCACCGTGGTCCACGTGCGTCGCGCGCGCTGCCGCATGGGCTGGAACAGCGCGCATTGCCACTGCTGATCCGCAGATGATAGCACCCGCCGCGTCACTCCCCAGTGCAGCGACATGGCGCATCACGCGTCGTCGCGCGGCGCATCCGCGAGCCGCGCCAGCACGCCATGAACGATGCGATCGCAGCGCGCGCCGTCGAAGGAGAACGCCTCTTCGAACGCGAAATCGATTTCGCGCGAAAGCGATTCGCGCAACAGGCTCCTGGCGCGGAAAAAGCGCGTGCGCACGGTCGCCTCGGGAATGCCGAGGCAGGACGCGGTTTCTTCCACGCTCATCTCTTCCAGCGCGCGCAGCATGAAGACGGTGCGGAATGCATCCGGCAGCTCGTCGATCTTCTTTTCCAGCAGGCGGCGCGCTTCGCCGCGCAATGCCGCGCGTTCGGGTTGTTCCGGTGTCGATTCGCTCATGCTCGCCTCTGCCGCCTCGCTATCCCATTCGATGTCGCCGCCCAGGCTGATGACCTGCGCCCGGCGGTTGCGTTTGCGGGAGCGCGCAATCGCCTCGTTCACGACGATGCGCGTCAGCCAGGTGGAGAGCCGGGCGTCGCCGCGAAACTGGTCGATGCGGCGGTAGGCGAGGAGATAGGCGTCCTGCAGCACGTCCTCCGCTTCGGCGTCGTCCTTCAGGACGCTGCGTGCAGTGCGATACAGGACACGGTTGTAGCGCCGCATGAGAAATTCGAATGCCTGCTGGTCTCCGCCCGCGATCCGGCGTGCGAGCTCGGCATCCGTGACATCCTTGTCGATGGTCGTCCTGACTGGTTGTTGCATGACCTTCCTCCCGCTTTCCAGTGATTTCAGGACATTAGATGGCGGCAATCCTTGGCGCGTTCCCGGCCTGCGCTTCGCTTCAGTATTTCCTCGTCTTGAAATCGTGCTGAAGCACGATCCTTGTCGAATCGATCAGGCTGCTCAGCCCAAGCACGAACTGCGTCAGCGTCGTGCCGGGCAAGGCCCAGACCTGCCCCTGCGGCGCCGGCATGTTGGTGGCCGCCGTGATGACCGGCGCAACCCACTCCGCTTCCGGCGTCACATCGAGCAGGATGTCGCCATCGGCGGTGGTATGCAGGAAGATCTCTCCGCCATGTTCGAGGCGGAAGCAGATGCCCTGGCCGGTGGTGTTGGCCTTGTCGATGGCGCGCTGCAGTTCGCGGTTGTAATTGTCGATCCAGGCTTCGACGTCGTAGGTCGTTTTCAGATCGATCCACGGACGTTCTGCGCCTTGGGCATCTTGACCTCTATCCTTGTCATGCATCTTCTACCTTTCCGGTGCGCCGGCGGGAAACGCGGCTCCGCGCCCCGGCTGCGATTTTCGCGTAGTTTCCCACAACGAACAGCATCGTGCTCAACCATGAGAGCGGCACGCCTCGACCGCATCGGTTTCCCATTAGCATTGAAACAAGTCATACATTGGCACCAAGCAAACCACGCGCATGTTAGGTGAACTTTCTGCTCTCCAAGGGTCTTACATTCCAATTCGACAATCTCAACCAACCGGATGCAGCGGCCCATGAACCCGATCTCCGTCGACAACGTCGTCAGTGCATACCGTTTCTACGCCCCTCATTACGACCGCCTGTTCGGCGCAGTGCTCGAACCGGGGCGGCGCGCTCTCACCCAGGCCGCGTATGCCCTGCGTCCGGGGTCGATTCTCGAGGTCGGGGTCGGCACCGGACTGACGCTCTCGCGCTATCCGGCAAGCTCGGCGATAGTTGGCATCGACATTTCGGACGATATGCTGGACATCGCGCGGGAACGGGCGGCGGCGCTGGCAGGGCGAAATATTCACCTGACCGCGATGAACGCCGAGGCGATGGATTTTCCTGACGGGTGTTTCGATTGCGTGGCGATTCCGTATGTGCTGTCGGTGACGCCGCATCCCGAGCGCATGGTCGCCGAGATCCGCCGCGTGTGCCGCAAGGACGGCACGATCCTGATCCTGAACCACTTCAGCGGCAGCCGCTTCTGGTGGTTCCTTGAGCGCATGGTGCGCCCGCTGTCGAACAGGATCGGCTTCCGCTCCGACTTCTGCTTTGACGAACAGATCCTGAAATACAACTGGGAAATCCTGTCGGTCAGAAAGGTCAACTTCCTTGGCTTGTCCCGTCTGGTGGTGGTTCGCAATCGCTGATTCGCCAGGGCTGACTCGCCGCAGATCGTTGCGCTGCGCGCCGCGAATCCTCGTCACGGGAGCATAATATTCCTGTTTCCGCGAGTCACCCCCTGAACAGAATGAAACAGATCATCGAGGTTCTGTGGCATCGGCTTACCGGCATCATGCCGGGGGAACTGAATCAACCCGAACCCGCCTGGCTGGCATGGTCCCGCGAGCACACGCCACTGCTGGCGCGCAGGCGCGCCATGCTGATCATCAACCGCGTGCGCCTCTTTGCATTCCTGTTCGCACTGCTCACGCCCTTATGGAGCGTGGTCGACTTCCTCGTATTCCCGCTCCCGCTCTGGCTCAGGCTGGCGGTCATGCGCTTCGCCGTCTCCGCAGGCCTGATCGCGCTGCTGGTCCGCTATCCGCCGAGCGGCAGGCTGCCGAACGCCTATCGGGCGCTCGCGCTGCTGTTTTTCATTCCGACGGTGTTCTACCTCAGCTCAGACATATTGCTCACGACATATCGCCTGACCGGTTTTCCGGGCGCCATCGGAGCAGGCTACGCCTTCCTCCCCTTCGTGCTCGTGGCCGGATTATCGATTTTTCCGCTCACGATTACGGAGAGCCTGGCGATAGCGATCCCCATCGCGCTGGCGCACGGGATCACCGGCTACCTGCACTGGTCGTCGGCGAACTGGTCATTTGCTGCCACCTTGTGGCTGCTGCTGCTGATAACTGGCGTGTCGCTGCTGGCCGGCATCAGCCAGCTCGCGTTCATGATTGCGCTGGTCCGGCAGGCGAACCGCGATCCGCTGACGGGCGTGATCGCCCGCAAGACCGGCGAGGAGATGCTGGAGCTGCAGTTCAGTATCGCCAGCCGGGGAAACACGCCCCTGGCCGTCGCCTTCATCGACCTCGACCACTTCAAGAGCATCAACGACAGTTTCGGCCATGATGCCGGCGACCAGGTGCTGATGGGAATGACGGAAATCGTGGGGGCCAACCTGCGCGCCGGCGACACGCTCGCGCGCTGGGGCGGCGAGGAGTTCCTGGTAATCATGCCGAATACCGACTTGCCGCAAGCCGAAGCCGCGCTCGGCCGCCTGCGCGGAATCGGCTTCGGCGTACGCCCGGATCACTCCCGCATCACGGCGAGCATCGGCGTCGCCGAACGCATGGTCGACGGGAGCACCGACTGGAAGGCGCTGGTCGAACTCGCCGACCAGCGCATGTACCGCGCCAAGCAGGGCGGGCGCGACCGCGTCGTCAGCGCATAGATATCGTCAGAGCAGCGTCTGCGCGAGCGCCGCGAGCTGCGCACGATATTCACCCTCGTCGAGCTTCCTGCGGGCCACGCCGCTGTCGAATGCGGCGGCGGCAATCAGCGGCGTGACGCCGGTCAGCAGGCGCTTGTCCAGCAAGGTCGGGACGATGTATTCCTTGCCGAATTGCACGTCGCTGCGCGCCATGGCCGCCAGCGCAAGCACACAGGCCCGCTTCATTTCCTGGTTGATCGTCGTCGCGGCCGAATCGAGCGCGGCGCGGAACAGATAGGGGAAGCAGAGTGCATTGTTGATCTGGTTCGGATAGTCGGAACGGCCGGTGGCGATGATCGCATCGGGTGCCGCTTCGCGCACCAGTTCAGGGCGCAGTTCCGGTTCGGGATTGGCGAGCGTGAAGACGATCGGCTGCGCGGCCATCTTCCGCACGTCGTCCGGGCTGAGCAGGCCGGGACCGGAGAGGCCGAGGAAGACGTCCGCCATGCCGATCACGTCGGAGAGCGTCTTCGCCGTCGTATCCTGGGCCCAGGCGCGCTTCTCCGCGGTCAGCTCGCGATCGGTGGTGATCACGCCGCGGCTGTCGCAGACATAGACGTTTTCGCGCCGCACGCCGAGGTCGACCAGCATGTCGAGGCAGGCCATCGCCGCCGCGCCGGCGCCGGAGCACACCACCTTCACCTTCTCAATCTCGCGCCCGGTGATCTGCACTGCATTCAGGAAGCCAGCACCGACCACGATTGCCGTACCGTGCTGGTCGTCATGGAAGACCGGGATCGACAGGCGCTCGCGCAGGCGGCGCTCGACGTAAAAGCACTCCGGCGCCTTGATGTCTTCCAGGTTGATGCCGCCGAAGGTCGGATGCAGCGCGGCAACGATGTCGACCAGCTTGTCCGGGTCGGTTTCGTCGATTTCGATGTCGAAGGAATCGATGCCGGCGAATTTCTTGAACAGCACCGCCTTGCCTTCCATGACCGGTTTGCCGGCCAGCGCGCCGATATCGCCCAGGCCAAGCACTGCGGTGCCGTTGCTGATGACGCCGACCAGGTTGCCCTTGGCGGTGTATTCATAGGCCTTGGCCGGATCCTTGTGGATTTCGATGCAGGGAACGGCGACGCCCGGCGAATAGGCGAGCGCCAGGTCGGCCTGGGTGCCGACTGGCTTGGTGACCTGGATCGCGAGCTTGCCGTGCCGGCCGGCGGAATGGTATTGGAGGGCTTGTTTTTCCAGCGTGTTCATGTTGTCGTTTTAAGTAAATGTTGATCGTCGGTGTTGCTGCTGGTCGGGCCGATGCGCATGCGGCCGCGCTCCTCGGGGCGGCTTTCGAAAGGCATCCGTGAATGTGAATGCGCCGCCGTCCGTTTCGAACGGATGGCGGTGCATGATGCGGACACAATCAGATCCTGGCCAGCACTCTGGATGGCAAAGAACATCCGCTCGCGCAGGTGCGCGGCGGCGACGCAACACAGGGGATCTCTCGTGCAAACGTTCTTGCCATCGTTTGCGGTGTGCACAAAGGCGGGTAGTCTTTGGCGTTCCGTGGACAGGCGTCATGCCGCAATGTACGTTGCGGCACTGCCTGGTCTCCCCCGTCGATAAGGGAGGAGAGGCAAACTGCATTTCCCGCGGCGGCGTCCGTCATGGACAAGGGCTCCGCCGCAAGGGCATATAGCCTAGCACACTTCAGGTGTGTTTTATGTAAAACAGCTTTGTCAGCGGAAGGCTTCGGCGAGGGACATGACGCGCGGATGGGTCGTGATGCCGAATCCGGCAAACACATCGTCCATCTTCTTCAGGTTGGCTTCGCGCTCGTCGTTGGTCCATCCTTCGAAGATGTCCGAGCCAGCCTTCTGAAAGTGCAGATCGACGATCTTCTTTCCGTCGTGGTGGGTATAAGGCTTGGAGAACACCTGCCTGAATCCCATGCCCTCCACGGCCTTGATGAATTCGGCGGGCAGATTGTCGGCATCCAGCGCCGCGTAGATCATGTAGGTTTTTCCCGGCGGCTTGGCGGCAACGTCCACCACAAACACTCCCGGTGCAACCGGTGCCGACGTACTCTTCAGAAATAACATCTGCTTCCCTTTTTCTTGTTTCCTGCTCGACAGGCAATGCACTGCTCCATGGCAATATGCCACTAAATGTCCGCACCATCAATCGCCAGATTTTCCAGCGGGAACGGCCGCGCCCTGTGCTATCGTAACCATTCGACAACACTTAACGGAGGATAACCCGATGCTGATCGGCCACTACGCCGCCGCCTTCGCCGCCAGACGCGCCGCCCCTGCCCTGCCGCTTCCGCTCTGTTTCGCCGCCTGCCAGCTGGTTGACCTGTTCTGGGGCGTACTGGTCCTGCTCGGCATCGAAAAGCTGCGCATCATTCCCGGTTTCACCGCTTCCAACGGACTCGACCTGTACTTCATGCCCTACACCCACGGCCTGCCGGCGGCACTGACCTGGTCGGTGGGCGCCGCGGTTCTGACCTGGTATTTCTTCCCCGCACGGACAGGACGCGCCCGCGTCGCCGTGGTCATCGGTCTCGTCGTCGCCTCGCACTGGCTGCTCGATCTGCTGGTGCACGTGCCCGATCTGCCCTTATGGTTCGACGGCGAGAAAGCCGGCCTGGGGTGGTGGAATTACCGGGTGCCGGCGCTGCTGCTCGAACTGGCCCTGCTCTGGGGCGCGTTGCTGGCCTGCCTTGGCGTGATGGCCGAAAAGCGCATTCGTTGCCTGCTGCTGGCCGGCGCGATGAGCGCGATCCAGGTAATGAGTCTGGTTGCGCAGCCGGACCAGCCGGTCACGATGGTCATGGAACTGCTGGCGACGCATGTCGCGCTGATCGGTGCCGCGTACTGGGCGGACAGACGCGCCTCGCAACGAAGAATGATGCCGCTGGCGGGCTGACTCGACCGTCACGCCGGGGCGACGTCGCGTTTCCTTGCGAGGAGCAACGCGCCGGCAGCGAGCAGGATGGCCGCAAACACCAGCGCCGGCGCGAAATCGCTGCTGCCGCCGCCGGCCGACACCGTCAATGGACCGATGATCTGCCCGGCGGCGAATGCCGATGTCATGGCAGCGAGCAGAACAGTCGCATCCCGCCCTGCAATCTGCTTGGCTTCCTGCAACGCCACCAGCGTGATGACCATGAACGTGCCGCCCACGCACAGGGCCGCCGCAAGAATCGTCGCGAGGCCCGGCCACAGCGCGGGCAGCACGATCCCCACTGCCATCACGACATGGCTTGCCATCCACACGCGCCGGTTGCCGGCCCGTCGCGCCAGCCTGGACACCGTGAGGGTCGACAAGGCCGCCGCCACCCCGAATACCGGCCAGGACCAGGCAAACAGCGGCGATCCGTGCAAGGCGCTTCTCGCCATCACCGGCAGGAAGGTCGCCGGGATGATGTAGCCGAATCCGAAAATGCCATAGCAGCAGACCAGGCGAATCGCCTCCGCATTCCATCGATAACGCGCATGCGTCGCCGACCGCGTGCCGGCGTGCGCGTCATGCGGCCGGAAGAAGCGCCAGGTGGCCGCCGTCACCAGCAGGGAAAGCAGGCCGAGGACCGTCCAGGCATGGCCCGAACGGGCCGCGGCATGAATCAGCGCGATGCAGAGCAGGCCGGCGCTCGCAATGCCGGTGCCGACGCCCGCGAACACGAAGCTGTTGAGAAACGGCCGCT
This sequence comes from Pseudomonadota bacterium, assembly GCA_021821365.1. Lineage (GTDB taxonomy): Bacteria > Pseudomonadota > Gammaproteobacteria > Burkholderiales > Burkholderiaceae_D > Noviherbaspirillum. Next base: position 2,874 of record JAKACN010000062.1, on the reverse strand, counting down.
GATAAACCGCCAGCGTTTCCATGCACCATGCGGACACCGAAATCAGCACCCATGCGCTCGCCATGCCCGCCAGCAGCCGCAGCAGCATCCAGGCGGCAATTGGAAGCGGCCAGCCCATCGCGAGGGTCAACAGTCCGATCGCCAGCAGGCCTGCGCGAATTGCATGCTCCGGGCGGATGCGAAGGGCCATCGCACTCAGTGCGCCAAGCAGGTAGCCGACATAGTTTGCCGAGGCCAACCATCTTCCCTCGGCGATCGACAGGCTCGCGTCCTGCAGCATCATCGGCAGGATGGGCGTGAACGCAAATCGCCCGATGCCCATGGCGACGGCCAGCGCGGCCAGCCCGGCCATGGCTTTTGTCATGGGCGGAGAAACCAGGACGCCCGCCGGCCTGTCCAACATCGTGTCTTTTTCATTCGGCATCGCGACAGTCTACCTTGGATGCCCGGTCCGTGCGGGGACGCCGGAGTCCTCGCCTGAACTCCGTCTGCACGAACGCATCTCAGCCCTGTCCGGCACCGGCACTTCCCCGTTCGCGAGAGCATGCCGCATGGCATGCGCAGCCGCGCTTCGGCCCACTGGCAGGAGGCAATGTCATGGAATCTCTCGGCACACGACACCAGGTTGGTGCCTGGTTCGCCATCGTTGCAATGCTCATTGCCGCACTCGCCCTGGCTGCCTGCGGCGGCGGTGGCGGCAGCACAGGCGTGACCACGAATACCACGACGGGTTCCACCTCGCTGCAGGCTGCCGAGCTTGAACTGGGCAATGCCTTTGCCGCGTCGCTGAGCGGACCGCAGGAAACACCGTCAAACAGCAGCAGCGCCCAAGGCGCCGGCACGATCGTCCTGAATGCGACCACACGCGAGATGTCGGCCATCGTGACCAGCACCGGCATGACCGGCACCTCCGCGGAAATCGGCCGGGGTGCGCCCGGCGCCGCCGGACCGCTCGTGTTTCCGCTCACCGAAACCATTGCGGGCAGCGGCATCTGGACCACGCGCATAACGCTGACGGAAGACCAGGCCAATGTCCTGCGGTCGGGCAACTTCTATTTCAACGTGCGCAGCGCGGCATTTCCGAATGGCGAGATCCGCGGACAGATCCTGTCGGAAGATCCCAATGCGCCCAGGACGGCCAGCGTCGGTACGGGCAGCACGTCCACCAGCACCGCGAGTGTTCCGGCAGCGCTGCCGTCGGTCACGAATTTCCTCGCCGCACTGCGCGGTCCGCAGGAAGTGCCGGCAACCACCAGCAGCGCGGAAGGCTCGGGAAGCATCGTGATCGATCCCAACACCCGGCAGATGGTTGCGGCGGTGACCACCAGCGGCATCGCCGGCACCTCCGCCCACATCCACCAGGGAGCCCTCGGCGTCGCGGGACCGATCATCGTTCCACTGGTGTCATCTGGGCCCGGCAGCAGCGTCTGGCTTGCACGTGCCACGCTGACCGCGGAGCAATACGATGCGCTGCGCGCGGGCAATCTCTACTTCAATGTCCATAGCGTCGCATTTCCGAACGGCGAGATCCGCGGCCAGATCCTGCCGCAGCAGCATGCGCTCGGTGCGCTCATCCAGGCAGCCAACGGCGATTTCAGCAAGCTCTCCAACCCGCTCAATATCGGGACGAACAGCGCCACCGCCAGCACGTCGGCCACGCCTTCGGACTTTGGCCCGACAGGGAGCACCACGGGCACCATCAGCATTCCGGGCGGCATGAGCGGAACGGGCAGCGCAACGACCACTGAAACCGGCAGCAGCATGGGCGTCAGTCTGTTCTGACGCCGGCTGCGGCTACGCCTGCCACACGCCGTAACCGGCTTCGCGCAGGCCAATCGCGAGTTCGACTTCCATCTCGCGCGCACCCTGGTAGGGCATGGGGTTGTATATCTCGTAGAGTTCGGGCAGCAGGCGCAGGCCGAATTCCTGCACGAAACGATTGGCCTGGATGCCGGCCTTGTGCTTGTCGAAACGGATGTCGGGATCAAGGCCGGTCATGCCGACATACACGCACGGTTTACCTTCGATATAGCCGGGATTGGATTTTCTGAACCGCGCCTCGTATAGCACGTCGCGCGCGAGTTCCACCACGTACACGTGGTAGTGGTAGCGGCGCGCCATGTGCGTTCTCGATCCGGGAGCGTCGGCTCACTTCTTCGGCATCATGCCGGTCATCGGCTTCACGTCGCCGCAGTCCGCGGCCAGCCACTTGCCGCTGGTCTCCTGGTGCTGGTTCACCGGCTGGCCGTGCATGGTGCCCTTGAAATCGTAGGTCGAGGTGAAGCGTTCATTGCTCGAAAAGCTGCCCTTCGCCTTGCCCTCGCCTTTCATCTGCGCGCCATTGCAGACAATGTCGACGCTGTAGGCGCTTCCACTGCGCTGGTAGTTCTTCGTCTGGCAGCCGGTTTCCTTCTCATCGACGCCGGGCGGCTGGTCGGCCTCGGCCATCTGTTTGGTGATGCAGACCTTGGTCACCATCCCGCCGTCCTGGAACTGCGGCACGTTGATGCCCATCTTGCGCATCTGCTCCATCTGTTCGGGCGGGATCTTCGGCATGCTCGTCATGGCATCCGACTTCATTGTCATTTCCCAGAGGCCGGGCTTCATCTGGCCGGCGGCCAGCGCAGTGGCGGAAACGGGCAGCATGGAACAGAGCAGCAGCGAGGCGGTGAGCGTGCGCATGAGTTCTCCTGGAGCGGAAAGTGGAAGAGAGGCGCGAAGGCCTGGCTGGCATTTTATCAAAACCCTCCGCGACGGCCGGAGTTTGCCCGGGCGCAGTTTCCCGTACAGCCACGTGTGGTAGCCTTCCCGGGACGCCGGGTTGCCCGTCGCGCTTATCCGACTCCTGGCGAGACGGCATGTATACCCAGTTCT
>JAKACN010000321.1 GCA_021821365.1 Pseudomonadota bacterium | reverse complement strand
GTGTGCGCGCCGGCGGAGGCGGTCATGGGAATCGCCCCCAGCGCTGTCAATAACAGGCATGCAATGTGGCTGCTGCGGCGAATGTGCTTGATGCGGAAAGCGGCTGGCAATCTGTTCTTAGTCATGTCTTTGTAATGAATGCGAGGGACGGCGGCGAGTGGCTCTTTGGTGCGATTGTTTAGCAAGAATGATGCCCGAAGGAACGATGCGTCGACGCACTCGTGTGAACCGAAGCGGCCTTGCCGAAATGGCAAACGGTGTTGCCTGAATTGGTATGACGTTTGCTTGGAACGTTCGCCGCGGCAACCTGCCGACCATCTTTCATTGCGATTCAAAGGTAAGGCGAACATGAAAACACGTTCATCATTCAGTGTGTTCCTTAGTGCTGTTCCATTGGCGTGCGCGCTGCTGATCGCCGGTTGCGCGACGTCGCCTCCGGCTCCGCAGGCGGTCGTGAAACCGGTATTCCCTTCGCCGCCGGACGAGGCCCGCTTCTATTACGAGCGCAGCATCTATACCAGTGCCGATGTCGTCAAGGAGGACAAGAACGCCGGCTTGCGGCGCATGCTGACTGGCGAGTCCCGTCTTGGCGAAGGCATGGGCAAGCCTTATGGCGTCGCTGTCTATCACGGACGCCTGTTCGTCAGCGACACGGCGGAGAAAGCGGTGATGGTGTTCGATATCCCCGGCGAGAAGTTTTTCAAGATCGGGGAGGATGAGCCGGGCCGCCTGATGATGCCGATCGGGCTCGACGTCGATGCCAAGGGCGACCTGTATGTGGTGGATGCCACGGCGAAGCAGGTGATGGTGTACGACAAGGATGGCAGGTACCTGCGTTCGCTGGGCAGCGGCAAATACTTCTCGCGGCCGTCGGGCATTGCGGTCGATGCGGAGGGCGCGCGCGTCTACGTCGTCGACACGGGTTCCGTCACGAACGATGAGCACCACGTACGCGTATTCGATGCAAAAGATGGGAAACATTTGCTCGATATCGGGAAACGCGGGAGTGCCAAGGGAGAATTCAACCTGCCGCGCGACGTGACGATCGGCCAGGACGGTTTGATCTACGTGGTGGACGGCGGCAATTTCCGCGTGCAGGCATTCCGCCCCGACGGCACCTTCGTGCGCAGCTTCGGTGAAGTGGGGCGGCGCAGCGGCCAGTTCTCGCGTCCGAAGGAGGCGGCGGTCGATCCCGACGGGAATATCTATGTCGTCGATGCCGCGTTCGGCAATTTCCAGATCTTCAATACGCAAGGCCAGCTGCTGCTGCCCGTGGGGAGCCGCAGCGAGAAGGACGGCCCCGCAAAGTACATGCTCCCCGCAGGCATTGCCATCGATGCGGATGGGCGCGTGTATGTGGCGGACCAGTTCTTCCGCAAGGTCGATGTCTATCGTCCGGCCCACTTGCCTGAAACGGCTGGCTATGCCGTGAAGCCTGCTGCGAGGGCGGAAGCAAAGCCTGCGGTAAAGGCGGCGCAGTAATCGCATTCCCTTATTGCGGAAATGGTTCCTGCATTCAGGAATGAAGCGATGGCATCCGTTTCAATGATGAGAAATAGGCCGCGTTCGAACTAATGTGCGAACCGAGGCCCGCGTGCCCCGCCTCCTTGCATGTGCAGGTACGTGCCACTGGCACAGGGCTGTTTTTTCGATACGGACGCACCGGCGGATGCGCGCTCCATCGCATTCCCAACGGGCCGGAAGGCAACCTGATATGGGTCAAATTTGTATCTGGCTTGAAACTTGCTCAGTTTGACTCCAAACAACTTCATTGTTGTAGGGGAACAGGGAGCATGTCGAAAGGCATGTAATTCATAAAAAATGCAGGAATCGAAAATCATGAAAATGAATTTGATCAAGGATGTGATGGCGCGAGTGGCCGGTACCGTGGCCGTCGTGCTGATGGGCGCCGGCATGTTCGGCGCGCCGGACGCATCGGCAGGTATCGCCAACACCAAGCACAATCTCGGCAGCAGCACAGGACCGGCGTCGCGCGTGAACTCGTTCAGCGGCACGGGGGAGATCTGCGTGTTCTGTCATACGCCGCACGGTTCGGATACCTCGGCAGCGGTCCCGCTATGGAATCGCGTGCTGTCGTCGCCGACGATCTATACCACGTACAACAGCCTCGGCACTTCCAGCCTGGACGGCTCGACCGCGCCGGTGGGTTCGGTGTCGCTGGCCTGCCTGTCCTGCCACGACGGCACGCAGGCGATGAACGTGATGATCAACCAGCCGGGCTCGGGCGGATATAACTCCGCCGGTGGCGCCCTGACCGGCACCTGGTCGGGCGCGGACCAGACCAACGGCATGATCTCCGACGGTCTCATTACCAAGATCGGTACCGATCTGAAGAACGACCATCCGATCGGCATTCAGTATGGCGGTGGCCCGAAGACCGGTAGCGTCCCGGCTGCGCCGGCCGACTACACCAACACCTTGTTCCGCGACGCCGACTTCAATAGCGCGAAGTCCGCGGTGCTGAACGGTCAGTCCGTGTGGTGGGTCGATACCACGGGAGGTACGGCCGGCTCGCGTGAAAAGACCGACATGCAGCTCTACACGCGTACCGACGTGACCGCGGTCAACAAGGCTGGCGACGGCAGTGCGATTACGCTGACGGGCGCGCAGCCGTTCGTCGAATGCGCAAGCTGCCACGATCCGCATACCGAGAACACCACCTTCCTTCGCATAGCGAATACCGGTAGCGCAGTGTGTCTCTCCTGCCACATCAAGTAAGTCGCTGACTGTTCAGAGACCTGGGGGGCAGGCAGGGCAACTTGTCTGCCCCCTATTCGCAAAGCCTCATGAATGACAATGCACGCCTCTCCCTCCGGGCGAGACGAAGGGGCGTTGTCATTCCTGAGACGGGAATCCAGCAGGCGTGGCCTGCCAACGAGAGGTTTGACGAGATGAAGAAAACGCACAAGCACGCACGCGCAGCCGCCCTGTCGCTGGCTCTGCTGGCCGCGATACCGGCATTCGGCGCCAATGCGGCCGCCCAGTCGACCGTATTCGCCAAGGTGGGCGATGCTGTCATCACGCAGGATGAGTACAACACGGCCTTCGCCGTCGCCGCACGCAACAAGTTCTATCACGGCAAACCGCCGGAAGGGGAAATCGCCGCATTGCAGCGCGAAGTGAGCGACAAGCTCGTGGCGCGTGTGCTGCTCTTGCGCGAAGCGCGCGCGCGCGGGATGAAGCCCGATGCGGCCGAGATCCAGGCCACGCTGGCCGGCTACGAGCAGCGCTATGCCGGCAGCGAGCAATGGAAGAAGAACCGCGACAAGATGATTCCCAAGGTGACGGTGCGTCTTGAGGAAGAGAGCCTGCTCGCGCAGCTCGAAAAGATCGTGCGCGCCATTCCGAAACCGGCGATCAAGGACGTCAAGGCGTACTACGAAGCCAATCCGCAAAAGTTCACCGAGCCGGAGCAGTTGCGCGTGTCGGTCATCCTGCTGAAGGTCGATCCTTCATCGCCCTCGTCGACATGGACCAAGGCGGACGAGGAGGCGCGCAATCTCGCCAAGAAGCTGCATGGCGGCGCCGATTTCGCTGCCATGGCGAAGCTCAAGTCCGGCGACGGTTCGGCACAGCAGGGCGGCGACATGGGCTACCTGCACAGCGGCATGCTGCCGGACGGCACGCAGGCCGTTCTCAATGCCATGAAAGTGGGCGAGACCTCGAACCCGGTGCAGGTGCTGGAGGGCATGGCGATTCTCAAGCTGACCGATCGCAAACCGGCGAAGCTGAACAGTTTCGAGAACGTCCAGGGCCGCGCGCAGGATCTGCTGCAGCGCGACCGCTCCGACCAGGCGTGGAACCAGTTTATTGCCGGCCTGAAGAAAAAGACGCCCGCCCAGGTCGACCAGTCGCGCTTCCTGCCGCTTGCCGAGCAGTCGAACGCGCGGCCGGCCGCGAAATGACCAATGGCGGTGGCAGGCGGCCGTTTGGGTAGCGAGCGAGGAATGACGTGGCTGAAGCACCGGGAAAACGTGTCTGCATATCGCCAGCTTTGTGCATGGTGTTATCGGCACTGTTCTTGCCGCGTGTCGCATTTTCTGCATTGCCTCCCGCAACCTTCGGCCCGTCGGCCGAGAGCAGCGAGCCGAACTCGGCCTCCGGCGCGGCGGCCGCGCCTGCTCCCGCGCCCGGCGCGCAACCTGCGGACGAGCCGGGATGGGTCTTCCCAAGGATACGTCTTGGCGGAACGCTGTCTTACGACGCGCGCACCGATTTCGGGGAGAACGGAAAAATGAGGCAGCGCGGTCTTGGCGCCACCCTGCGTGCCGCCACCGACACCTATATCTGGCAACCTTGGCTCGCGCAAATCGGCGCCAATCTCAATTTCACGACCACGCGCAATAACAACAGCCGGACGCCGGCCGACAGCTACAGCGACACCAGCACGCAAAGCGGCGTCGTGACCGGCACCACGCAGCTGCGCGTGCTGCCGATGAGCCGCTTTCCTTTCGAGGCGCACATCGAGCGCAGCGACAATCGCGTCTCGGTCGAATCGATTCCAGCCGTGGGTTTTGCCAGCGAGCGCGTCGGCTTCAGCCAGCAGTACATGCGCACCAACGGCGATGCATTCCTGAGCTGGGACCGCAGCACGCAAACCGGCGATACGACCGGCAAGGATCAACAGGAGAATCTGCAGCTGACGCTGTCGCACAACCTCGACACGCAGCGCTTCCAGTTCGTGGCGACCCGGTCGACGAACGAACATGCGATGACGATCGG
>JAKACN010000061.1 GCA_021821365.1 Pseudomonadota bacterium | reverse complement strand
GTGGACATTCCTAACGCCCCACCTATCACAGCCAGGCGGCCGTAGCCAGCAAGAAACTACATCTGCCCCGGTGGTGGAAGCACCGGCCGCGCCGGCAGTTCAAGTTGCGCGGTGATCGCGTACCCCAGCGACGAGGTCACCGGGCGCGGCGGGGAATAAGGCGGCCGGGGATCGTTCGGCCCTTCCCCGCAGGCGGACAGTAGAAGAAGCACGCTCGCCATCCATGCCGGCGCTCTCCAGACCACGGGAAACCTTCCGCGTTTTCCGCTGATTGGCTTCATGATCACACCTCATACGGTCAACGGGGCGAACGAAAGTTCGTCCCATCACTTGGACAGGCTCGGTGCACGCAAAGTGCGTTCCCGCCGGCTCTGCCGCTGCGGCAATGCCATTTCCTCCTCGACGAGCGCGGGGCGCAGCTGGCGGAACCAGGCGATGGTCCGCTTCAGCCCCTCCGTCAATCCGGTCGCCGGTTCCCATTCCAGCAGGCTGCGCGCGAGCGCGATGTCGGGGCGTCGCCGCGACGGGTCGTCGCTCGGCAAGGGCTGAAACACGATGGCCGAGCGCGACCCGCACAGGTCGATGATGCGTTCGGCCAACTCCAGCATCGTGTGCTCGACCGGATTGCCGAGGTTGATGGGTCCGCACACGCCGTCGGGCGTGGACATCAGACGGTCGAACGCGGCGATCATGTCGTCCACGTAACAGAAGGAACGGGTTTGCGATCCGTCGCCATAGATGGTGATCGGCGCATTGGCCAGCGCCTGCATGATGAAATTCGACACCACGCGCCCATCGTTCGGATGCATGTGCGGGCCGTAGGTGTTGAAGATGCGCGCGATCTTGACCCGCAGGCCGTGCTGGCGCCGGTAATCCATGAACAGGGTTTCCGCGCAGCGCTTGCCTTCGTCATAGCAGGAGCGCAAGCCGATCGGATTCACATGCCCCCAGTAATGCTCGGTCTGCGGATGCACCTGCGGATCGCCGTACACCTCGCTGGTGGATGCCTGCAGGATCTTCGCGCGCAGGCGCTTGGCCAGACCCAGCATGTTGATCGCGCCATGCACGCTGGTCTTGGTGGTCTGCACCGGATCGTTCTGGTAATGCACGGGCGACGCCGGGCACGCCAGGTTGTAGATTTCATCCACTTCCACGTACAGCGGGAAAGTTACGTCATGGCGCAGCAGCTCGAAGCGCGGATGCGTCAGCAGGTGTGCGATGTTGCGCTTGCTGCCGGTATGAAAATTGTCGACGCACAGCACATCATGCCCTTGCGCCAGCAGGTATCCGCACAGATGCGAGCCGAGGAACCCGGCGCCGCCCGTGACCAGTATCCGCTTGCTGTCCGTTTCTTTCATGCGCGCACTCCGGCCGCATTGCCCGCGACGCTCTCGCCCGCCGCGCATGGCATCTTCAGGTCGAGCAACTGCGCAGCCGCCATCGCGACATCGTCCGCGCTCACCTCTTCCGCGCATTCATGCGCCGTCGGGCAGATGCGGTGCGCGCATGGACGGCAGGCAAGGTCGACGCTGAGCACCCGGTGGCGCATGTGGTCCAGCGGCGCCCAGCGGCCGGGATCGGACCCGCAGGAAACGATCACACTCGGCGTGCCGACCGCTGCCGCGACATGCGAGATGCCGGTGTCGTTGGCGATCACCAGCCGCGCCTGGGCGATCAGTGCCGCCAGCGCGCCGAGCTCGGTCCGGCCGCACAGGTCGAGCGCAGGCATGCGCATCGCATGCTGCACGGCCTGCACCAGTTCCGCCTCTTCCGGCGCCCCGGTAAGGACGATCTTCATGCCCTGCAGCGCAAGCCGGTCCGCGACCTCGGCAAAGCGTTGCGGCGCCCAGCGCCGTGACGGCAGGCGCGCGCCGGGATGGACGCAGGCGTAGCTGCCGGGTGCGGGCACGCTGAGATGGCTGCGCTGCAGCGCACGGTAATCCGCATCCGCCAGGGGGAATTCGAGATGCGTGCCCTGCGCCGGGACGCCGAGGAACTCCATCAGCCGCACGCCGCGCAGGATCTCATGCTCGCGCTCGTCCCACGGCAGAAAGTGCAAGGGGGAGGGGCAATACTCTCCCGGCACATAGAAACCGGCGCTGCATTCCGCGCCGAACAGCATCGTGAGCGGATTGCTGATGGTGCCGCTGCCGTGCAATTGCAGCGCAAGGTCGAAGCGCTGGCGGTGCGCCTCGCCCAGGAAATTCGGCACGGCGGGCAGGTGCAAGGGCGTCTCGGGCAGGCCGGGGAAGCCGGGAAAAACGAGCAGATGGTTGATGTACTTGCTGAAGCGCTTGACGAAGGAAGTGGCCCACGGCAAGCCGACCAGCGTGATGTCCGACAGCGGCGCCGCGGCGCGCAGCGCGCGCAGGGCCGGCACAGCGCACAGCATGTCGCCGAGCTGCAGCGCGCGGAAGACGGCGATCTTGCGCGGCGGCGTGGCGCCGAACACGCGTGCGGGGAAGGAGGCGCTCATGCCATTTTCGCGCATCATGTCTTTTCCACGATGAAGGAGCCGATCGCCAAGGCATCGAGCGGCGTGCAGCAGAAGGATTCCAGCGCATCGCGCGGCGTGCAGACCACCGGCTCGCCGCGTGTATTGAAAGAGGTATTGATCAGGACCGGCACACCGCTGCGTTCGGCGAAGGCGCGCAGCAGGTCGTAGTACGGCGCATTCTGCGCACGGTTGATGGTCTGGATGCGGGCCGTGCCGTCCACGTGCCGTGCCGCGGGAATCCTGTCCGCCTTGTCCGGTCGCACGTCGTATACGAACACCATGAAGGGTGACACACCGCCGTTCACGAACCAGTTGGCGGCCTCCTCTTCCAGCACCACGGGCGCGACCGGCCGGAAGTCCTCGCGGTCCTTGATCTGGTTGAGGCGCTGCTGCATCGATGCGTCGAGCGGCGATGCGAGAATGGAACGCGCACCGAGCGCGCGCGGGCCGAACTCCATGCGGCCCTGGAACCAGCCGATCACCTTGTTCAGCATGAGCAGGTCGGCGACCTCCGCCGAGAGATTGCCGGCGCGCCGATAACGCAGCTTGCATTGCCGCAGGAACTGTTCGATCTCGCCGTCATCGTAGGCCGGGCCGAGGAGGGCGTGGTCCATCTGCCAGCTGCGCTTGCCGGCATTGCCCTGCCGGCTGTCGATCCACAATGCCGCGCCGAGCGCCGTGCCGGCATCACCGGCCGCCGGTTGCACCCAGACACGCCTGAACGGCCCGTGGTCGCGCACCTTCGCATTCATCACGCAATTGAGGGCGACGCCGCCCGCCATGCACAGGTTCGCCGCGCCGGTCTGCGCATGCAGCCAGCCTGCCATCTGCAGCACCGTTTCCTCCAGCACGAGCTGCAACGACGAGGCGATGTCCCTGTGCCGCTGGGTGAACTCGGTGCCGCGCTCGCGTCGCGGGCCAAACAATTCTTCCCAATCGGCCGGCTTCACTTCGTAGGCGCCCTCGCCGGCATAGCGCAACACCTCGCGCAATTGCGGCGCACAAGAAGGCTTGCCGAAGGAGGCCAGTGCCATGACCTTGTATTCATCGGAGGAATGCAGGAAGCCGAGGTAATCGGTGATCGATTCGTACAGCAGGCCGAGCGAGTGCGGCAGATTGACCTGGCTGATGCGCCGATAGCGGCGGTCCTGGTAGTGACCGTAGCTGGTGGTTGCCGCTTCGCCGCGCCCATCCATGGTCAGCACCGCGCATTCATCGAAGGGTGCGGCGAGGAAGGCGCTGGCTTCATGCGCCAGATGATGCTCGACGAAATGCCATGCATACGGCGCGTCGTGCCGCACGCCCTCGAAACGCTTCTTCAGGTGATGCGGTGCTCCGCCGGCAAGCTGGCGCGGCGCGTTGACGATATACGACAGGAACAGCGGGTCCCAGGGCGACAGCCATTCGCCCGAGGGCTGTGTCGATGGTTCCAGCGGCAAGGCAATGCTCGCGTCGCCGCGATGCGTGCCGAGCAGCAATGCGGGATCGTAGGAATAGGCAACATGTGCAATGTCGCGCAACGCGATGCCAGCTTCCCGCAGGCAATAATCGATCGCATGGAACGGCAGCTGCCAGGTCGTGAAGGGTACGGGACGCTTGCCATGCTTGACGCGTGTGAAACGCTCCTCCTCCGCGGCGGCGAGCACGACGCCGTCGCGCACCAGGCAGGCAGCGCAGTCGTGATAGGCGGCGTTGATTCCCAGCGTATACACGTTCCCTCCAGCATGATGCTGCATTGATGGGGCACTTGCAGGCATGTCGTGCAGCTGATCTTGCATGCAAGCATGTGTGCAAAAGTTTTTGACACCAATGCGTTATCGCCCGGTGTTCGCAGGCGGGTCATTGCCTGAACAGCGCTCCTGCCCTCCCCGTCGTTCCGCCGAAGGCGGTTGAGGGGAAAGGATTCAGTACTGTCAAAATACTTTTGATCATTGCTTAGCAAGCGATATACCTGCGCAGGCGGCTCTCGCGGGCGCTCCTTTGGCAACGAGCCGTGGCGCGTTTTTGCACCGGGAACCCCGCGGCGCGCAACAAATGCATCACCTTGTAATTCTGGGCAGGCGCTTGGCGTTTTTACCTGCCGTCGCCGCCCCTGGCCGGACGGTGCCGATTCTTATCTTGCCCCTTTCCTTCGCCGCGCTCCCTGCGTTCCGTCAGACGTTTGTTGCGCAGGTAGATGCACTCCCCGGCGACCGCCGTCAGGAAGATAAAGAAGTTGGCAAAGACGAATACCAGGTTGTCGACGAGCCAGCTGTAGACCGTGAATCCCATCGAGGCCGCGAGCTGCCCGACAAACAGCCATTTCGACACGCCCGCGATGCTTTGCGTGCGCCACTGGGTATAGACCTGGCGCGAGATCGTCGCCACCAGGATAGCGGCGCTGACCCAGCCGACCATATCGCCTGTCATGTTCAGCCCTTTCCATGCGAGGCCGTCCGGCGCGCCTGCCTGTGGTAGTGGTCCATCAATGGCGTTGCCGAGATGCCGTGCAGCAGCACGGAGATCGTGACGGTCGTCAGGACGATGGACACCAGCCTTTCCTTGTCCGCCATCGGCCATTCGTACCGGAGCACGAACGCCAGGTAGTACAGCGAACCGATGCCGCGAATGCCGAACCAAGCGATCAGCCAGCGCTGCGCCCGGCCGACGCGTGCGCCCAGCAGCGACACCATCACCGCCACGGGCCGGATCACCAGAAGGATCACGCCCGCCAGCACGGCGCCTTCGGGCGACGGCCCCGCCTCGGACAGCATGATGCCGAGCAGCAAAACCATCACGAATTCCGCGATATGGTCCAGTTGCTGGTTGAATTCGAGCACTGTTTCCGCCATGTACGCCGGTGCCTTGCCGGGATCCGTCGCGACAGCCGGTTCGTCTCCCGCCGGCACGGCGCCGATCACCTCCGCGGGCTGCGCCGGCCCGCTCGCCTTGTGCTCGATGCGCCGCGTCGCCACGCCTGCGGCGAACACCGCGATGAAGCCGACGCCGTGGATCAGGTGCGCCACGCCGTAGGACACCGCGATCAGGCCGATGGTCAGGAATTCTTCCATGCCAAGGGCCTGGTGATAACGCTGGCGCAGGTAGAGCGCCAGGCCGACCGTGGCGCGCGCCATCAGCCAGCCGCTCAGGAAGCCGCCCACGATGCCGAGGCGCAGGGGCAGGCGCCACATGCGGTCGCTCAAGGGCACGCGCAGCTTGAGCCCGACCGTGAAAAGGGAAACCAGCAGCGCGATTTCCGCCAGCAACGTCAAGAGCGATGCATGCCGATAGGGGTCGAGCGCGACCAGCGACAGGCCTGACGGCCCGAGCGCGAAACCCATCGGCAGGTACACCATCGCAGGGCTGAGCGGCAGCCGCTGCCAGATGGTGCCCATCAATCCCATCAACAACAGCAGCGCGCCGATGATCAGGTACCAGATCGTTACCGTATCGATTTAGCCTTCTCCGGGGAATGCGGTCAGTATGTTTTCTCTCCCTTGCAGCCGAGGTTTACCGGCATCCTTATTCCGGAACATCATTTTTCTCTCGCCAAGACGCCGCGCACGCCAAGGATTCTTCCCCTTTCCCTGGCGCTCCTGGCGTCCTGGCGAGAAGAGGCGCTTCTTCTCTCAGCCCCCACGCCTTCCGCTGACAGGCCAACCATTCATGAAAATGCGAATAGGCTTCAGGCTCCGCGAAGGAAGGATCCGTTCAATGCCGATGTGCGGCACCCCTGCGCTAATGCGGCGCCTGGATATTCAGCCTGCGTCCATGCACCCGTTCGCGCTCGATCGGCACGGTCACTTCCAGCACGCCATCCTGCATGGACGCGGACGCGGCATCGGTGTTCGCACCCGGCGGCAAATCGATCACGCGATAGAAGTGACCATAGGCGCGCTCCGAGCGCCGATATTCCTGCGGCGCATGCGGTGCCTCCGGATGACGTTCGCCTTCGATGGTGAGGCGGCCGGTGCTGATTTCGACCAGCACGTCGTCCCGCTTCACGCCGGCCAGCTCGGCACAGACGACGAACCGGTTTTCGCGCTGCGCGGTCTCCACCGGTGGCGTCCATGTCGTCCGGCCTGTCCCGCTCGCCCCGGTCGCCCCGGTTGCCGGGGCCGCCCTGGCCGCCAGCGCGGGCGCAGTCATGAAGCGTTCGATGAGGCGGTCCATGTCTTGCGACATGCGCCGCATCATGGTGAAGGGACCGTCCCACACCTGAAACAGGTCGGGCAGCCATGCCTGCCGAACTTCCGCTCTCGCGCCAGGCGGCTGCGCCTGCGCGCGCGATTCCGGCTTGCGTTCCGTGCCGGTGCGCGCCGCATCGTATCGCTCTTGCGTGGTCTGCGGGATCGTCTTGCCGATGATCTCGCCGCCGGTACGCAACCGGTCTTCCTCCGTCTGCATAGGCTCCGCGTCGGCCGCCCTGCCCGCCCTGCCCGATACTTCGCCGGTCTCGTGCCCGAGCTGCTCCATGAACTTCTTGAAGCGCCCCAGGTCATGTTCGGCCCGCTGCACGATCATGGCAACCGCGTCGCCATGTTGCGCCAGCACCTGCTGCTTCGGATCGCACTCCATGGTCAGGGTCACCCGCGTGCAGCCGGTACGCACTTCGTGCAAATCCACTCGCCCCTCGTAGCGCGGGCCATTGATATTGCGCCAGGCGATGCAACGGTCCGGCACCTGCTGCGTGATCTCCGCGTCCCACTCCATGTCAAGGTTGCCGGACCGGGTGTGCCAGTGCAGGTGCGTGTCGTCGACCTGGCGCACTTCCTTCACGTCATCCATGAAGCGCGGGTATTGCTCGAACCGGGCCAACTCACCGTACGCGGCGCGCACCGGCACATTGACCTCGATCGATCGTTCGATTCTTGCCATGACGAATCTCCTTCTTTCCTTTCCATGGTGCACGGCCGCAGGCGCGCCTTCCCGCCGTCTCGTTGCGGCGGGAAAAAGCGGCGGAAACCATGATGCAAACGTCGTGGAATAAATAGTGCTAACGGGTTCCTGCTGCCTGCGAATGGCCAGCAAGCGGCAATGTGGAGCGGACGAGCGGGTGCAACTTCCATACCACTGCGGCGCCGCTGCGCACGCGCTCTCGCCGTGCCCTGCGGATCAGGATAGACATCGGCGAGCCGATCTTCAAACGTGCCGGAAAAAATGTCCGCGTGACGCGCGCTGCTTGTCCTCCGTGCAATCCGGCACATTTTGCAACGGCGGCTTGTAAAGATTACAGCGCGTTAAATCGCTCGCCTGACATGACGAAAAGGCCCTGGATGATGCATGAAGCGACTGCACAAACAAAAGGAAGAAGCAGGATCACCCGCGAACTGTGGCAGCTGGTATCGGCCTTCCGCTGGCGCATCGTGCTGTCGGTGTTATTCCTGATTCTTGCCAAGGTGGCGGTGGTATTCGTGCCGATGGCGTTGAAACGCATCGTCGATGAACTGTCGCGCCCCGAACAGGTACTGGTGCTGCCGGCGGGACTGCTGGCGGGCTATGCGGTGCTGCGCTTCTGCAGCACGCTGTTCAACGAGCTGCGCGATCTGGCGTTCTCGCGCGTGACGCAGTATACGGTCGCAACCTATGCGCTGAACACGTTCTCGCACCTGCATGAACTCGGCGCGCGCTTCCATTCCTCGCGCCGGCTCGGCGGCCTGCTGCCCGATATCGACCGCGGCACCACCGGCATCGCCTTCCTGCTCAGCGTGGGACTGTTCACCATCGTGCCGACCTTGCTCGAGATCGGGATGGTGATCGCCATCATGACGGCGCGCTACAGCTTCTGGTACACCGTCATCCTCGCCGTGTCGTTCATGGTTTATACCGGCTTTACACTGGTATTCACCGCGAAGCGCGCCATCTACCAGCGGCGCGTCAACCGCCTCGACTCGAATGCGAAAAGCCTGCTGGCCGACAGCCTGATCAACTATGACGCGGTGAAGTATTTCACCAACGAAGGCATCGAGGCCGGCCGCTTCCAGCACATCATGAACCACTGGGCCGACGCCGTGGTCGCCAACCAGAAGGCGCTGTTCATCCTGCATGTGGGCCAGAGCGCCATCATCGCGATGGGCGTGGCGTCCGTCATGCTGCTGGCCGGGCAGGACGTGCTGTCGCGGAACATGACGGTCGGCGACCTGATCCTGATCAATGCTTACGTGATCCAGATCTGCCTGCCGCTCAACACGCTCGGTTTCGTCTACCGCGAGGCGCGGGATGCCATTGTGAATGCCGAGAAGCTGTTCCAGCTCTTGCGCGAAAAACCGGAGATCGAGGAGCCGCCGGGTCTGCCGGACCTGCGCGTGACGCGCGGCGAGGTGGTGTTCGACCAGGTCACCTTCGCCTACGAGCCCGCGCGGCCCATCCTGCACGGCATCAGCTTCCGTATTCCGGCGGGCGGCACGGTCGCCGTGGTGGGCGGCAGCGGTTCCGGCAAATCGACCCTGGCGCGGCTGCTGCTGCGCTTCTATGACGTGGGCGGCGGTTGCATACGGGTGGACGGCCAGGACATCCGCAGCATCAATACCCGCAGCCTGCGCGAAGCCATCGGCGTGGTGCCGCAGGAAACCCTGCTCTTCAACGACACCATCGCCTACAACATCGCGTATGGGCGCACCGGTGCAACCATGGACGACATCGTCGCCGCCGCCAAGGCCGCGTACATCCACGACCTGATCGAGTCGTTGCCGCAGAAATACGAGACGCAGGTCGGCGAGCGCGGCGTCAAGCTGTCCGGCGGCGAGAAGCAGCGCATCGCGCTGGCGCGCGCCATCCTGAAAAATCCGCCGATGCTGATCTTCGACGAAGCGACCTCGGCGCTCGACACGCAATCGGAACGGGCCATCCAGCGGGAACTGGACAAGCTGGCCAAGAACCGCACCACGCTGGTCATCGCCCATCGTCTCTCGACGGTGGTCGACGCGACGGAAATCCTGGTCATGCACAAGGGCCGCATCGTCGAACGCGGGACGCACGACTATCTGGTGCAGCAGGATGGCGCCTACGCGCGCCTCTGGAAATTGCAACAGCGCGCCGAAGCCGACGACCGCACGGCGGAACGGGAAATGGCGCGCTGAACCGTGCATGACGCTTCCCGAACGAAACCGGTTTGACGGCCCTCAAGCGGATGCATTGGAACGGGAATTGCGTCGCGTCCTTGTCGCCCAACAAGGAAAACCATTGGCTTGTTCGAGTGCCGGCGCGGACGTTCGGCTTGACAACGTTCTTTCCCCGTCGTCTCCGCAAAGGCGGGGACCCATCAGTCCGGTATTCAAACGGGCTCACTATGGGTCCCCGCCTTCGCCGGGACGACGTGGTAGATGTGCGACAAGGTCAACGACCGGCACCTGCATTCGACAGCAAGTCACAAAGACAGGGACATACCTAAATCCTTCTTGAAGGGAAAACGGCGTGATGATGGTTTGTGACGCTGCGTGGTGACGCAGGCGTACCAGGACTCGCAGGATAGTATCCATGACGAAAATACTTGCATTCAACCGGAACCGGAGAGTCGTCGGCGCGGACAGCGAAAGCAGGCGGCTGGACGACGACAAGCTGGCGGCGCGGCGCCGCGCACGCGATGCGCGCCCGCCACGCGCGACCCGCACGGCTGAGAGAAGCGATCCGCGCGATACGACCGGTACCCCCGTCGAACTCGCGGCATCCATCGTCGTTCCCACCCGCGGCCGCCCGCAGCTCCTGAGCCGCTGCATCGCCAGCCTGGTGCTGCAGCGCTTCGATCCGGCACGCTTCGAGATCATCATCGTCGACGATGGAGCGGGTATCGATGCGTCGAGCGAGGAAACGCGCAGCGTGGTGGCCAGCTGGGCTGCCCATACCGCCGGCAGCGGCCCGCGCATCACCTATATGCCGTCCATGGGCGCGCACGGCCCCGCGGCCGCGCGCAACTGCGGCTGGCATGCCGCGCTCGCTCCCATCATCGCCTTTACGGACGACGACACGATCGCGCGAAGCGACTGGCTGAGCAACGGCGTGCGCGCCTTCGAGAACGATGTGCATGTCGTGTGCGGCCGCGTGGTGATGCCGCTGAACGGCACGCCGACCGACTACGAACTCGATGCGAAGAACCTGGAAACCGCCGAATTCGTCACCGCCAACTGTTTCTGCCGCAAGCATGTGCTGGAAGACATCGGCGGCTTCGACGAACGCTTCCGGTTCGCATGGCGCGAGGACTCCGACCTGCATTTCCGCCTGATCGACTACCGCGCCAACATCCGGCGCGAGCCGCGTGCGGTAATGATGCATCCGATCCGTCCCGCCGGCTGGGGCGTGAGCCTGAAGCAGGTGAAAAAGGTACAGTTCGATGCGCTGCTGTACAAGAAGCACCCGCGCCTGTATCGCCGCAAGATCCGCCAGAAGCCGCGCTGGGATTTCTACCTGACCGTCGGCGCGCTCCTGGCCTGCATCGTGGCGCTCCTCGCGGGCTCGGGCGCGGCCGCGCTGGCGGCGGGACTGGTCTGGTTCTTCATGACCGCGCGCTTCTGCGCGCAACGCTTGTGGAAGACCTCCAAGTCGCCGGCGCATATCGCGGAGATGATCGTGACCTCGGCGCTGATTCCGCCCATGGCCGTTTACTGGCGGGCGGTCGGCGCGATCAGGTACCGCGTGGGCTTCCTATGACGAACCTGCCGCATTTCGTGCAGATCGAGCCGGTGGGGCAGTGCAACCTGCGCTGCCGCATGTGCCCCATCCAGTTCCGCGACGAAGGCGGGCCGGGGCAGCCGCGCGCCTTCATGGATTTCGATCTGTTCCGTAGACTGGTCGACCAGTTCCCGCAGATGACGGAATTGCAGCTGCAGGGCCTTGGCGAACCCCTGCTGCATCCGCGCTTCTTCGACATGGTCCGCTATGCGGCCGCGCGCGGCATTCTCGTCTCGACCAATACCAACATGACGATCATGAGCGAGGCAGGCGCCGAAGCATGCGTGACAAGCGGACTCGACACGCTGCATGTATCGCTCGACGGCGCCACGGCCGCTACCTACCAGGAAATCCGCGTGCGCGCCCGATTCGCACGCGTCCTGCGCAACCTGCGCCGCGTCGTGCAGGCAAGGGAGCGCCTGCGCAGCGCGCTGCCGCGCCTGTGCCTGGTCGCAGTGGCCATGCGGCGCAATCTCGCGGAGCTGCCGGCACTCGTCGAACTGGCGCATGACGAAGGCGTGGGCAGTCTGTTCGTGCAGCATCTCTGCCACGATTTCGGCGAATCCACCCTGCCCGCGCGCTACGCGCCGATGCGCGAATTCATCGACCGCCAGTCCCTGTCGGGCGACGCCCGGGAAACGGCGGAGCATTACTTTCATGCGACGCGCGAGCGGGCACAGGCACTGGGCGTCGCGCTGCGCCTGCCCAACCTCTCGCCGCGCAAGCATCCTCCCGGCACACCCGGGCGGCAGCGCTGCGACTGGCCGTGGCGCGGCTCCTACATCAGCTACGACGGCAAGGCGATGCCCTGCTGCATGGTGGGCACGCCGGACCGGATTCACTTCGGCGACATGGCGCAAGACGGTGTCGAGCCGGTCTGGAACAACCGGTCTTATGCCACGTTCCGCGAACAGCTCGCATCTGCCACGCCGCCCAAGGTGTGCCGCAGCTGCGCCCTCTATGCAGGCACTTTCTGATTCCGGGCCACCCCATGCAGCGACGACTGAAAATCCTCACCTGGCATACGCACGGCAGCTATCTCTATTACCTGACGCAGGCGCCGCACGATTTCTACGTGCTGTCCAGGCCCGGCCGTCCGCCGGGCTATGGCGGGCGCTGCGGCCACATGCCATGGGGCGACAATGTGATCGACCTGCCGGTTGCCGAGGCAAAGGACACTGCGTTCGATTGCATCCTGTTCCAGGACGACGACCAGTACCTGCATGACCAGCACGTGTACCTGAGCGAGTACCAGCGCCGGCTTCCGAAGATCTACCTGGAGCACGATCCGCCGCGCGCGCATCCGACCGACATGCGCCATCCGGTCGACGATCCTTCCGTGCTGCTGGTGCACGTCACTCACTTCAACGCGCTGATGTGGGACAACGGGCGCACACCGTCGCGCGTCATCGAACACGGCGTGATCGTGCCGCGCGATGTCGCGTATCGTGGCGAGCTGGCGCGTGGCCTTGTCGTGATCAACCACATCGCGCGGCGCGGGCGGCGCCTCGGCGGCGACATCTTCGCGCAGGTCCGCGACAGCGTGCCGCTCGACCTGGTCGGCATGGGCGCACAGGAAGCGGGCGGCATCGGGGAGGTGCTGCACGCGCAGTTGCCCGCCTTCGCCGCGCAATACCGTTTCTTCTTCAACCCGATCCGCTACACCAGCCTCGGCCTGGCGGTCATCGAGGCCATGATGATCGGCATGCCCGTCGTCGCGCTCGCCACCACGGAGATGGCAACCGTCATCGACGACGGCATCTCCGGCTACGTGGACACCGATGTCGCGCGACTCGTCGCGTGCATGCAGGCGCTGCTGGGCGATCCCGGCCTCGCAAGGCAGCTTGGCGAGCAGGGACGACGCCGCGCCATGGAGCGGTTCGGCATCGAACGTTTCGCACAGGACTGGGACCAGGCATTCCGCCATGTCACCGCACTGTAACCCGCAACGGGAGGAAGACCACCATGTCATTCAGTGGAAGCTACTTCATTGATCGCCACGCGGCGGAAAAGGCGATCGGCCTCAGCCTGCCCCTGATCGAGCAGGCCATGGCACGGAAGGAAGTCGGCGAAAGCGGATTTCTTTACATCGTCGTGATGGACCCTTTGCGCACACCGTCGTGCAGTTCCTTCGAGGATGCCATCCTGTACGAACACGCCATCGGCGACTGCAGCCAATGGGATGCGGATTACGCCGCCTTCGCGCGGGCCAAAGCGCGCATCGCGTGGCGAACCGGCATGGATAGCCACCTCGTGCAGGAGCTGCACCCGCACCTGCTGACGGAAAGCGACACGGTGTTATGGGGAAGCACGGTGGTCGACGGTATCGTGGTCGGCGTCAGCGGCGCCAATCCCTGGTACGACGAAGCGTTTGCCGGGACGGTCGCCATGTGCCTGCGCGCGCTGGCAAAGGCGGGTATCGCGGCCGAGCGCAAGCGCAACCTGTTCCTGCAGCCGAAATAGCAAGACGGCCGTCGGACGCTCAATACATGGAGTAGAAGACCAGCCTGCCAAGCGCGGCGTCGAAATACAGCGCATGCCATGGTATGGCAACGCTGGCACAACTTCGTTTGTGCGCCAGCACGACATAGCGCAACTGATGCGTCGCCGCATCGACCATCAGGTGATCGACAATGCCTATGCGATCGCCAATGGCCGTCACTACCGGACATCCATGCAGAAGGCCGGCGGTGCTGGATTCACTGGCCAGCAGGCGCACAAAACGCGATGGTCGTGGGCTGCGGGGGCCGCCACGACTGCGGCCGCTTACGGGGTGTTGCATGACAGGCTCTGGTTGTCCGCTGAAAGTCTTGCATGATTCGAAGCGCTGGTTGATGCGTGTCTTCCGTATTTCCGTGGGTGATTCTTTCCCTTGAATGGTCCATGGAAAGCACCGCGATCGTTCCGTTCAGGATTGCGGAGACGGCACACCCCAGCTGACCCGGCGCGATCCGCGCGCGCCAAGCGCGCCGCCGCCGATGCCGATGGCGAGCGCCAGCGCCACCGCGAAGAATACGACCCATGCCGCGGTGCCGGCGTTCTGCATCGCACCTTCGGCGGTCTGCCTTCCCTGCGGTGAGGCGCGCCCCGGCGATCCCGTGAGGATCAATGCCTGGTCGACCATGGCCTCGGCGCGCCCCTGTTCCATGTTCATGGTAGCCATCAACAATTGCACGGCCTGGTCGCGCTGTCCGGCACGCAGATAATCCATCAGTTGTCGCATCGCGGCGGGGTCCATGCGCATGCCCTGTGCGCGGAGCAGCGCGTCCAGCGGCGAGCCGGCGGGTGCCGCCGCGCCGGCTCGCGCAAGCTGGCTCATATTATTGAAGACGCCGCTCACCAGCGATCCGCCGAATGAGGTCGCGAGCACCGCGAACAGGATGGTGGTCACCGCCCACGATACGGCGCCGTGCAGCACGCCGTCCGCCTTGCGCTTGAGCCCCGACATGCGTGCCGCCACGTAGCCGCCGACGAAGGCCGAGATCAGCATGCTGACGCCGGCCCAGATCAAGGGGCCGGTGCCGATGGTCTCACCCTCCGTCAGGTCCATGCTCGACAGCCCGGTCGCGATGCCGAGCAGGGTCAGCGCCAGTTGCACCGACACGCCGACCACGACACCGGCCAGCACCGCGCCCCAGCGTATGGCGGGAAGCAGCGGGCGCCGCATCAGGTACCCGCCGACGGGCTCGATGTGGTACGCGGTATCACCTTGCGTCGTGCGGGTTTCATTGATCGTCATTGCCATTACTCCTCGAAAATCCGGATCCGCGCGCCGCATCGCGGACACACTTTCATTCCCCGAAAAAACGCAACATCCGTGCCTGTGCCGCGTGTCGTCATGCCGCGGACTGCACCTGTTCCTGCGCATCGAGCGCGGCCTTCATACGGCGCAAGAATTCACGGCGGATACGCCATTGCGCACCCGGCCTCACCTTCAGCCGGCAACGCAGCGCAATGCTGGCGTCCTCCACCTTCTCGACGCCGCCGATGTCGAGGTCGTCAAGCACGTCCGGGCCGAAGGCGGCGTTGCGTCGCATGTCGTCGCTGATGCCGTTCATTATTCCGAACACCCGTTCCAGGTTTTCCTGCCGCCGCACGCTGATGTCGATGACCGCATAAACATAGCCCCTGCTGCGGTTGGTGACGGTGGTGATCATGCTGTTGGGAATGAAATGCACGCTGCCGTCGTAGTCGCGCATGCGCACGTGGCGCAGGGTTACCCTTTCCACGAAGCCGCTCTTGCCGGCGGCCTCGATCATGTCGCCTTCGCTGATCTGGTTCTCGATCAGCAGGAACAGGCCGGTGAAGAAGTCCTTGACGAGGCTCTGCGCACCGAAGCCGATGGCAATGCCGACCACGCCGGCGGTGGCAAGCAGGGGCGTGATCGAAATGCCGATCTGCCCCAGGGTGAGCATCACCGCCATCCCGACCAGCACGATGTTGGCGGCATAACGGAATACGTTCATCAGCGTTTCGATGCGGCGCACGTCATGCAGCTCGCCATGCATCTCCGCGCGGGCGGCGATATGCCCCCTCAGCGCGCGCAGCAGACGGCGGATCATGGCATGCGCCAGCCATGCGAGCAGCCAGATCAGGATGACGCGAAACGTCGGACGCAGCACGTCGCCCCATTGCTTCAGGTCGTTAAGGTCGGGAACCATTTGCCTGTCGGAAGCGGGATGCGCGGCACGTGGCATCGCGCGCGGCGCGCGCCGTCACCTGAGCGCGCCGCACGTGGCGAGCGGAGGTGCGATCAGCGGAAGCGTTCCACGATAACGCCGTTCTCCAGGCGCACCCGTTCGCCGACCTGCACCCCTGGCGCCACTTCCTGTGTCAGCGTCTGCACCGCACCGTTATCCATGCGTACCGCAACCCGGTACACCTGTCCGGCCTGCGCGTTCTGCCCGATCGCGTTGCCGGCGAGCGCGCCGCCGGCGGCACCGGCGACCGTGGCAGCCGTTCTGCCGCGCCCGCTGCCGATCTGGTTGCCGAGCACGCCGCCGACCACCGCGCCGGCTACCGTTCCCACACCGACACCGGCCTGTTCACGCGGCACGACATCGATCGCCTGCACCACGCCGTATCCGGAGGCGCTGCTGGTGGTCGACGTGACCGGAACGGAACTGGTGGTGCCCGATACCGGCACGGAAGAGCCGCTCGAGGAGGACATCGGCTGGCTGCCGCATGCGACGAGCGTCAGCGCCGATATGCCGATTACCGCGGATTTCATTGCTGTGGTCCACATGATCATCTCCTTGTCAAAGCACACTTTTGGGCCGGTCAGACAGGGGAATGCCGTATCGATGCCGACTCCGGGCAGCATCGGCATGCAGTTCCCGTGCCAAGCCAGCCGGAAATTTTCCGCATCGAACGCATGCCGCATCCGCGCGCACAGTGAGATGCCGCTCCTTTCTACATCGTCCGGCGCAGTTTTTACATCGTGCTGTAGTTCTTACGCATGCTTTTTCCGGTGCGTCGTCCGGAGGCGCGTCGTCCGCGTACGAGAGCATGCGCCGCATCAAGCTTGCCGCCGTCCCACTGCGGCGGGCATGCAGCGGGTACATGCCTTGCTTTGTGTGCCGAACATCGATGTGAACATTTCAACAACCCGAAAAGCCATGCGAAAAATTGCTCTCATCAGCGAACATGCATCGCCCCTTGCACGCATCGGCAGCGTCGACAGCGGCGGCCAGAATGTCTATGTCGGCCAGCTTGCCAAGCAGCTTGCACGCCTCGGCTGCATCGTCGATGTTTTTACCCGATGCGATTCGGGACAGTTGCCGCCGACAGTGGAGTGGCTTCCCGGCGTGCGCGTGGTCCATGTGCCGGCCGGCCCGCCGGTATTCATTCCCAAGGAAGCCATGCTTCCCCACATGGAGGAGTTCGGACGCTTCGTGATTCGCTTTGCACGCCGACAAAAGCTGCGCTACGACATCGTGCACGCCAATTTCTTCATGTCGGGCATGGTTGCGCAGCAGATAAAGTCCACGCTCGGCATTCCTTTCGTCATGACCTTCCATGCGCTCGGCCGCGTGCGCCGTCTGTGCCAGAAGGACGCCGATGCCTTCCCCGACATCCGCTTCGCCATTGAAGAGCACCTGATGCATGAGGCCGACCGCGTGATCGCGGAATGCCCGCAGGATCGGCGCGACATGGAGGAACACTACGGTGCGCCAAGCGACCGCATCGATGTCGTGCCCTGTGGTTTCGACCCGGAGGAATTCTGGGCGACCACGCTCGATGCGCGCCAGCACCTGGGGCTCGACCGCGATGAATTCATCGTGCTGCAGCTCGGCCGCATGGTGCCGCGCAAGGGTGTCGACAATGTCATTCGCGCCATCGCGATTCTCCATCACCAGTACCAGATTCCGGTGCGCCTGCTGGTCGTCGGCGGCAACGGCGACAAGCCGGATCCGGTCACGACGCCCGAACTGGGCCGGCTGATGAAACTGGCGCAGGAAACCGGCGTCGAGCAGTGCATCACGTTCACCGGGCAGCGACAGCGCGATCAACTGCGCTATTACTACAGCGCCGCGAACGTCTTCGTCACCACCCCGTGGTACGAACCATTCGGCATCACGCCCGTCGAAGCCATGGCATGCGGAACACCCGTGGTCGGCACTGCCGTCGGCGGCATCAAGACCACGGTGGTGGACGGCGAAACCGGCTACCTTGTCCCGCCCAACGATCCCGAGGCGCTGGCCGAGCGTCTGTCCTGGCTGCATCGTCATCCCCACCTTGCGCAACGCATGGGCTGGGCCGGCATGCGGCGGGCCTACCAGCACTTCACCTGGCGCAGCGTCGCCAGCAGCATTGCCGCAGTCTACGAGAGCGTGGTGGAGCCGCCGGGCCGCTATGCGCCAATCCCGCGCGCCGTATCCGGAGAGATCGGACTGCGCAGCTAACGCATCGCATCGGGCCCCAACACATCCGGCTTTACAGCCAACATTCAAGGAGAGGGAATTGAACAACGCCAACGTGTCCAGCTATGCGGCAAACCCCGCCGAAGCACACCTGTTCGCGGACAGGACGGTGCTGGTGACCGGCGGCGGCAGCGGCCTCGGCGCCGCGCTGTCGCATATGTTTTCCGCTTGCGGCGCCAACGTCGTGGTTGGCGACCTCAATCTCGACAAGGCACAGACGGTGGCGTCGCTGCTCGCATCGTCGGGCGGAACGACGCACGCGATCGGGTTCAACGTCGGCGATCCGGCCGCTGCGGAGCGTGCCGTCGGCGACACCATCGCGCGCTTCGGCAGCCTGGATGTCCTGGTCAACAATGCCGGCACGGATATCACCTGCCCGGTGGACGCATTGTCCTACGCCGACTGGGACCGCGTGATCCGCACCAACCTCTACGGCCCTTTCCTGCTGGCGAAATACGCGGCCCGCCATATGAAGGACAACGGCGGTCACGTCGTCAACATCTGCTCGACTGCCGCCAAGCGCGCATGGCCGAATGCTTCGGCCTACCACGCCAGCAAGTGGGGCCTGCTGGGCCTGTCGCATGCGCTGCATGCGGAACTGCGTCCGCAACGCATCAAGGTCACCGCGGTCGTGGCAGGCGGCATGACCACGCCATTTTTGCTCGACCGTTTCCCGGGCATCGATGTCTCGACGCTGCAGGATCCGGCCAATGTGGCGATGGCCGTCAAGGCCGTGCTGCTGCTGCCCGAGCAAACCGTGATTCCGGAGATCATGGTGATACCGATGCAGGAAACATCCTGGCCGTGAAGACGGTGTCCGTGGCCCCTGGCCTTTACGGCAACCTACGCGCATCGGGGCGCGGCAGGATCGACGAGAGCGAGGCACAAGCATGCGAGCCATTTTCCTGGACAAGGACGGCACCCTTGTCGAAGACATTCCGTACAACGTCAACCCCGCGCTGCTGGAGCTGACCTGGCAGGCGGGCCAGGCGCTGCAGCTGCTCAAGGAGCTGGGGTATGCCGTGTTTGTCGTAACCAACCAGCCCGGCGTGGCGCGCGGCCTGTTCACCGAAGCCGCGCTCGAGGCCCTGGAAAAGCGCCTGTCGGAACTGCTGGCGCAGTACGGCGTCGCGCTCGACGGCTTCTACTATTGCCCGCATAGCGCGGACGGCACCGTCGAGCGCTACGCCGTGTCCTGCACCTGCCGCAAGCCGATGCCCGGCATGCTGTTCCGCGCCGCGCACGAACATGGCATCGACCTCGCCGCTTCCTGGATGATCGGGGACATCCTGAACGACGTGGAGGCCGGCCGCCGCGCGGGCTGCCGCACGGTGCTCATCGACAACGGCAACGAAACCGAGTGGAAGATGTCGGCGCACCGCGCGCCGCATCTGACGGCGCCGGATCTCTACGTGGCGGCGACCATGATCGCATCCTTCCCCGATGAACGACCGCTCTCCGGGCAACCGGCCGGCAGTGGAGTGGCCGCGCCATGATCGATGCGCAGTGGCAGCATGCCGAACGGATCCTGTGCGTCCGCCTGGACTATCTGGGCGACGTTCTGATGAGCACGCCGGCCGTGCGCGCGCTGAAGGAATCGCTGCCCGGCAGCCGCATCACCCTGCTCACGTCGACCGGCGGCGCCGCCGTGGTACGCCATGTTCCGGAAATCGACGAAGTCATCGACTATGCCGCGCCGTGGATGAAGAGCAGCCACGGCCATGAGGCGCGCGACGATTTCGACCTGATCGACCGTCTCGCGCACCGCCGCTTCGACGCGGCAGTGATCTTTACCGTGTACAGCCAGAGCCCGCTGCCGGCGGCGATGCTCTGCCATCTCGCCGGCATTCCGCTGCGCCTCGCGCATTGCCGCGAGAACCCATACCGCCTGCTGACGCACTGGGTGCGCGAAACCGAGCCGCACGAACAGGTGCGCCACGAGGTCCGCCGCCAGCTGGATCTTGTCGCACGCATCGGCGCGCAGGCGTCCGATGAACGCCTGTCGTTCCGCGTATCGGCGGTGGACCTGGCGTGGGCCAGGGCGCGGCTGCTGTCGCTCGACATCGACTTGTCGCGGCCCTGGATCGTCATGCATCCCGGCGCCACTGCCCCCTCGCGCCGCTATCCGCCCGAACACTGGCAGGCGGTCGCGCGCGGCCTCGCACGGGAGCTGCGCTGCCCGCTTGTCTTCACGGGCAGCGGCGACGAGACGGAACTGGTAGAAAAAATCCGCAGCGACATGCCGGGCACGCACTCGCTCGCCGGCCAGGTCGATCTGGGCAAGCTGGCCGCGCTGCTGTCGCTGGCGCCGCTTCTCATCTCCAACAACACCGGCCCCGTCCATGTCGCGGCGGCGGTCGGCACACCGATAGTAGATCTCTACGCGCTGACCAACCCGCAACACACGCCGTGGCAGGTACCAAGCCGCGTGCTGTACCAGGACGTGCCCTGCCGCTACTGCTACAAGAGCATCTGTCCGCAAGGCCATCATCGTTGTCTCTCGGAACTTGCTCCGGAGCGCGTGATCGCCGCTGCCAAAGAGCTGCTTTGAATTTCCCGCTGCAATTTTTACATCGCGTTGCAAAAACGAGCGCGGCCACGACGCGTATGAACGCCCTGCACACGCGTTTCACCGCCATGCCGCGGGTGGCACGGAGCTTGCGACCGAGCTTCACCCGTCCAACCATGAAGGAGAACGCCATGCCACGCAATGCGACGTCCAAGGGAACGTCGAAGTCTTCGAGAAGATCTCCCCGCGCCTCTTCCAAGGTGTCTTCGCATGATGCACTGCATATCCTTGCGGACGATCACAAGAAGGTGCTCGACATGTTCGATGAATTCAAGGAACTCAGGAACAGCCCGGACGAGGACGCCATGCAGCAGCTGGTGGAAACCGCCTGCGCCGAGCTGACCATCCACGCGCAGGTGGAAGAGGAGATCTTCTATCCGGCGGCACGCGACGCGATCGATGACATGGACATGCACGATGAAGCGGAAGTCGAGCACGGCATCGCCCGGCAGCTGATCACGGAACTGGCCGCCATGGAGCCTGGCGATGACCTGTATGAAGCGAGGTTTACAGTGTTGGGCGAATACGTGACGCACCACATCGACGAAGAAGAGAAGCAGCTCTTTCCATTGCTGAAGAAGGCCGGCATCGACCTCAACGAACTCGGCGACGAGATCCAGCAGCGCAAGCTGGAATTGCGCGACGAACTCGGCGTCGCCCCGGAAGAGTTCGAACCGGAGGAGGACGAAGATGCCGCGGCGAACAACAGATCGCGCAAGAACCTGCATTGAGCCGCGCGCACGCCACCCGCGAGGCCCGCAGAGCCACGGCCGACGGCGGCGAATGCCATCGCCGCAATATCTCAATTTGAAGAAAGGCTTGTCGTGACTCTGCCTGACCAGAACGCATGCACGATCCAGTCGAAACCGACCCATGCGGTGGATATCCTGGCGTTTGTCGAGGCGCAGGAAATTCCATCCCTTTATTTCGAGACGCCCTACTACCTGACCCCGGCGCCGGGTGGCGAAAAGATCTATGCCCTGCTGCGCGAAACGCTGCGCAACACGGGCAAGGTCGGGATTGCCTATGTCGTCATCCAGGCGCGGCAGCATCTCGCGGCATTGATGCCGCAAGGCGAATCGCTCGTGCTCAAGACCTTGCGCTGGGCCAGCGAACCGTATGGGCTCCAGATGGATCAGCGCCATGTCGACGAGAAAACGGCGCAGAGCGAATGGGAACTTGCGGCGCCGGCCGGGGACATGGACAGCACTGGCCCGTCAACGAATCACAGCCGGGACGACGAGGAAAGCCTTCTTCTGGAAGAAGCCTCCGTCTTGCTGAGCAACATGCTCGCCGTCGGCAACGGCAGCGGCATCGAGGTGGAAGAAATCGCCGGCTGGGCAGGAGACGATGAGGGCGATGAGGATCTCCTGACGTTCCTCATACCGACGAACCCGCACGCCGCCGCGCCCCATGCAGCGGGTCGCCGGGCGGCATCGCGGCGCAGGCCCGCGATGCGTCCTGCACGAATCCGCTCGCGCCGCACGCTGCATTGATCTGCCACGGCCGCGCCCGTGCGCCCTTCGTTGCGCCGGGACAGGAAAGCGTTACACCTTCCGCTTGATCACGCTGATTTGCCCGTCGGATTCCATGAATGCCAGCTTCACTTCCGACAGCGACTCCACGCCTTCCTCGCGCAACTTGCTCCACAGCTCTTCGACCGTAATGAATTCCTTGCGCATGTTGCGCCTCTGGATGACGCCGTTGTCAACCAGGCGCAGCGGCCCCGGCTCGGCCAGCCGTCGAAACAGCGGCGACACATAGCTCAGCCAGTCGAGCAGAAGGTTCCAGCCGATCAGGGTGCCCACCAGCGTCATGCCGTCAGTGACGCTGGTGTACTCGCCCGCCATCGCGTTTTGAGCCGCGTCGGCGACGATCACCAGGATCAGGATGTCCGCGATCCCGACGGCGCCCACCTCCCGCCGCACAACGAAACGAAAGATCAAAAACAGGAACCAGTACATCGCGCTGCCCCGGATCAGGATTTCGGCGAGGGGCAGGCTCAGGTTGAACATATCGTCCCAATCGATGGAAGACAGGCTTTCCATGGTCTTTTCTCATCTGTGAACATCACGCGCACAGGAAAATGGCGCCGACTGCGGGCGCCATTTTCACCTCCGGTTCGCG
>JAKACN010000320.1 GCA_021821365.1 Pseudomonadota bacterium | reverse complement strand
CGCTTGGGCACCTTGAATCCGGCCATGTGCGTCTTGCAGAAACCGATCACCTCTTCCTCGGTCACGGATTGCCCTTCCCGCAGCACGATGATTGCCGTCACCGCCTCCACCCAGTACGGATCGGGCAGGCCGACCACGGCCACTTCCGACACGGCCGGGATCCGGAAAATCATTTCCTCTACTTCCCGGCTTGCCACGTTCTCGCCGCCGGTCTTGATCATGTCCTTTTTGCGGTCGACGACAGTGATGTATCCGTCCTCGTCGCGCACAGCCAGGTCGCCGCTGTGGAACCACCCACCCTTAAACGCAGCCGCCGTTTTTTCGGGGTCGTTGTAGTAACCGCTGAGAAGTTGCGGAGAGCGATGGACGATTTCCCCAACCTGGCCGATTGCCACGTCCTGCATGTCATCATCGACCACGCGAGTTTCGACGTTCAGTACCGGCTTGCCTGCCGACCCGGCCTTGCGCATCTGATCATCCGGATGCAGCACGGTGGCCAGCGGTGCGATCTCGGTCTGACCATAGAAATTCCAGAGCCGAACGCGCGGCATCCTGACCTGCATTTCCTTGAGCACTTCGACGGGCATGATCGAGGCCCCGTAGTAACCTTTTTCCAGCGTGCCGAGATCGGTGCCGCCGAACAGCGGCGAGCGCAGGAGTGCGATCCAGACCGAGGGCGGCGCGAAGAAGGAATTCACGCGGTGTTTCTCGATCAGCGGCAAGATCACGTCGGGACGCGGTTGACCGGTAATGACGTTGGTGGCGCCGAGATAGACGCCAGGGCCGAGGAAAACGTCCAGCTGCGCGCAATGGTAAAGCGGCAGCGCGTGCAACAATGTGTCCGTTGCCGCGATGCTTCCCTCGATGATGCAGCTGACGTATTCCCACAGCACCGCCTCATGGGTCAGCATCGCGCCTTTGGGCAACGATTCCGTGCCGCTCGTATAGATGATCTGCAGGAGCGAACGTGAATCGAATGCAGGAATTACCGCAGGCGGTGCCTCCTGTCCAAGCAGGTCAGCGAACGTGGTCAGTCCTTCGGGTGCGCGCTCAGACTCATCCTCGCCCGGGAGCCATATCGTGCGCCTGACGCTGGTGTCCTTGCCGGCGGCAATTGCGCCAAGCGATTCGAAACCGGCGCCAACCAGCAAGGTCTCGGCACCAGAACTCCTGAGGATAAAAGCCACTTCATCCGCATTCAGCATGAAGTTGATGGGAACCATGACGGCCCCCATGCGCGCCAACGCAAAACGCATGGCCGCAAATGCGTGCGAGTTGCGCGACAGAATCGCGACACGATCACCGAAGCGCACGCCGCGCGCCGCCAGGGCGCCCCCCAGGTGTGTACAGATCCGGTCGAACTCGGCGTACGTCCACTGCACCTTCCCGCACACGAGGCCCACCTTGTCCGGCACGCGCTGCGCCGTGCGGCGCAATACATCACCCAGACAATGCCGGTGGACCGTATCAACTGCGTCGTCTAACATCCCATTCATCTTGTCTCTCCTGGTTTGGTTTTGTACAGGCGTCGGAACGGCACGCAATACAGCTGCGTCTTATTGTGCCATCAATCCAGGACATGCATGTTGATGGGGCGACGCGAAGGAATCGATACCAAACCCGGATGCCGCGCCGATGTCGAATTGGTCTTGCAGGGCCAAATTCGCCTTCTGCCACATTGGCCGTCGACCGGCAGGCAATCTGCCAGACTCTGCGCCCCGCAAGAAGTCTGTGCCGACCTCGCATGTGCTTTTCGCTTCGATTCAAATCCATATCAGGGCGTCTCCATGCAGGAGCAATTTCACCTCACGATTGACGATGGAGTGGGCGCGCCCGATTTACGCTGAACGCCGCCGCTGTTGGCTGTAGGCGAACAGCAGCCGGCTGCCGCGCCGTGCATGCGAAGCAGGCAGCGCGAAGGGATGTCCCGCAGCGCATGAGCAAGGAATCGTTGCTGTAATCGATGCCACCGCAATCGAAGCATTTCGTCCAAGACTAGAACGGAAAGCGGCGTTCCTGTACTCCAGGTTGCGCAATGCGCACAGCGAGCTGTGCTTGGTCTGCAGCCGCTCGTCATGCATTTCAATGACACTCATCGCACCTTGCCAAGGCGCAACGCATGTCGCGATTGAGAACTCTCAACGGCGGAAAATAATGCGTCGCTACACTGTTCGACATTCCCAAACACCTTTGGAGGCGACCTATGCAGATGTCAGGAACGTGGAAACTATCCGGATTGCTGCTTCTTTCCACGTTCCTGCTCGCTAGCTGCGGCGGCGGCAACAGCGGCTCCCCAGCGAGTCAGTCGGGCGACGGCAAGGTGCTGGCCCAAACCTGGACGAAATGCGCAGATGAAAACGGCATCTGCACATTCACGGGTTCCAGGCAGGTTCGATATGGCTTGAACGGCGCCTATCTCACGCTCACGGCTAACGATTCGATTGCCTGCAACGACAGCGCCTTTGGCGACCCAAAGCCGGGCACCGGCAAGATCTGCGAGTACGCGTCGAGCGCCGCAGATCCAACTCCGACCCCGACGTCGACGTCCACACCAACACCGGCACCAACACCAACACCCGCGCCCACACCGACACCAACGCCGACGCCAACACCGACGCCGACTCCAACCCCTGTGCCAAACGACATTACTTGGGTCAAGTGCGCCGACGAAAACCACGACTGCCTGTTTATCGGAACCAGGCAGGTACGATACGGCGCGACGGGTGCCTATGCCGTGCGCACGGCAACCGGAAAGATCACGTGCTCGAATGAAATTTTCGGCGATCCGGCGCCGGGACAGACCAAGACATGCGAGTACGCGAAATCGGCCGATGAAAATCCGCCGCCTCCGAGCGGCGACTGCAAGGGCGTGATCGGTCAATGCTTCGACTTCACGGCGTCGAAAATCGCCAGGTACAAGGACAACAAGGTGGCCGCGGCATCCTATACGTTCGACGACGGCTATCCGTCGTCCGCCACGATCGCCAAGATCTTCGAAGACCACGGAGTGCGCGCGACCTTCTATATCATTGCCAAGACCGCTGACCTGGCCGGCTGGTCGCTATGGAAAGATCTCGCGGCAAGAGGCCACGAGATCGGCAATCATTCGATGACGCATACGGTCGACATGTCCGATCCGACCGTATCGGATCAGACCTTGTATACGGAAATCAAGGATCCTCGGAGCATAATTGCGCAGCATGTGGGCGTCTATCCGCGCACATTTGCGTTCCCATGGCATGCCTACACTCCCCACGCGATGAGCATCGCCGAGCAGAATCACTACTTCGTGCGGAAGGTGGCGATCGATGACCCGACCTATCGCTGGGTCTTCTTCGACCAGGATCATACGGCGACGCTGGCCGAGGCATTGAAGAATGCGAACGACACGCTGAGCGAGACCGTCGCGATAGGCGGCTGGATGGTCGCCGGTGGGCATGGCGTGGATGGCGACGGCTGGAGCCCGGTGACGTCGCAGTTCCTCATCGACCATCTGACCTTTGCCAGCCAGTTCTCGTCGAAGCTGTGGATCGACACGTTCCTCAACGTATCCCGCTATCGGCAATGCCGCACGCAGTTGACGCCTGTGGTCACGGTGTCGTCATCGGCCCAGGCCCTGGTCCGGCTGGATGGAACATCCACGCCGGCGGTGTGCTCGGCGCCGCTCACTGTCACCATTCCGCTGAAGGCAAAGACTATTGGCAAGATACAGGCACATACCGACAGCGGTGCCGACGTCCCGACGACAATATCGGACGGCGCGTTGATGCTTGATGTCGTGCCCGGTCAGGAAGTGATGCTGAACATCAGCGCGAGCTGAATGCACGCAAAATGCGAATGCGCTCGATCAAACACCGCATGAGTATGCCATTCAGTAGGTGATGGCGAGAATCGGCCGGTGTGGCGCCCATGCCCTTGCGTTCCGTGGGCGTCGCGCTGCACCGCTTTCCGGGTGCCGAGAGGGCAACGCCGCTCGCGCCCGGCAATCCAGCGCCTGAACAGGACATCACATTGCCGTTCGCCATTCGCCGACGATGCAACACGATGCGTCAACAAATGTACAACGACGGCACGCCGGTACAAGACGGCGTACACCACGCAGGCATCCAGATGTATGGCAACGAGTCGGCCACCGGCTGTTGGCCGACTCGTTGCCTGCCTCTGCTAATGCAAGGTGGTGTTGGCGACCATGGCGCCGTGGCGCCCGCGCGGAGTCCGCTTGGTCGCGGCGCCTTTCCCCTTGCCTGACTTGGAAGCAGCCGTCTTGCCGTCGCCTTTTGGCGCGGACCTGGTCACTGTGGATTTGCTGGTCGCGGATTTGCTGCTCACCGACTTGCTGCCGGTTTTTGCGCTGGCCTTGCTCGTACCCTGGGCGCCGCCGCGCTCGCCGCTCGACTTGCCCAGCGCGGCGCGTGCCGGCCGGTTGACGTCCATTTTCGGCTGGGTGGATTTGACTGCGGCAGTCGCTTTCGCCTTCCCGGCAGGTGTTTGTTTGGAAGCCTTGCGTGCCGTCGCTTTCCCGCTGGCCGCTACGGTGGCGGATGATTTCGGCATTGTTCTGCGCGGCGTCGCGGCTTGCACGCCAGCACTTCCCGCGCTCCTGGCCGTGCGCCGCTCAAAACGCGCCAGCGTCTCGTCGAAGAGCTTTTCCTTCGACATCACATCCTTCATGCTCACACGCGGCGTGGTGCTGCGCCGGCTCGTCTGCGCCTTGGTGCGCTGCCGTTCCACCATGGTGTGATACCTGTCTCGCGCCCTGC
>JAKACN010000060.1 GCA_021821365.1 Pseudomonadota bacterium | reverse complement strand
CAGCCTGCGGCTGGAGGTGGTGGCGGAAGGCGTGGAAACGGAATCGCAGCTGGCCTTCCTGCGCGAACGGTCCTGCGACATCCTGCAAGGCTATTACCTGAGCCAGCCTGTCCCGGCCGAGCAGCTTGCGCGCAATTTCCTCGAGAACGCGCAGCCGCACTGGGAAGGGCGGGCCAAGACGCTGCCCGGTCTCTGATCCTCGCAGACCCGCCGTCCCCGGGGCGGCGGGTCTCCGCTCCTGCCTTGCATCCGCCTCCTCCGGTCCGCGCGGTCGCTGATCACGTTTGACCGTTCGATGAACCGGTCTCCCGATTGTTCGTCACCCCCTTTCGGCATATCGCCGCCGCCCGTTCTTGTCATTTTAATTCGTCGACCGACGATATATGTTTTCAATGCCGGGCACGTCAGTAAGCACTGACAGGCGGCTGTAATCGCGCCAGTGATGGATGCGCGCAGCGGCGCGTTTGCATCTGATTTGAATCTCTATATCGTCGCTTGACGATATAGAGATTTGCGGTAATAATCCGCGCCAGAGTGGTAGTTACAAAGTGGAGACGGGTTTTATACGGTGCTGCGTCCCGCACGAGCGCAGCCAACAATAATGGGGGAGCAATGAGCAACAATCGCATCTATCGTCCGGGACGTCGCGACTTCCTGAAAATGTCCGCGGCTGCCGGCCTTGCCGGTACCGGAATGCTTTCGCTGGCACGCACCGCGCACGCCGCGGACGCGCTGAACTTCTATACCTGGTCCGCTGCTGTCGACGTGGTGAAGAGCCACCTGACTGCCTTCGAGGCGAAGACCGGCATCAAGGTCGCCTACAACAATGCACCGTGGGCGCAGTACCGCGACACCATGGTCACCAAGTTCGTCGGCCGCGCGCCGCTGGACGTGCTGTGGGTGTCCGACGCCTGGTTGCCCGAATGGGCCGACGCCGGTTGGATCGCGCCGTTGAACAATTTCCCGGACCTGATGAAGTACAACGCCGAGACCGACGACTTCTGCACGAAGTCGATGCAGTACAACGGCAAGCAATACGGCCTGACCTATTACTCCGACTACATGGCTTTCTTCTATGACGAAGAGAAGCTGAAGAAGGCCGGCATCAAGGCGCCGCCGACGACATGGGACGAACTGGTCGCGCAATCGCTGCAGATCAAGAAGGCCGGCATCTGCGAATACCCGATGATGCTGTCGATGGCGCGCGAAAGCTGGCTGATCGAATTCCTCTCCGCGCTGGTCTATTCGCACGGCGGCCGCTTCACGGATGACAACGGCAATGCGCTGATGGACGATCCGAAGAAGGGCGCGCAGCAAGCGCTGCAATGGATCGTCGATGCCGTCAACAAGCACAAGATCATTTCCCCGGCCTGCGTCGAGA
The DNA here is from genome assembly GCA_021821365.1 of Pseudomonadota bacterium. Classification (GTDB taxonomy): domain Bacteria; phylum Pseudomonadota; class Gammaproteobacteria; order Burkholderiales; family Burkholderiaceae_D; genus Noviherbaspirillum. The sequence continues at coordinate 21,503 of JAKACN010000060.1, read as the reverse complement.
CCGGCGAACTCAACGGCCTGAAAGCTTTCGGCGCCGGCAACCATGCCTTCGCCTTGCTGAGCCGCTATCGCATCCGCACCCTGAACGATCCGAAGCAATCCCAGATTGCGGGTCGCGTGCACCAGGCGATGATGCCGGCCGGCCCGCAAGGCTCGCACGCCACCGTCGGCTGGATGCGCTTCCACGGCATGAGCGCGCAAGCCGCTGCCGACAGGACGCGTGCCGCGAACGCCGCGAAGCTGATCGAGTGGTTCGGCGGCAAGGCCGACGGCAAGTACCAGTTCCAGAAGATGCTGTTCTCCGATGTCGGCTCCGGCTTCGGCGCAAAGGAGCTCTTCAAGGATCCGGACATCCGCGCCTCGTACCAGAAGTATTCGGACATCGCCATGTTCGAGAAGCAGCAGCAACTGGTGAAGAAGAAGGATGTCGTGACCCGCTGGTTCGGCGAATGGGACGAGGTCAACGGCGGCGCATGGCAATCGGCCGTCCTCGGCAAGACCGCCGTCACCGATGCGCTCAAGAAGTCCGCGCAAACCTGGAACCAGCTCAAGAAACAAGGCTAGAACAGATCCTCCCCAACGGGTGAAAACCCGGCAGGCAGCCAGGGCGTCGCAAGGCGTCCTGGCCGGCACTGCTCCTGTCGAGGCAATGCGTCCGCGCTGCCTCGCAAGCTGAGAGAACATACCGATGAACACCAAGAGTCGTGGACTGCGCAGCCTCTTGCGCCCTCCGTCAAGTGCCTACGACCAGAAGAGCGCGATGCTCTTCCTGGCGCCGATGATGATCGTGCTGATGGTCGTCGCCGTCTTCCCGATTCTCTATTCGTTCTGGATCAGCCTGTTCGACCTCAAGCTCTCGCGGCCGCATCGCGTACCTTTCGTCGGGCTCGACAACTACATCAACCTGTTCCACGATCCGATGTTCTGGACCTCGGTCTGGCGCACCACCTCGTTCACCGTCGTCTCGGTGGCCTTCATCATGCTTATCGCGATGCTGATGGCATTGCTGCTGAACGAAGAATTCCGCGGACGCCGCCTGCTCTCCGCCGTCCTGCTGATCCCCTGGGCCATTCCGTACGTCGCCAACGGCCTGATGTGGAAATGGATCTACGATTCCAGCTACGGCGCGCTCAACGGCCTGCTGTTCCAGCTTGGTTTCATCCAGAAATACCTCGTGTTCCTCGGCGACGTCGACAAGACGCTGCTGCTCATCACCAATGCCTTCGTCTGGAAGGAAGTGCCGCTTGCCACCATCCTGCTGCTGGTCACGCTGAAGTCGGTACGCCCCGATCTGTACAGCGCCGCCAAGGTGGACGGCGCCAATGTCTGGCAACGCTTCATCCACATCACGCTGCCCTCGCTCAAGCCCGGCTTCATGCTGGTCATGATCTACGAAACGATGATGGCGATCCGCCACTTCGACCTGTTCTTCATCCTGACCGAAGGCGGCCCGGCCGACGCATCGCACGTGGTGGCGTGGGAAGTGTATGTCGAAACCTTCCGCAAGCTGGCATTCGGCACCGGCGCGGCGCTCGCCTACATCATGGCGATCGTCACCTTCGTGCTCGCCTTTTTCATCATCCGCAGCATGGGCAGGAAGCTCTGAACATGAACATCGCTCATCTCGGCAGGCGTGCCCTGCTATTCTTCGCTTCCGTCGTCTTCATCGGCTACGTGCTCGCACCCATCGCGTGGCTGGTGTCGTCCTCCTTCCAGTCGGAAGCGGAGATCACCTCCGTGCCGCCGCACTGGATTCCGCACGCGCCGACGGCGAACAACTTCGAGGCCATCTTCAGCGCCAAGGACCAGGTCGTCACTTACGAGACACGCAAGCAGGGCGATACCGCGACCGGCGGCTTCATTCCGTCCACCGCGAAGAACCTGCTGCCATCGATGTGGAACAGTTTCATCGTCGCTGTTGCTGTCGTCATCCTCAACCTGCTGGTCAGCGTGCCGGCGGCGTACGCGATGGCGAAGATCCGCTTCGTCGGACGCTCGGCGTCGATCTACTTCATGCTCACTACGCGCGTGATTCCCGACATCGCGCTGGTGGTGCCCTTCTTCCTGTTCGTGCAGAAGCTGGGCCTGCTGGACAATCTGTTGTCGCTCATCATCACCTATCTCGCGATCACGGTGCCGTTCAGCATCTTCATCCTGCTCGGCTATTTCGAGTCGCTGCCGGACGAGCTCGACAAGGCGGCGCGCGTCGACGGCTGTTCGCGCCTGCAGACGCTCACGCTGGTGTTCCTGCCGCTCGCATTGCCCTCGCTGGTCGCGGTGGTGCTGTTCACCTTCCTGACGAGCTGGAACGAATTCCTGCTGGCGCTGATGTTCACGCAGACACCGGCCTCGCAAACCATGCCGATCATCGTCGCATCCTTCACGTCCGACTTCACGATCAGCTTTTCATTCATCAACGCAGCGGGCGTTCTGGCGATCATTCCCCCGGTGATCATCGCCATCATGTTCGAACGCTACATCGTCTCCGGCCTGACCGCCGGCGCAGTGAAAGGGTAGAACCAGTGGCACGCATCACATTCGACAACGTCGGCAAGCGTTACCCGAACGGCTACGTCGCGCTCGACAAGCTCAACCTCGACATCGCCGACAAGGAATTCCTGGTTCTGCTCGGCCCCTCCGGCTGCGGGAAATCGACCACGCTGAACATGATCGCCGGCCTGGAGGACGTCACCGAAGGCAACCTGTACTTCGACAAGGAAGTGATGAACACCGTGCCGCCGCACAAGCGCGACGTGGCGATGGTGTTCCAGAGCTATGCGCTGTATCCGCACAAGACGGTGTACGAGAACATCGCCTTCGGCCTGCGCATGCGCAAGCATCCGGCGGCGGAAGTCGACCAGCGCGTGCGCGACGCCGCGCGCCGGCTCGAAATCGAAGCCCTGCTGGAGCGCCGGCCCGACCAGCTATCCGGCGGCCAGCGTCAACGCGTCGCGCTCGGACGCGCGATGGTGCGCCAGCCACTCGCCTTCCTGATGGACGAGCCGTTGTCCAACCTCGACGCCGCGCTGCGCATCTCCATGCGCGCGGAAATCAAACAGCTGCACCAGGCGATGCAAACGACCTTTGTCTACGTGACGCACGACCAGGCCGAGGCGCTTACGCTGGCAGACCGCATCGTCGTGATGCGCGGCGGCGTGGTGCAGCAGATCGGTACGCCGGATGCGATCTACGAGCGCCCGGCCAATATGTTCGTCGCATCCTTCCTCGGCAATCCGCCCATCAATTTTCTCGAAGGGAATATCGTCGCCGACGGCGGGAGCATGCTGTTCAAGCGCGGCCAGCTGGAGATCACACTGCCGCCGCACATCGCGCAGAAAGTGTTCGGCGATTCCGGCCGTGCCGTGGTGCTCGGCATCCGCGCCGAGGACGTGGATGCGCATGCCGGTGAGCGCCCGCGTGAATGCGTGCGCGGACGCATCCTCTCCGTGCTGCCGGTCGGCTCGGACCAGTTCCTCGAACTGGAAGTCGAAGGCATCAAGATGTTCTTCCGCGTCGGCAAGGAAGTGCAGCACAAGGAGGGCGAGAACCTCGGCCTCACGCTGAACCTCAACCGCCTGCACCTGTTCGACAAGCAGGGCGAACACACGCTGGTCTGGTAAGGAAGTGCGATGAAACCGGCAGCGTTTTGCTATCACCGCCCGAGTTCGATCGACGAGGCGCTCGAGCAATTGGCGCACAGTGGCGAGGGCGCGAAAGTGATCGCGGGAGGGCAGAGTCTCGGGCCGATGATGAACATGCGTCTGGCCGCGCCTTCCGATCTGATCGACCTGAACGACCTCACCGAGCTTGCGTATGTGCGCGATGCCGGCGATGCCATCGAGATCGGCGCGCTGACGCGCCATCACCAGGTCGAGGAATCGGCGCTGGTGAAAGACGCCTGTCCCTTGCTGGCGCAGGCGGCGCAGACCATCGGGCATTACGCGATACGCCAGCGCGGCACCCTGGGCGGCAGTCTTGCGCACGCCGATCCCGCCGCGCAGCTTGCTCTGGTTGGCGTCACGCTCGGCGCGCAGATCCGCGTCGCCAGTCTGCATCGAGAGCGCGTCGTCCCGGCTTCCGAATTTTTCCTTTCCGTCATGGCCACCGCGCTGGATTCGGACGAGATCATTCTCTCGGTGCGCTTTCCCAAGGCCGCGCCGCAGGAAGGGGCTTCGTTCCAACTGTTCAACCGCCGCCACGGCGATTTCGCGATTGTTGCCGTCGCGGCGACCGTTGCATTGCAGGAAAACCGGCTGGCCCGCATACGTCTTGGCGTTGCCGGTACCGGATCGGTTCCGCTCTCGCTGGACATGATTGCGGAACGCTTCCTCGGCGGCACGCTGGATGCCGTGCGCATCAAGGAACTTGCCGGTCTCGCGAGCGAGGCCGTCAGTCCCGAAGACGATGCACGCATTTCCGCCGCCTACCGCAAGGAACTGACAGCCACGCTGGTCGATCGCGCACTCGCGCGCGCCCTGGAACGGGCGCAAGGATAAGCATCATGGAAAAGCTCCTCGTCACACTCACCGTCAACGGACAGAATCACGAGATCATGGTCGAGCCGCGCAAGCTCCTGTCGGATGCCTTGCGCGAGGATTGCCGCCTCACCGGCACGCATGTCGGCTGCGAGCACGGTGTGTGCGGCGCCTGCACCGTGCTGGTCGACGGCAAGGCGGTGCGCTCCTGCCTCACCTTCGCCATCCAGATGGAAGGGCACGAGATCGCCACCATCGAGTCGGTCGCGAAAGAGGACGAGCTGTCGCCGCTGCAGCAGGCAATGCACGAAGAGCACGGCCTGCAATGCGGCTTCTGCACGCCGGGCATCGTGATGACCATGGAGGCGTTCCTGAAGAACAATCCCGCGCCGAACGAGGAAGAGATCCGCGAGGCGCTTTCGGGCAATCTGTGCCGTTGCACCGGTTATCACAACATCGTGAAGGCCGTGCAGTCGGCGGCCGCAAGGATAAGGAAGGATGGCGCGCATGGCCAATCCTGATTTTCAGACCATCGGCCGGCATGTGCGGCGCCGCGAAGATCGCCGCCTGCTGACCGGCCATGGCCGATACATCGACGACATCGACATTCCCGGCGCGCTGCATGCCTGCTTCGTGCGTTCGCCGCATCCGCATGCGCGCATCCTGTCGATCGACGCAAAGGCCGCGCTGGACATGCCCGGCATCGTCGCCGTCTTCACCGGGCGTGACCTCGCCGAATGGACCACCAGGCTGCGCATGGCGCCGCCGATCGACGGCTTGCAGCCGGTGGAAATGGACACGCTGCCCATCGACAAGGTGTGCTTCCAGGGCGATCCGGTGGCCTGCATCATTGCGACCGATCGCTACCAGGCCGAAGACGCCATCGACAAGGTACGCGTCGAATACGAGGCGCTCGACGCCGTGAGCAGTATGTGGCGCGCGCTGGAGCCGGATGCGCCGAAGGTCGTCGATAAGCTGCCTTCCAACCTGTTATCGCATCAGCATGCGACGCATGGCGACGTCGAGGCGCGCAAGCGTGAAGCATTCCGCGTGGTCGAGAGCACTTTTTCGCAGCACCGCCAGACGCATCTTCCCATCGAGACGCGCGGCTGTGTCGCGGTATGGGACGAGGGGCGGCAACACCTGACGTTCCACGTCGGCACCCAGGTGCCGCATCCGTACCGCACCACGCTCGCCGCGCGCATGCGCCTTTCGGAGTTGCAGGTAACCGTCGATTCGCCGGATGTCGGTGGGGGCTTCGGCCAGAAGATCGCGCTGTACCGCGAAGAACTCACCGTGGCAGCCGTCGCACGGCACATGAAGCGTCCGGTACGCTGGCGCGAGGACCGCATGGAAAATCTGCTGGCTTCCTCGCAGTCGCGCGAGGATTTCTGCCGCACGCGCGCGGCCGTGGATGCCGATGGCCGGCTGCTCGGCCTCGAACTGGACATCGTCGAGGATTTCGGCGCCTACAGCTTTTACCCCGGCAATTACCTGGCACGCGTGGTGGCCATGATCCTGACCGGACCGTACAAGGTGCAGGACTATGCCTACGACGTGAAGGTGGTGCTCACGAACAAGGTCGGCAACGGCCCAATGCGTGCGCCGATGGCGATCACCAGCTGGGTGATGGACGGCACGATGGATGCGATTGCGCGCGAACTCGGACTCGACCCGGTCGACGTGCGCCGCATCAACATGCTGCGTCCGGAAGACCTGCCCTACACGATGGCGACCGGCGAGGTGCTGGCGGATGTCACGCCGCGCGAAACCTTCGAGGCGGCGCTGGAAAAGATCGGCTACCTGGAGTTCCGCGCGCGCCAGCAGCGTGCCCGCGCCGAAGGGCGCTATCTCGGGCTCGGCATGTGCACCGTGGTGGAATCGACGACCTACGGCTCGCGCTTCTACAAGGCTGCGGGCATCGCCGGCTCGGGGCATGAGGCGGCATGGGTGCGCATCGAACCCTCGGGCGTGGTGAACGTCTCCGTCGGCCTTGGCGCCACCGGGCAGGGCTATGAAACTTCCTTGACGCAGGCGGCGGCCGAAGGACTCGGCGTCGACCCGCAGCAGGTGCATCTGCATATCGGCAATACCGACGTCGCACCGTACGGCATGGGCAGCAGGGGCGCGCGCGGCGGCACGGCCGGCGGCGGCACGCTGTACCTGTGCGCGCAGGAGGCGCGCACGAAGGTGCTTGCGATTGCCGCGAAGCTGCTGGATGTCGCGGACGGCGCATCGCTGCGCATGGTCGATGGACGCGTTCAGCGGCTGGAAGGCGGCGAGTGGGGAGGCACGCGGCTGACGCTGGCCGACATCGCCCGCACCGCGTATCTCGATCCGCTGGCGCTGCCCGAAGGCATGAGCCCCGGCCTCGAATTCCACAAGACCTGGGACCCGCCGCCGATGACCTATTCCAACTCCACGCACATGTGCGAGGTGGAGGTCGATGCGGCGACCGGCGCGATCCGCTTCGAACGCTATCTCGTCGCGGAAGACTGCGGCACCGTGCTCAGCCCGGTAGTGGTCGAAGGTCAGCAGCACGGCGCCATCGCCATGGGTCTGTCAGGCGCCCTGTTCGAGCAGGTGCATTACGACGAGAACGGGCAAAACCTCTCCGGCACGCTGGCCGACTACCTGGTCGCTACGGCGCATGAGCTTCCGCGCTTCGAGATCCTGTCCATGCACACGCCGAGCCGCGCCACGCCGGCCGGCATCAAGGGCATGGCGGAAGGCGGCGTCATGGGCGCGATTGGCGCGCTGACCAGTGCGGTCAACGATGCGCTCGCGCCATTCGGCATCGTCGCCGACAGGCAGCCGCTTACGCCGATGTATCTGCGCGACCTGATTCGCAACAAGCAAAGGAAACAGCAATGAGTGCAAACAGCAGCACCCGTGTCGGCTTTATCGGCCTCGGCATCATGGGCCGCAGCATGGCCGGACATATCCTGAATGCGGGCTACCAGCTCAATGTCTACAACCGCTCGCGCGACAAGGCCGACGAACTGGTGGCGAAGGGCGCAACCTGGTGCGAGACGCCCGGCGCCGTTGCGGCGGCGTCCGACATCGTGATCACCATGGTCGGATTTCCGAGCGACGTCGAGCAAGTCTACCTGGGCGAGAACGGCATCGTGGCGAACGCGGCCAAGGGCACGATCATGATCGACATGACGACGTCCAGCCCGGCGCTGTCCGAGCGGATCGCGACCGAAGCGGCAAAGAAAAAATGCCTGGCGCTCGATGCGCCGGTTTCCGGCGGCGACGTCGGCGCGCGCGAGGCGAAGCTGGCCATCATGGTCGGCGGCGATGCGGCGGCCTTCAGGAAGGCCTTGCCGGTGCTGCAATGCATGGGCGCCAACATCGTGCTGCAGGGCGGACCGGGCGCCGGCCAGCATACGAAGATGTGCAACCAGATCGTCATCGCCTCGACCATCATGGGCGTGTGCGAAGGCATCGCCTACGGCAAGCGCGCGGGGCTCGACCTCGACACCATGCTGCAGTCGATCGGGGGCGGCGCCGCGTCCGGCTTCCAGCTGAACGTGCTCGGCCCCCGCATCATCAAGGGCGACTTCGCGCCGGGCTTCTTCATCGAGCACTTCATCAAGGACCTCGGCATTGCCCTGGCCGAAGCGCATTGCATGCAGCTCGATCTGCCGGGTGCGTCGCTGGCGCGCAAGCTCTACGAACAACTCGCAGCGCAGGGCTACGGCCGAAACGGTACGCAGGCGCTCTTCAAGTTTTACGAGAAATAGACATGGCCATGGAATTTTCCGGGGAATACGGCATTCCTGCCACGCAGCGCCAGGTGTGGGACGCGCTGAACGATCCTGCCGTGCTGCAGGCCTGCATCGCCGGCTGCAAGCAGCTCGACAAGATATCGGAGACGGAGTTTTCCGCCATCGTCGGGACCAAAGTCGGCCCGATATCTGCCACGTTCCGCGGCAGCGTGCTGCTGTCCGACATGGATGCGCCCAACGGCTACACGCTGACGGGGCAAGGGCAGGGCGGGGCGGCCGGTTTCGCGAAGATGGTGGCGAAGGTGTCGCTCGCAGGGAACGGCGACAGCACGGTGCTGAAGTACACCGCCTCCGCCGACATCGGCGGCAAGCTGGCGAGCGTCGGAAGCCGTCTCGTGCAGACCGTGGCGAAGAAGAATGCGGACGATTTTTTTGCGGCGTTCGCGCGCCATTTCGGGGCGACCGCGGCGCCGCTCGAAGCGGCGACAGCACCCGCTTCGACACGGGCAGGTTCGCGGCAGGAATCAAACTTTGCTGCGATGCCGCCGGTCGTGGGACCGATGACACGTTCCGCATCGGGCATCGCATCGCTGTGCAGTTCGGTGCCGGCATGGATGGCCGTGTTCACCTGCGCAATCGGATTCGGCTTCGGCTATTTCGTCGCCTTGGCGCACTAGAAGGCCACGCTAAAGGGCAGCAAACGCCGACCGGCGGTTCGGCATGCAATATGGGTTCACCGTCAAACAGATCGATACTTAAAACAAGGCTTCCTCAGGAGAGACTAATGAAGAAATCGCTACTTGCACTCGCCGTGCTGGGTGCATGTGCCGGCGCCGCATCGGCGCAGACCAATGTGACCATCTACGGCATCATGGACCTCGCGCTGGACTTCCAGGGTGGCGGCGCGGCCGGTTCGGCTACCAAGCTGTCCAACCCGTTCGGCTCGCGCATCGGCTTTCGCGGCACCGAAGACCTGGGCGGCGGCATGTCGGCCAACTTCGTGCTGGAATCCGGCATCACCGCCGACACCGGCGGGCTGAGCCAGGGCGGCCTGATGTACGGCCGCCAGGCTTGGGTCGGCCTCAAGAGCAATGCCGGCGCGCTGACGCTGGGCCGCCAGTACAGCCCGCGCTTCCTCGCGATCGCGCAAGTGGCGGATCCGTTCAGCGTCGGCTTCTCCGGCCAGGCGCATAACCTGATCGACCCGGACGGCGTGCGTGTCAACAACGCCATCAAGTACACCACCCCGACCTTCAACGGCATCACTGCCGACGTGCTGTACGGCCTCGGTGAAGTTGCCGGCGACAACGCCGCCGGACGCCAGGTGGGCAGCTCGATCGGTTACGCCGCCGGTCCGATCAACGTGCGCCTCGCCTATCACAACCGCAACGGCAATCCCTCTACCATCGCCAGCACGCGCAACACCATGCTGGCCGGCACCTACGACTTCGGCGTCGCCAAGCTGCACCTCGCCTATAGCGACAACGACGGCCCGGCCGCCAAGGGTTCTACCGACAACCGCGATTACCTGATCGGCGCCACCGTGCCCTTCGGCGCGAGCACCGTGCGCGCATCGTACATCCGCAAAGACGACCGCACCGCGGCCAACCATGATGCCAACCAGTTCGCGGTCGGCTACTTCTATGCCTTGTCCAAGCGTACCGACGTCTACACGGTCTATTCGCACATCCGCAATGAAAATGGCGCGACATTCACCGTCAACAACGGTTCCGACACCGGCATCGGTAACCGTGGCGTGAACGTGGGCCTGCGTCATTTCTTCTGATCGGCGCAGATCTCGACTCAAGTGAAAAGGGCGCCTCGTGCGCCTTTTTCGTCTCACATTTTCAGGCAGGAGAAACGCGTGAAGCTGATTGATCCGATTGTCCGGTTCCATGACGAATTGCAGCAGATCCGCCGCGACATTCATGCGCATCCCGAACTCTGTTACGACGAGCGGCGCACGGCCGACCTGATCGCGCACAAGCTGACCGAATGGGGCATTCCCATCCTGCGCGGCATGGGCAAGACCGGTGTGGTCGGTGTCATCCGCAACGGCGACAGTCCGCGCGCGATCGGTCTGCGCGCCGACATGGATGCGCTGCCGATGCAGGAGGCGAATACCTTCTCCCATACGTCCAGGCACGCGGGCTGCATGCATGCCTGCGGCCATGATGGCCACACCGCGATGCTGCTCGGCGCGGCACGCTATCTGTCGCAGCATCGCCATTTCGACGGCACCGTCTATCTGATTTTTCAGCCCGCCGAGGAAGTCGGCGCCGGCGCGAAGCGCATGATGGATGACGGCTTGTTCTCGCAATGTCCGATGGACGCCGTGTTCGGCATGCACAACTGGCCCGGGCTCGCGGTCGGCACCTTCGGCGTGACGGCGGGGCCGATGATGGCGTCGTCCAATGAATTCGAAGTGATCGTGAAGGGGAAGGGCGCGCACGCCGCGCAGCCGCACAAGGGCATCGACCCTGTCATGGTCGCAATTCAAATTGCGCAAGGCTGGCAAACCATCATCAGCCGCAACAAGAGCCCGCTCGACGCGGGCGTGCTGTCGGTCACCCAGATTCACTCCGGCAGCGCCACCAACGTGATTCCCGACGAGGCGCGCCTCATCGGCACTGTCCGCACGTTCCGCCCGGAAGTGCTGGACCTGATCGAAAGCCGCATGCGCGCGATGGCGGAAAACATGGCGTCCGCGTTCGACGCGCAGCTTGAATTCAAGTTCGAGCGACTGTATCCCGCGCTCGTCAATCATCCGAAGGAGACCGCCATCGCGGTTGACGTCATGCAGGAAATTGCGGGCGATGCGCAGGTGAATGCCGCCGTCGAGCCGACCATGGGCGCCGAAGATTTTGCATTCATGCTGCAGGAAAAGCCGGGCTGCTATGTCTTCATCGGCAACGGGGAGGGCGATCACCGCAGTGCCGGACATGGCCTTGGGCCTTGCAACCTGCACAATCCGAGCTACGATTTCAACGATGCCTTGCTGCCCCTGGGCGCCACCTACTGGGTGCGTCTCGCCGAACGCTGCCTGGCGCCGGCGTAATCAGGAGAACTGGTTATGGACAGCATCGATCTCGAAGTATTGAAAGCCTGCGACGACTGGATCGGCGCCGGCCGCAAGTGCGAACTCGTGACCGTGATCAAGACCTGGGGCTCCAGTCCGCGGCCGGAAGGATCGATGCTCGCGATCCGCGAGGACGGGTGCGTGGTTGGTTCGGTCTCGGGCGGCTGCATCGAGGACGATCTGATCGACCGTGTGTGCGGGCAAGGCATGACGCGCACGCGGCCGGAACTTGTGACCTACGGCATCACCGCCGATGAAGCGCATCGCTTCGGGCTGCCGTGCGGCGGAACGATACAGCTTGCGATCGAGCCCTTGCACGCAGGCAGCCTGGTCAAGGAATTGCTGCAGCGCCTGGCGCGCCGCGAACTGGTGGCACGCCGGCTTGATCTCGCGACCGGCGAAGTCGGCTTGAGCGCCGCGGGCGCCGGCATGAACATGCAGGTATCGCAACAGGTGCTGACCACCATCCACGGACCGCGCTGGCGGCTCCTGCTCATTGGCGCGGGACAGCTGTCGCGCTTTCTCGCGCAGATTGCCGCCGGCATGGACTACGCCGTGACGGTGTGCGATCCGCGCGAGGAATATCGTGAAGGCTGGCAGCTTCCCGGCGTCGACCTGGTGCATGCAATGCCGGATGATGTGGTGATCGAGATGAAGCCTGACCGGCGCAGCGCGGTCGTGGCGCTGACGCATGATCCGAAGCTGGACGACCTGGCGCTGATGGAGGCGCTCAAGTCGGAGGCGTTTTACGTGGGAGCCATCGGATCGCGGGCGAATAACGCGAAGCGGCGCGAGAGGCTCAGGCTGTTTGATTTGAGCGGGGAGCAGATCGCGCGGCTGCATGGACCGGTGGGAGTGTATATCGGGAGCAGGACACCGGCCGAGATTGCGGTGTCGATTCTGGCGGAGATGACGGCGGTGAAGAATGGCGTGGCGTTGGCAGGGAGATCGAAATCGGATGCCGCCGCTGTGGCGGCACGCGCTTCGCTTCGGTGATGTTGCGCGGCCGTCTCCAGGAAGAAGCGATCGCCTTGCATCATTGAAGCGAATCACGCAACGGCAAAAACTCACTTGATCGGCGAAAACCCCACCGGATTCAGGAACACGCTTTCCTGATGCGCCAGGTACGGAAGAATCGACGGCACGAACGCCTGCCATTCCTTGTCCGCGCCCAGCAGTGCTCGCTGCGCGCTGCGATGCCCGTAGTCGTCATAACCCCACATGAAGACAATGGAATTCAGCGTGCCGGACTCCTTGGTCCAGCAGCCGACCAGCTTCGCGTAGCGGGTGATGATGTGCAGGCCGTTTTCCTGGTAGATCTTCAGGAACTCGGGCGCCTTGCCCGCCTGCACCTGGTAAGTGCGCATTTCGATAATCATTTTTCTCCTCCGGAAGAAATAGTTGACCAAGGAACTTGGGTAAAATATGCCCTTGATCGAATTCGTATATCGTCAATTGACGATATATTTTGCCATAAATAACCGCGGGCCCGAGCGCCTGCCAGAATAGTGCAATGAAAGCAAAGTCCGACCTGCTGGCCGAGCGCCGACATAACAAATCCGTGGCCACGAAGAGCAAGGCCAGGCGCCCGACCGCGCGCCTGCCGCAGGCAGAGCGTCGCGCGCAGGTCCTGACCAAGGCGTATGAATTCTTTTCCGAATACGGGCTGACGGCGCAGACGCGCGCGCTGGCCGAGGCCTGCGGCGTGTCGCAGCGGCTGCTGTACAGCCTGTTTCCCAACAAGGCCGCGTTGGTCAATGCGGTGTACGAAAGCCAGATCGCGGGACCGATCAAGGCGGTGTGGTTCGTCCAGCTGAAGGATCGCAGCAAGCCCATGGCAGAGCGCCTGACGGCGTTCTACAAGGAGTATTACGACTGCATCCTGACGCGCAACTGGCTGCGCCTGTTCCTGTACGCGTCATTGTCGGAGGAGGCGATGGCGCCGACCTACATCGCGGGCATCGTCACCCATTTGCTGGAGATGATCGTGGAGGAGGCGGCGCGCGATGCCGGCCTGCGCCAGCCGGACGACGCCGCCCATGCCCAGGAAATCGGCTGGATACTGCATGGCGCCGTCTCGCACCTGGCGATCCGCCGGCACATCTATCACGACGCCAATCCGCTCGACGCCACGCGCGTCGTTGAAATGCACGTGCAGTCGTTCCTGGAAGGACTGAAGGCCGTTCTCCCGCCCGCATGATGCGGCATCATGCGTTAAGGGCGTGGCGGAACGATCTTCATGTCGTCAACCGATGATGTGAACTCATCCGCCTCGATGACGGATGGCAGTTGCCTCAGCGCACGAACTTGCCGTCCTTGCCGATCATCGTCAGCTCGACAAATTCGCTGCCGGTGTGGTCGCGCGGGCCATAGGTCACCATCAGCCCGCCGAAGTCGACGCGCTGCATGGATTCCATCGCACGGATGAAGCCTTCACGCGTCAGGTTGCGTCCCGCGCGGCGCAGGCCCTCGACCAGCACCTTGGCATTGACGAAACCTTCCATCGCCGCGTAGGACACGGTCAGCTTCGTGTTCTTCGCGGCCGCCTGGAATTCCTGGCCGAGCGGCGTCGTCATCAAATTTGGGGCGGGCGTGATCTGCGACACGATCACGCCATAGCCGGCCGCGCCGAGATCCTTCACAAACGCTTCCGAAGAATTGTTCGACATGGTCATGATGAGCATGTGGCCACCCTGCGCGCGAATGGCCTTGATCACTTCCACCGTATTCTTGGCCGAGCTGACAATGATCAGTGCGCCAGGGGCGGGCTTGATCACTTCCGCCGCGGTGGCGTTGTAGTCGGGGTTGACGCGTGCGAACTTCGTGATCGCTACGGGCGTCAGCTTGCGCGCTTCCATCGCTTTCTGGAAACCGGCCAGTCCATCCTCGCCGAAGGCGTCATCCACGTGCAGGATGCTGATCGACTTCACGCCAATGGTGTCGAAATGCTCGACCGCCCTGATCACTTCATCCTGGTATTTCGCGCGAATGTTGAACAGCAGATGATTCACCGGTTCATGGAAGATCGCCGCGCCGGTGCTCGGCGCCACCAGCGGGACATTGTTGGCCTCCAGCAGCGGCAGAATGCCTTGCGTATGCGGCGTGCCGCGTCCGCCGAACAGCGCGAAGACATGTTCTTTCCTGATCAGCGTTTCTGCGTTGGCCAGGGTGAGCTTGGGATCGAACTTGTCGTCCAGCATGCGCATCTCGATCTTGCGGCCATGCACGCCGCCCTGCCTGTTGACGACATTGAAGTAGGCCGTTGCGCCTTCGTTCCACTCCTTCACCGGGCCTGCCACCGTGCCTGTCAGCCCGACGGTTTGTCCGATCAGGATGGTGGAATCGGTCACGCCGGTTTCGGCCGATGCCGTGATCGCGGGGCCGACTGTGCCAAGAAACAACAGCGATGCGATCCAGTTACGCAGAGCAGCAGCCATCATGAGATCCTTTTCAGAGCAGGCGAAAAGCCATTGTTGAACCATGCCAATAGCGCTGCAACTGTGGGTATTACGTAACAGGAAAAAGCGCCTGGACAACATCGTACATTGAGTTGGGTCAAGCTAAACGCTTTAATAGGCGGACTTACACCACCGTTTTCCGGATTCGCCTAGAATGACATTGTGCGCTGCACAAATCGGGTAATTGACAGGGTTGCAAGATGAAAACCACCGATCTGTCTGGATTGACAGCTCCTACATCGAAGAACGACGATCCGCGCGGATCGGAAAAGCCGACGGTCCGTGTCAAGGAACTTTCCGAACGCGATCGTCGCCGCTTGCTGATGCATTTTCTCGCGCTGGACGAGAGCGACCGCCTCCTGCGCTTCGGCACTGTGCTGCCGGACGAGCTGGTGACGCGCTACGTGCAGATGCTCGACTTTTCCCGCGATACCGTGTTCGGCGTCTTCGACGACAACCTCCGGCTGGTGGGCGTCGGCCACATCGCATTCGCGCCCCGCGAGGCACTGCCGGCCTTGAGCGAAGCGACCTCGAAGGCGCGCATCGCGGAATTCGGCGTCTCGGTCTCCGCGTCGGCACGCGGTCAGGGCATCGGCTCCAAGCTGTTCGAACGCGCCGCCATCCACTGCCGCAACGAGGATGTCGACACGCTCTACATGCATTGCCTCTCCTCGAACCAGACGATGATCCACATCGCCGCGAAGGCGGGAATGGAAATCCATCGCGACTACGGTGAAGCGGACGCCTACCTCAAGCTCACGCCCGCCAACCCCGGCACCATGCTGGCCGAGGCCATGGAAGAGCAGTTCGCCTCCTTCGATTACACCATCAAGGCCAACGCCAAGGCCGCCGCCAAGCTGCTGAAGAAACTGCCGGGGATGAAGAAGGGGTGATGTTTGTCCACGGAAGGCACGGCAGAATGCTTGTGATGACGGCTGTGCTTCCGCGGCGCGCCGTGGCGTGATTGAAGGGCGATCTGTTTTGTCCACAAAAGACACAAAAAGCACAAAAGCAAGACCATGCATGTCGCCACTCGCTGCGGCTCTGACTGCCAGGCGCGAATACAAGAATTTTTCGTGATTTTTGTGTCTTTTGTGGACAAACGATTTTTCGCCGCCCTAAACGAGCGGCAACGCCGTCGTATCCTTGATCTTCTGCAACGCGAAGCTGGACTTCACGTCCAGCACTGCCGGATGCTTGAGCAGGATCTCCATCATGAAGCGGGAGAAGTGTTCCATGTCTTCCACGTGCACGCGCAGCAAATAGTCCATTTCTCCCGTCATCGCATAACAGGCGACGACTTCCGGCCAGTTCTCGACGGAGGCGGCGAAATCGGCGCGCGGCGAGCGGACACCAGCGCCTGGCGAGTCGCTGTGCTTTTCCAGGCGCACGTTCACGTAGGCCAGCAGGCCGAGGCCGATCTTGTCCGGATCGAGCAGCGCGACATACTGGCGGATCACGCCGGACTCTTCCAGGTTCTTGATGCGACGCAGGCAGGGGGAGGGCGACAGGTTGACGCGATCCGCCACCTCCTGGTTGGTGAGCCGTCCGTTGGACTGCAGAATCGAAAGAATCTTCAGGTCGGTCTTGTCCAGGATTATTCTTGACATGGATCACCAATTTCAAAATATTATTGGCAATATTATTGCCAATTTTCTGAATCCGTGCGCACATTTTAAAATTTTATGCCGCATGTCCTTGCCTATACTTGAAGCAGATATTTGCCAAAAGCAGACGAGGAGACAGGTATGGAATTTCAACCCTGGGACAACCCCATGGGCACCGACGGCTTCGAATTCATCGAATATGCCGCACCCGATCCAAAAGCGCTCGGCGCGCTGTTCGAACAGATGGGTTTCACCGCCATCGCCCGCCATCGCCACAAGGATGTGACGCTGTATCGCCAGGGCGAAATCAATTTCATCATCAATGGCGAAAGGGATTCGTTCGCGCAACGTTTCGCGCGGCAGCACGGGCCGTCGATCTGCGCCATCGCCTTCCGTGTGAAGGACGCGGCTTACGCCTACCGGCGCGCACTGGAACTCGGCGCATGGGGCTTCGACAACAAGACCGGGCCGATGGAGCTGAACATCCCCGCCATCAAGGGTATCGGCGATTCGCTGATCTACTTCGTAGACCGCTGGCGCGGCAAGGAAGGCAATGCGGGGGCGATCGGCGACATCAGCATCTATGACGTCGATTTCGTCGCTATCCCCGGCGCCGCGGCCAATCCGAAGGGGCACGGCCTGACCTATATCGACCACCTTACGCACAACGTGCATCGCGGCCGCATGAAGGAGTGGGCCGAGTTTTACGAGCGCCTGTTCAACTTCCGCGAGATCCGCTATTTCGACATCGAAGGCAAGCTGACCGGCCTGAAATCGAAGGCCATGACCTCACCTTGCGGCAAGATCCGCATCCCGATCAACGAATCCTCCGACGACAAGTCGCAGATCGCGGAGTACCTCGACCTCTACCACGGCGAAGGCATCCAGCACATTGCGCTCGGCACCGACGATGTTTATGCGACAGTGGAGTCGATGAAGGCAAACCACGTCACCTTCCAGGACACCATCGACACCTATTACGATCTGGTCGACAAGCGACTGCCCGGGCATGGCGAGCGTATCGACGAGCTGCGCCGCCTGCGCATCCTGATCGACGGCAACAGCAATGCCACCCGGCGTGAGCTGCTGCTGCAGATCTTCACGCAGACGGTGATCGGGCCGATCTTCTTCGAGATCATCCAGCGCAAGGGCGATCAGGGATTTGGCGAGGGCAATTTCCGCGCGTTGTTCGAATCGATCGAACTGGACCAGATCCGGCGCGGCGTGTTGAAGCCGGACAGTGTTTCCATTTGAGGAGCGAGATCATGGACACCACGGTCGACCAGGCGGATTTCTTCAAGACGCTGGAAGAGAAATCCGACGGCGGCACCCTGCGCGGCGATTACAGCAAGTGCGATGCGCGGTATGTGGTGACGCAGGACTGCTCAAGCTACACCGGCGAACAGCACGCACTCTGGCGCAAGCTGTACCAGCGCCAGGCCCGGCTGTTGCCGGGGCGCGCATGCGAACTGTTCATCGAAAGCCTGTCGAAGCTCGATGCCGCCGACGGCATACCGCACCTGGAGCGCACCAATGAAGCGCTACACAGGGCGACCGGCTGGCGGCTGGTCGCGGTGCCGGGGCTGATCCCCGACCTGACTTTCTTCGAGCATCTGTCCGAGCGGCGCTTCCCGGTGACGGTATGGCTGCGCGAGCCGCAGGAGTTCGATTACATCGTCGAGCCCGACATCTTCCACGATTTCTTCGGCCATGTGCCGCTGCTGTTCAATGCGGTCTTTGCCGACCATTTGCAGCAGTTCGGGAAGGGTGGACTGAAAGCGCTGCGGCTGGACGCCTTGAAGTACCTGGCGCGCCTGTACTGGTACACGGTGGAGTTCGGTCTGATCCAGGGCCCGCAAGGTTTGCGCGCCTATGGCGCGGGCATTCTGTCATCCGGCGGCGAGATCGCGTACTGCCTGAGCAGTGCGAAGCCACGACGCATCATGCTCGATGCGGAACGCACCATGCGCACCTTGTACAAGATCGATTCGTACCAGGAAACCTATTTCGTGATTCGCGACTACCAGCACCTGTTCGATGTCACCGCGCCGGACTTCACGCCGATCTACGAGCGCATCAGGAATAAGGAAGCCTTGCCGGCCGACAGCCTGCTGCCGGGTGAATTGAATATGCCGCCGAACCGGGAGTCAGCTTGAAATCCTGCTGCGCAGCAGCGCCCGGATTTCGTCGCGCGTGACCTTGCCGTCCTTGTTGGTGTCGAGGCGGTCGAAGTTGTCGACGATGTTGCGCAGCCTGGCATTCTCGGCTTCTTCCCGGGTGAGTGCGCCGTCGCCGTCCTTGTCGGCGCTGCGAAACTGCTCATCGAACCTGGCGAGGAAGTGCGGCTTGCGCGGGGCAACCGGCTCGGTTGCCGATTGGGCAATCGCCATGCTGGCACCGAACGCCGCAGCCCCGACAAGCAGCAGAAAAGTTGATTGCATGTTACCCTCTGAAACCCGTTTTACCGACGGATTCAATGTAAGGACGGCGCCGGTATTTCACCAAGGCATTTACCACTTGTTACACCTCTCGATGCGCTCAAGGTGTTGCAGTGTGCATTGAGTGGCATACGGCACTGTGCTAATGTGCGCGTGTCAAAACAATACAGCGGCAAGCCCACAAGGCATGCATGTTTGACAGCGAGACCATCGCACCCAAGAACACGATTTTTGGCCAGGAGACCCAATGAATGCACCCCTGACTTCCGGGCAGCGTCAGCTGCTGGAAAACATTTCCCTCGACGACAAGTTCACGCTGGAGCGCGGCCGCGCTTTCATGACCGGCACGCAGGCGCTGATTCGCCTGCCCATGCTGCAGCGCCAGCGTGACCAGCGCGCGGGATTGAACACCGCCGGCTACATCACCGGCTATCGCGGATCGCCGCTCGGCAACGTCGACATGACCGCCATGAAGGCGAGGAAATACCTCGAAGCGAACCAGATCAAGTTCCATCCCGGCATGAACGAAGACCTGGCCGCCACCGCCGTGTGGGGCACGCAACAGGTCAATCTGTTTCCCGGCGCGAAGGTCGACGGCGTGTTCTCGATGTGGTACGGCAAAGGGCCGGGTGTCGACCGCTGCGGCGACGTGTTCAAGCACGCCAACATGGCGGGCACCGACAGGAATGGCGGCGTGCTGGTGCTGGCCGGCGACGATCACGCGGCGAAGTCCTCCACCGCGGCACACCAGAGCGAGCATATCCTGAAGGCCTGCGGCATCCCGGTGCTGTACCCTTCCTCGGTGCAGGAATATCTCGACTACGGGCTGCACGGCTGGGCGATCAGCCGTTACACCGGCCTGTGGGTGGCGATGAAATGCGTCACCGATCTCGTCGAGTCCGGCGCCTCCGTCGAACTCGATCCGGAGCGCGTGCGGATCGCCTTGCCGACCGATTTCGAATTGCCTCCCGGCGGCCTCAACATCCGCTACCCCGACGCGGTGCTGGAGCAGGAAGCGCGCATGAACCACTACAAGTGGTACGCCGCGCTCGCCTATGTCCGCGCCAACAAGCTCAACCAGATCGTCTGGGACAGCCCGCACGCGCGCATCGGCATCATCACCGCCGGCAAATCGTATCTCGATACGCGTCAGGCGCTGTACGACCTCGGCATCGATGAAGCGGTGGCGAAGGACATCGGCATCCGCCTGTACAAGATCGGCATGACCTGGCCGCTTGAAGCGGAGGGCGTGCGCGCTTTCGCGCAGGGCCTCGAGGAAATCATCGTGGTGGAAGAAAAGCGCCAGATCCTCGAATACCAGCTCAAGGAAGAACTCTACAACTGGCGCGACGATGTGCGTCCGCGCGTGGTCGGCAAGTTCGACGACACCGGCGAATGGAGCGGCAACCATCGCGACGGCCACGGCAACTGGCTGTTGCCGGCCACCTATGAACTGAACCCCGCAAAGATCGCGCGCGCGATTGCGACGCGCATTTCGAAATACTTCGCGGGACATCCGATCGAGCAGCGCGTGAAGGAGCGCATCGCCTACCTGGAAGCGAAGGAATCGGTGCTCAAGGTCGGCAGCGCCAGGCCCGATCCGGCCAAGGACCGCATCCCGCATTTCTGCTCCGGCTGCCCGCATAACACCTCCACCAATGTGCCGGAAGGCAGCCGCGCGCTGGCCGGCATCGGCTGCCATTACATGGTGCTGTGGATGGACCGCCGCACGGCGACGTTCACGCACATGGGCGCGGAAGGCGTGACCTGGGTGGGGCATGCGCCGTTCACCAGCGAGCAGCATGTGTTCGCCAACCTGGGCGACGGCACCTACTTCCATTCCGGCCTGCTGGCGATCCGTGCCGCGGTGGCGGGCAAGGTCAACATGACCTACAAGATCCTGTACAACGATGCGGTGGCGATGACCGGTGGACAGCAGTTCGACGGCCCGCTCGATCCGGCGATGATTTCGCGCCAGATCGCAGCCGAGGGCGTGAACCCGATCGTGGTGGTGACCGACGATCCGGGCAAGTATCCGGCCGGCGTGAACTGGGCGCCGGGCGTGACGATTCGCCATCGCGACGAACTTGATGCGGTGCAGAAGGAATTGCGTGAAGTGAAGGGCGTATCGGCGATCATCTACGACCAGACCTGCGCTTCCGAAAAGCGTCGCCGCCGCAAGCGCAATGAATATCCCGATCCGGCCAAGCGCGTCGTGATCAACGAAGCCGTGTGCGAGGGCTGCGGCGATTGCAGCGTGCAGTCGAACTGCCTGTCGGTGGAGCCGCTGGAAACCGAATTCGGACGCAAACGCCAGATCAACCAGTCCTCCTGCAACAAGGACTTCTCCTGCGTGAAAGGCTTCTGCCCGAGCTTCGTGACGGTGGAAGGCGGCCAGCTTCGGAAGCCGAAAAAGGCCACGGTCAGTGACGATGCCGGCGCGAAGAAGCTGCCCATCCTGCAGGGCAGCAACCTGCCGAGCCCGGCACTGCCGACGACCGAGAAGCCGTACGGCATTCTCGTCACCGGCGTGGGCGGCACCGGCGTGATCACCATCGGCCAGATCCTGGCGATGGCGGCGCACGCAGAAGGCAAGGGCTGCTCGGTGCTCGACATGAGCGGCCTCGCACAGAAGGGCGGGCCGGTAATGTCGCATGTGCGCCTCGCTGACCATCCGGACGATATCCATTCCACGCGCGTTGGCACCGGCGCG
>JAKACN010000319.1 GCA_021821365.1 Pseudomonadota bacterium | reverse complement strand
ATTGAGGCGCCAGGCAGCCGTCTCGTTGAGCTTGTTGCCGACATCAACTGTGCCACGGATCTGGTCGTAACTGCCCGCGGTGACGCTGGCTTCGCCGATCCGGCTGAAGGTCGGACGCTTGGTGACGCGATTGATTACGCCACCGGCGCCGCCGCGGCCGAATGCCATGCCGCCCGGGCCCTTTAGTACCTCAACCCGTTCCAGGTTGTACAGGTCGCGGAAAACCTGTGCGTCATCCCGCACGCCGTCCACAAAGAAGTCAGCCGTGGTGGTGATGCCGCGTAGTTGCACCTGATCCCGATTGCTTTCGCCCTGGTTGGCCGTCACGCCCGGCACATAGCGCACGACGTCCGCGATGCTGCTCATTGCCTGGTCGCGCATGACCTGCTCGGGAACCACGGTCACCGAAGCGGGCACATCCTTGAGCGGCGTATCGGTTTTGGTAAACGTCGCCGAGCGCGTGGCGCGATAGCCTTGCACGGGGCCATCCGCGCGCTCGCCGTCAGCTCGCACCGTGACTTGCGGCAGGAGCGCGTCTTCAGCCGCCTGCGCGAAGGTTGGTGCGGCAAGTTGTGCTAGTGCCGCCAACGTCATTGTTGCCATCGGGCGCAGCCGTGGCATGGCCGGGACGGTGTTGCACGGCGACAGCCGAGGGAAGCGGTTTGCCAGTTCAGTCATACGTAAAGCTCCACAAGTGGGATTGGCTGGCTGGCGGGCGTTCGGCCCAGTGGCTGGCTAAAGGGTTAGAAAAAGACGGAAATTATTTCGGGATGCCTCCGGAGGTAAGACGGGCATCAGGAATAGTTCCAAGGCGCGAATTCCCGAAAGAATTGTAAATGAGAATTATTATCATGATTTTGTTTCGAATCGTCAATGTTAATGATGCGCAAGATGCGAAGAAACACGTGTCAGTCATCCCTCACAAATGGTATGGCCGCCGCCTTCTCGGGCGGGAGTCGATGAAGGAGGGACTCCTGCGCCGACGGCATCGACCCACCACTTGAGGCGAGAAGTCCGACATGCATATTGCGACGATTGGCGTGGATCTAGCAAAAGCGAGTGTTTGCAGTGCATGGCGTAGACCGTCACGGCAAGGCACTATTGCGCCGGACATTGAAGCGAGAGCAAATGGTGCCGTTTTTTGCGCGCCTACAACCGTGCATCGTGGCTAAGGAAGCTTACGGCAGTGCGCATTACTGGGCGCGTAAGCTGGCCTGCCTGGAGCAGACGGTGAAGTTGATTGCACCGCCGTTTGTGATGCCGTACGTCAAGGGCAACAAGCATGATGCGGCGGATGCGGCGGCGATTTGTGAAGCGGCCAGCCATCCGAGCATGCGGTTCGTGGCAGTCAAGACGCCACAAGCCCAGGCTGTCCTGGCCTTGCATCGCGTCAGGGACGGCTTTATCAAGGCATGATCAAGCTGATGACCGAGGTGAAGGTCAGGATTGCCGACACGGGGAACGCGTTGCCGGTCCTGATGCGCGATCTCGCGCAACGACTGCTGTCGCATTTGCTGGAACTGGGCCGGCAGGTATAAGAGATCGACAACCAGGTGCGCCAATTATCCCGGCAATCGAGCGTGTGCCACCGACTGGAACAAGTACCGGGGATCGTGCCGATCACGGCGACGGATCTGGAAGTCACGGTGGGTGACAACATCGGCACCTTCAAGAATGGACGGCAATTGTCGGCTTTCCTTGGCTTGGTGCCGAAGCAGCATTCCAGCGGCGGCAAGGAACGCTTGCAAGGCATCAGCGAGCGAGGCGATGGATATTTACGCCGACTGCTGGATGGTGCCCATGCCGTACAGCAGCACGCGATGAGCAAGCCGGAACGCGGCGGCAATTGGGTGGCGCAACTGGCCGCACGACGAAACATGAATGTCGCTTGCGTGGCGCAGGCCAACAAAACGGCACACATCGTATGGGCAATGCTGATATATGACCGAGAATTCCGGTCTGACTTTTCTGCCGTGACCGGCAAAGAAGTCAGACTGGCTTGATTAACCACAGCAGGAGCAAGGCGCGTCGCAGGTTGCGCAGGTAAGAAACAAATGATGGCAAACAGGTAAGGCCGGGGCGGCATCAACCCGATTAGAGCCTTGAGCAAACAAGTTTGGCGAACAAATCGGGCTGTCGTCAGCGAATTCCATAGTGGCCAGCGGCGGGTGCTGCAATCGAAGACCGGATGTAAGTCCGCAATCTCTACTCTGTTTGGATCACGCACGCGTTTCGTACTTGGCAAACGGCGGCGGCCATGTAAGGTCCTTACGCGGATCCTGCGCCGCCTGTCGCATGCCCACCGGTTCCGAAAGTGCTTGAAGTAGCTGTATTTCGATTGAATGGCACTCGACGGCGTCAGCATGAAGCGCAATTCGCGGTGATTGTGCAGTAATGATGCGTACTCCGCTCCCGAAGTCAGCATCAAGGCGACCACTCCTGCCGCGCTGGTCAGTAGGATGAGCAGTTTGATGCCCAACTCCTTGCGCACAGGACGAGTTCGCAACCGAAGACGCGCCACCAGAATGGAGGGCACTACGACCAGCAGTAGACCCGACGTCACCAGTCGGATACCGATAAGCTCACGCGCTTCCCATCAGTCGGTTTCAAACACGTTCTGGATCATTGAGCGATCAATGACCACGCCATAGCGCTGCATGAAGGAAGTCACGAGAGCCGCCAACAGCAATAGTGCAATGACAACTGGCTTTGCGGTAAAACAGGTCAGCAGGCTCAGCAAACCGTTAAACGCCAGTACTACAAGCACGAAAGCAGAAGCATGGAATGATGAACGTTGGCATGCAGAAAAATATCCACCTTTCACAGTGCGGTGGGGGAACCGGCGCGGTTCGCCATGTTTCCCACCCCATCCCATGTTTCCCACCCCATCCCATGTTTCCCACCCCATCCTTGAATGAGGGATTGTCCCGTCCATCACTTGCTGTAATCGAAGATTCGTGACAGCAGTGTCGGTCTGGCCGCCCTGGACATCGAATTCCGATATTGCGGACGATGGGTGCCTATTTTTGCCTTGCCTTTTCCTTCATAACTGCAGCCTCGAATGCTATCGAAGGGTATTTATTTCGGAATGCAGTAAGGTCGACATCACTCATGTCTTCAATAGACAAGTTGTACGGCGTTCCTTCGTCAAGCTGGAGACGCAGTCGGCCCAAGTATGCAGCCTTGCCAGACTGAACACTGAATCGATAACTGAACGTCTGCCTCGGTCCGTATTCCATCTCTCCGTAAGCATTTTGCTCGACGATCTTCCATGTATAAAATTCATACTCCCCTGCGGGCAGACGCAAAGCAACCAGTCGCCCAATAGCCTTGCCATTTTCCAAAATTTCAGCTGGTTCCGAGCTTCCACCCTTGACCTTCGCGGCCCATGTCGCCGCGCGATGCTCGCCGCCGCGAGTTGCCCAATTGGCGTATTGTTGTGCGCTGCCGAAGTGTTGTTTCTGTTCGACTTCGGCACCCGCTGATGGAACCGCTGTCCGGATGCCATATTCAAAACTGATCACTTGGTCGAGGGGCTTACCTGTGAGCGTCAGAGAAACGACTACAAGCCCGTCGGTTCGGTCGGAATCCAGCACGAAATTTGGCGGCAAATCTGGTTTCGTGTTAGCACACCCAGCCAAGCCTGCCGCAATCACAATTGCCGTGATTATTCGTTGAATCATCTCGATATCTCCTTATCCTAAGTAGGATTGCAATGTATTGATGTTGAGGACGCGGATTCGATGATTTTGCCTGATCCGGCTGTCACTTTCCGCCGCCGAAGCTGTCTTCGACGAACGCCCGCAGTTGGGTCAGGTCGGTCTTCGCGTAAGCAGCCGTCGTCTGTATCGACGCGTGTCCGAGCAACGCCTGCGCGACCGGCAGCGGCGCCTGGTGGTCGACCACCAGCGCCTTCGCATTGGCGTGGCGCAGCCAGTGCGGCGACGCCGCGCGCAACAGTACCGCCCGCGCCGGATCGCCCGCCTGAAGACTGTCGGCGACGGCGTCGAAGCTCGCCTTCACCTCTGCATACAGTCCGCCTTCCTGGAGCATTCCCCCTTTGAAACCATGGATCAGCGGCAGCACCTCGTGCGCAGACGGAGCCGTCGGCAATCCACGCGCCGCGCGGTAGGCGGAGAGCGGCGCAATCGCCAGGGCTGGCAGGGGAATGGCGCGCGGCTTGTCTCCCTTGCCGTGCACGTACAGCGTGCATTGCCCGCAGTCTTCGACCTCGACGCGCGGCAAGTTGGTGTCGATCGACCACGCCAGCTCGGCCAATCGCACGCCGCCGTAGCGGTACAGCATCCAGATGGCGCGCCGGCGCACGGATGCGAGATCGTCGGTGCCGGCTGGCGCAGCAGCCATCCAGGCATCGCACGCGGCAAGCGCCGCCGGCGGCAGGAAACGCCGCGGCGAAAAGCCGGTGCGCGCCTGCGTTCCCGTGACCAAGCCGGACGCCGGGTTCGCGATCAGGTAGCCGGTGTCGAACCAGTATTGGTACAGACTGGCTACGACGGCCAGCGCCCGTGCCTGGGTATGTTCGCCCGGGGCCGTCACGCGCTGGCGGCCGTCGGCCGCGACGGTGGCGCGCGCCGCGCGCAGACTACCGCGGTAGGCGAGCAAATCGTTGCGTGTCAGGTCTGAGAGCGGCCCAAGATGCCGGTCGCGGCACCAGCCGGCCAGTCTGCGCAGATCGGCCGCATACGCGCGCAGCGTGTGGCGCGACCGACGCGCGCGCTCGCGCAGGAACAACGCGACGGCCTCGGCGTCGTTGATGACCGCCAGCGCGTTCG
>JAKACN010000318.1 GCA_021821365.1 Pseudomonadota bacterium | reverse complement strand
TGTTTGCATTCTGATCGCGACCCGCCACTGCCTGGTGGCGGCAGGCGGTTGTTCGTTTTCATCCGGCAGTTGATTTTTCTCAAGCACACGTCAGTTTCCCGTCCTGATGTTCTCGCTTACCGACGCCCTGTGTCCCGGTCCGCCATGACGAGTAAGTGAAACATGGCCAAAGGAAAGACAACCGCACCTGCCAGGCGGTGTGCTCCACGCTTCATGCCATTACGGCGATCGCCGGGCCTATCCCGCAAATCCCCTTGAACTTGCCCAATCGTGCAAGGACAAAGTAACAAGAAGGGCGAAAACCTCAGTGCACCTTGCCTGCGTGGTTGCGCCTGTTTGTCGCGCGGCGCGGAAACGCTTGCGCGAGAACGCAGCATGATTTTCCTCAACGTCTTTGTCACGCTGCGATGAACGATTTACTTCGATGCGCCGCGCAGGGCCGGCGGCGCATTCTTCGAGAGTGAGTTTCGATGAGGCGCCCTCCGATTCACAGCAGGTCCGCAAGCAAGCACCGGGAGGAACCGTCTCCCGCTGCTCCGCCGCAGGCCATGCCGGTACCGGCGAAGCGTCCCCGTTTCGCGCGGGCGCGGGCCGCCATCCGCGCCATGTGCGCCAGGCATGAACGGACGTTGCTGGTCGTATCCTCCGTACTCGTGAGCGCCGCGCTGTTTTTTGCCTACACGCTCGCCATCCCGCCTGCACGGGAATACACGCAGCGCGATATCGACGCCGCCGTCCGGCACACATTGGAAAAGTCGCCCCTGCCATCGCCTGAGACGAAGGCCTTCGAACGAATACGGCGCTCGGTGGTGCGCGTGGTGCAGGTGGAACAGGATCCGGGCACCGGAAAGAAGAGTCCACGCGGCGTGGGAACCGGCGTCGTGATCATCGACAAGGGCGCGATCCTCACCAGCCTGCATGTGGTGGATGGCGACGACAACACGCGCATCAAGGTGCAGTTCGCGAACGGCATGGAGTCCGACGCCATCGTGCTGCGCCGGATGCCGGATCAGGACCTGGCCGTGATCGAGGCCAATGTGGTGCCGGATGACCTGCTGCCGGCGACCTTGCGTTCAACGCAGGGGCTGGCGACCGGCGACAGGGTGGTGGCGGTCGGATTCCCGTTCAACATCGGGCCATCGGCATCGTCAGGGATCATCTCCGGTCTCAAGCGAACCTATGCGGCGCCGGACGGCAGCGAAGTGCTGCACAACCTGATCCAGTTCGACGCGGCCGCCAACCCGGGCAATTCCGGCGGGCCGCTGGTCACCATGGAGGGCGACGTGGTCGGCATCGTGACAGCCATCCTCAGTCCGCACGAGCAGGGGACTTTCATTGGAATCGGCTTTGCGGTGCCGATCGAAACCGCAGCGGCCGCGGCGGGCGAATCGCCGTTCTAGGACATCGTATGGAAAACATGGAACGAGGCAAACCTGATGTATCGCTGCGGATGGAACGCGTCCTGTACGAAGTCAAGCGCGTTGTCGTCGGGCAGGACCATTTCCTGGAGCGCGTGCTGGTCGCCATCCTGGCCGGCGGACACCTGCTGGTCGAGGGCGTTCCGGGCCTGGCGAAGACGCTGACCGTGAAGACGCTGGCGCGCACCATCCAGGGGAGTTTTCATCGCATCCAGTTCACGCCCGACCTGGTGCCGGCCGACCTCATCGGCACGCGCATCTACAACCAGAAGACCGGCGAATTCAGCACGTCGCTCGGACCGGTATTTTCCAACCTGCTGCTGGCCGATGAAATCAATCGTGCGCCCGCCAAGGTGCAGAGCGCGCTGCTGGAAGTGATGCAGGAATGCCAGGTGACGATTGCCGGCACGACCCATCGTGTCCCCGAACCCTTCCTCGTGATGGCGACGCAGAACCCGATCGAAACCGAGGGCACCTATCCTTTGCCGGAGGCGCAGGTCGACCGTTTCATGATGAAGGTGCTGATCGACTATCCGACGGAAGAAGAGGAATTCGTCATCGTCAACCGCGTCACGAGCGAGGACCAGGAGGTGATGGCGGTGACCACGACGGAAGAACTCGCCAGCCTGCAGCACCAGTGCCGCAGCTGCTACATCGACCCTTCGCTGGTGCGCTATGCCGTGCGGCTGGTGGCCGCGACCCGCGACCCGGATCACTACCATGTTCAGAACCTGGCGCATTACCTCGCCTGCGGGGCCAGTCCGCGCGCATCGATCCACCTGGTCGAAGGCGCGCGTGCCCTGGCCTTGCTGCGCGGGCGCAATCATGTGCGGCCCGAGGACGTGGTCGACCTCGTGCCGGATGTGCTGCGGCACCGGCTATCGCTTTCCTATGAGGCGCTGGCCGATGCCGTCACCGCCGACCACATCGTGCATCGCATCCTGAAGCAATTGCCGCCACCGGAAAGAGTGCTTGAAAACCATGTCAGAGTTGACGCCAGCGCCTGAGGCCATCCTGCGCCGCCTCGAGATGACCGTCCTGCGGCGGCTCGATGGACTGCTGCATGGCGATTACCGCACCTTCCTGCGAGGCATCGGCATCGATCTTGCCGATCTGCGCGAGTACCAGTACGAGGACGATGTCCGACACATCGACTGGAACGTCACGGCGCGCATGCAGACGCCGTACGTCAAGGAGTATTACGAGGAGCGCGAGCTGACTGCATGGTTTCTGCTGGATCTCAGTCCGTCGGAGGATTTCGCCTCGCAGGGCGTCAGCAAGAGGAGGCAGGCAGTCGAGCTGGCGGCGATTCTTGCCTCCGTGCTGAACCGCCATGGAAACCGGTTCGGCGCGTTGTTCTACGGCACGCATGTCGACACCGTGCTTCGGGCGGCAAACGGCAGGCGGCATGTGCTGGAACTCATGCACCGGATGCTCAAGCGCCCGCCGCCGGCACCCGCCACTGAAGGGACGCGGCTGCATGATCTGCTGCAAACCGCCGCGCATGTGATGCACAGGCGCTCGCTGGTGTTCGTGATTTCGGACTTCATCTCCCAGCCCGGTTGGGAAAGACCCATCGCCACCCTGGCGCAACGGCATGAACTGATTGCAATCCGCTTGTACGATCCGCTGGAAATGCGCCTGCCGGATCTTGGTCTGCTGACGATCGAGGATGCGGAAACCGCGGAGCAACTGCTTGTCGATACGCACGACAAGGCCTTCCGCAGCCGTTTCGCCGCGCTCGTGACGGCGCGCGAGGACGCCTTGCATGAGGCGTTCGCCCACGCCGGCATCGATGCGCTCGAGCTCTCGACGGAAGACGAGATCGTCGACGCCTTGTTCCGCTTTTCCGAATTGCGCAAGAACACCAGCCGCCTTGCCACCGGGGGCGTGTCGCATTTGGGCAGGAGGCACGAATGAATTTCATCTGGCCGGATATGCTGTGGCTGTTGCTGCTTCTGCCGCTGCTTGTGCTGGCATACGGGATCATCCTGCGGCGCCGCAAGAAATTCGCGCTGCAATATGCCGGCCTGGCAACCGCGCGGCAGGCCATGGAGGGGACGAGCCGGATGCGGCGGCACATTCCGCCTGTGCTTTTCCTCATCGCGCTGGGGCTGATGCTGCTGGCCGCCGCGCGGCCGGCGGCGATCATGATGCTGCCGACCGACCAGAAGACCATGATCCTCGCGGTGGATGTATCCGGCAGCATGCGCGCCAACGACGTGGCGCCCAGCCGTCTTGCGGCGGCGCTGGAGGCAGTGAAGACGTTCATTCGCGATCAGCCGCGCCACTCGCGCATCGGATTGGTGGCATTCGCCGGAACCGCCGCCGTGGTCCAGGCGCCGACCGCGAACCGCGGCGACCTGAACGATGCGCTCGGACGGATGCAGTTGCAGCGCGGTACGGCGGTCGGCAGCGGCCTGCTCGTCTCGTTGAAAGCGATCTTTCCGGATGTCGAATTCAATCTCGATTCGCTCGATCCTCACCCGCTCGAATCGCGTGACGGCAACAAGGCGCAGGCGCTAGGAAGCGAGCCGTCAAAATCCGGCCCGCCTGGTCCGGCCGCACCGGTGGCGCCGGGCTCCTACAAATCGGCTGCCATCATCCTCCTGACCGATGGACAGACCACCACCGGCCCCGATCCCGTGGAAGCGGCCTACATGGCGGCCGAGCGTGGCGTGAGGGTCTATACCGTGGGCATCGGCACCGAAGCCGGGCAGATCATCACCGGCGACGGATGGGCGATGCACGTACGGCTGGACGAAGAGCCGTTGAAGAAGATCGCCGAGGTCACCAAGGCGCAATATTTTCACGCCGGCACCGCCGCCGACCTGGCGAAGGTTTACCGCACGCTCAGCTCGCATCTCACGCTGGAAAGACGCGAGCGGGAGGTATCCGGCCTGTTCGCCGCCGGCGCCGCGCTGTTTGCGCTGCTGTCCGCGGGACTATCGATGCTCTGGTTCAATCGTATTCTGTGAAGGAGCGCCGTTCCGATTGAAACCGATTGTTTCAAATCGGCGGCTGCAAACATCTAACAAACCCCGCGCTGCACTGTCACAGGGTTTGTAAGCAGACATTCCATTAACCTCGCGTCAACCCAGGCAGCGGCGTGCTTGCGGATTGCCGCATCTCACGATTGGAAGGAGCAAGGCCATGAACAATACCTTTACTCTCATCGCAGCGTCGCTGGCATTCGCCTTTTCTTCGGTCGCCCATGCGCAGTCCTCGACCGCCATGTCCGGCTCGAGCGGCGCGCAAAGTTCGAAACAGACCATTGACCAGCAGCACAAGGCTGCGATCGAAAAATGCAACGGCATGAGCGGCAACGCCAAGGATGTTTGCAAGGCGGAAGCGGACGGACAGAAGAAGATTGCGGAAGC
>JAKACN010000059.1 GCA_021821365.1 Pseudomonadota bacterium | reverse complement strand
GGTAGACCAGCTTGTCCAGCACGGTCAGCGCCTCGGTAATGGCGCTCTTGTTGCTGTCGATCCGCGCACGGATCCGCCCGGCCTGCGCCTTGTCGGATGCGATGAACAGTTGCAGCGTCTGGCGCGCATTCTCGCGCGTGAGCGCATTGACGGTCTGCGCCGCCTCGGCTTTCGCCCAGTCCTTTTCAATCATCTGCTGATTGAGTTTTCCGATGCGGGCGAAGCTGCCAAGTCCGATCGCGATCAGAGTGATCATCAGAAGCAGCACGAGACCGAATCCGGCGCCGAGCCAGTGTCGGATCTTCATGTTTCCTGTCGACATAGTGCGGGTATGTTGTGTGACGGCGATTTGCCGTGCGGGGGATAGGCGGAAAGTGTAGAGATTCTGTCCCTGCTTGTCCGGCTCAGAGGGAGCATAGGCGAAAAGTTGCTGCGACGCAATACGCAAACCTGCCTAGTTGCGTCCACGTTATAGATTGGATTGGAGTGGGTGCGGGAAATTACGCAATGCGCTCAGTCTGCCGTGGAAGCTTGACCATGGACAATGACGTGGCGAGGTAGCGATGGTAGGGAAGCACACCGCCGAAGCGGTCGACGGGTACGGAAAGGATATATTCGGCAGCTTGCGAAACGCAGGTAGCGCTGCCAGGACCAGCCTAGGCCGAACAGACGACCCGCCGCAGGGCGCGGCGGGCATTCATGCGACTCAGAATCGATGCTGGATGCCGACGATCATGCCGGTCTGGCTATCCGCGAAACCGGTGACGCCGCCATCCGCGGTGTTATCCCGCGTCAGGCCGGCCACCTGCCCGTTCTTCGCCTTGGCATGGGCTGCGGACGCATACAGGAAGGTTCGCTTGGACAACGCGTACTTTGCCCGCAGAACATACATGGTCGGATCGGCCAGCGTATCGGAAGCGCGGGCGCCTGCCTTGATGTTCTGATGGTAGATCGCACCCGTCACCTCCACGAGCGGTGTCGCCTGATAATTGACGCCCGCCCAGTAGGTGTCGGCCCGCACATCGGCGCCCGCAGCCGGCGTCTGGCGATAGTTGCGATAACCCGCCTTCACACCCACGTCCCTGGAAAACTTGTAGCCGGCGCCGAGATGATACACACTCGTTTTGGCACGCGTGCCGGATGCCGCCACCGTCGTCCCGTTGACGCGCTCAGCCGTCGCCGCCATGCTGAATGGCCCTGTGCCATACCCAAGGCCAAAGGCGGCCTTGGCGTTGTCGGAGGTGCTGCCGGCGACTTCGCCGAAGCCATAAGACGCCCCCACCTTCACGCCGCCGAACTGCCCCTGGTATTTCAGGATGTTGTCGAACCCGGTCGTCATGCCGTACTTGCTGCCATTGGTGCCGCTGCCCGTGGTCGCCCAGGAATACAGCGGTGCGTAGCCCATCGGATCGAACGGCAGGATGAAGTCATACACGGTCGTGTAGGAACGACCCGCCACCAGCCGGCCGAATCCCCCTTGCAACCCCACATTCGCCTGGCGGCGGAACAAGGCGCCGTCCATCGTGCCGGTATCGGTAAAGAAGCCGCCCTCCAGGTTGAAGACCGCCTTCAGGCCCCCGCCCAGGTCCTCCACGCCACGAAAGCCGAAGCGGGACGTGTTCTGTCCGCCGGACGTGACACGCATGACGGAATTGCCTGCGGCATTGGCGTGGTTCGCGTACTCGACGCCCGTATCGACCAGGCCGTACAAGGTCACATTCGTTTGCGCCTGCGCCGCGCCCGCAGCCATCGCGGCCAATGCAATCAGCGATTTTTTCATCAGTTCCATCCTCCATTTGAATTGTTGAGGCCTCGGCCCTTCAATGGCTGCTCGCACAGCCAGGGCTGTTGCCGGCATGAATTTACTGCCGCCGCAAAGTATGCGGGGACGGAGCTGTCAATTTGCTGTCGGGGATGGCGGGTTGACGGGAAGGGAATCCGGGCGCAGGCAGACGCCTGTCGCATCGGCGGAAGCATTCAAGGTGGGGAGGATGCGGGAAAAGCGGGGGCCTGTGATCGCCGACAAACTGCCCAAGTCATTAATCTGTCGGCAATTTAACAGGCTGGCGGAGGCGGTGAGATTCGAACTCACGGAAGGGTTCCCCCTTCGCTGGTTTTCAAGACCAGTGCCTTAAACCACTCGGCCACACCTCCGGTCACGGGGATTATCACACAAGCGGCAGCGGTACGACTCCAGATGCGGGCGCATCCACCCTCTGCAGAATTTGTGCAGTGCGCATTATACCCAAGTCGGGCCCGTTTTCCCTCGCCTGGCGCGCAAATTAGTTCAGGAACATCTGTTGCAGATCGTTCAGGAAGCGGCGCCCAAGCGCCGTCGGCCGGATGATCTTGTAGTCGCGGTAAAGCAGGCCCTTCGCTTCGGCTGCATTCAGCGCCTTTTCAATCACATTGAGCGTGAGCCCGGTGCGCTCGGCGAACAGGTTGGCTTCGAAGCCGTTGTTCAGCCGCAAGGCGTTGAGCATGAATTCGAAGCCGAGGTCGTTCCGGCCGACTTCGAATTCTTCCTGTACCGGCCGTCCTGCCTGGACGTGCTCCATGTAGGCCTTCGGTTGCTTGTACCGCATCTGCCGCACGACCCGGTGCGGAAACGAAATCTTTGAATGCGCGCCTGCGCCGATGCCGAGGTAATCCCCGAACTGCCAGTAGTTCAGGTTGTGCCGCGCCTGCCTGCCCGGCTGGGCGTAGGCCGACACTTCGTAATGTTCATAGCTGGCAGCGGCGGTCAGTTCCTGGATCATGTCCTGCATTTCGGCACTGGCGTCGTCGTCCGGCACCACGGGCGGATGCTTGGCGAAATAGGTATTCGGCTCCAGCGTCAGGTGATAGAGCGACAGGTGCGGCGGTGCGAAACCGATCGCGGTCCGCACATCCCGGCGCGCCTCCTCCAGCGTCTGGGACGGCAGCGCGTACATCAGGTCGAGGTTGAAGTTGTCGAAATTCGCCTGTGCGATCTCGACGGCCTTGCGCGCTTCGTTGTCGTCATGGATGCGGCCGAGCGCCTGCAGGTGGCGCGCGTTGAAACTCTGGATGCCGATGGAAAGGCGGTTGATGCCGCTCTCGCGGTACGACTTGAACTTGTCGGCCTCGAAGGTACCGGGATTCGCTTCCATCGTGATTTCGACTGCACCGTCGAGCGGCATCAGCGTGCGGATGTCCGACAGCAGCCGGTCGAGACCGGCGGCCGACATCAGGCTGGGCGTGCCGCCGCCGATGAAAATGGTGTAGATCCTGCGGCCCCAGATGAGCGGCATCGCCTGTTCAAGATCGGCACGCAGCGCGGCAAGATAATCTTCCTCGGGAAAGCCACCCTTCGCTTCATGCGAGTTGAAATCGCAATACGGGCACTTCCGCACGCACCATGGAAAATGCACATACAGCGACAAGGGCGGCAAGGCGCTCAGGTGCAGCATGCCGGGCTTCAGGAAGGCGGAAGCGACGTCGGCCGGCGCGGTCGATGCGGCCTTGTCGCTGCTTCCCGGCGAAACGGGTTTGATCGGAATCATCGCAATTTCTCAACCAATGCGCGCAAGGCCTGCCCGCGATGCGACAACCGGTTCTTCTCGTCGGCCGACAGCTCGGCGACGGTCTTGCCCTGCGCGGGCAGCCAGAAATACGGATCGTAACCGAAGCCGCCCTGCCCGCGCGGCGCGGCGATGATCTCGCCGTCCCAGCGACCTTCGGCGATTACAGGGCGCGGATCGTCGGCATGGCGCACGAACACCAGCACGCAGTAATAGTAGGCCGACTTGTCGTCATGCGACGTCAGGTCCGCGACGAGCTTTTCATTGTTGCGCGCATCCGATTTCGGTTCGCCAGCGTACCGCGCGGAAATCACGCCCGGCGCGCCGCCGAGTGCATTCGCGCACACGCCGGAGTCATCCGCCAAGGCCGGCAGGCCCGTAATGCGCGCAGCATGACGCGCTTTGGCCAGCGCATTCTCCACGAATGTCAGATGCGGCTCCTCCGCTTCAGGAACATTGAATTCGCCTTGCGGATGGATTTCAAAACCGATGGGCGCCAGCATCTCGCCGAATTCCTTCAGCTTGCCGGCATTGTTCGATGCGAGAACGAGACGTTGCGTCATGGGTGTCCACAGAAAAGATGAGTGTCCACGAAAAACACGAAAAGCACGAAAAGCACGAAAAGCACGAAAAATTATTCATGGCATAAAGCCAAGGCATTAATAAACTTTCGTGCCTTTCGTGTCTTTCGTGGACCAAAATGTGCTGCGACTTAGGCAGCAACGCCCAACGTCTTCTTTTGCAGGGCGATCAGTTCGAAGATGCCTTGCTGGGCGAGGTCGAGCAGCCGGTTCATCGTTGCGCGATCGAATGCCGCGCCTTCGGCCGTGCCTTGCACTTCGACAAAGTGGCCGGCGTCGGTCATCACGACGTTCATATCGGTATCGCAACCGGAATCTTCAAGGTAGTCGAGGTCGAGCACCGGCACGCCGCGATAGACGCCGACCGAAATGGCCGCGACGAAATGTTTCAACGGTATTGCGGTAATCACGTTGTCGCGCACCAGCTTGCTGAACGCGTCATGGGCGGCAACCATCGCGCCGGTAATGGCGGCGGTGCGGGTGCCGCCGTCGGCCTGGATCACGTCGCAATCGAGATGCAGGGTGCGCTCGCCGAAGGCGTCGAGATCGAATGCAGCGCGCAGCGAGCGACCGATCAGGCGCTGGATTTCCTGCGTGCGGCCGGATTGCTTGCCCTTGGCCGCTTCGCGGTCCATGCGCGAATGCGTGGAGCGCGGCAGCATGCCGTATTCGGCGGTCAGCCAGCCTTGCCCTTTTCCTTTCAGGAACGGCGGCACTTTCTCTTCGATGCTCGCGGTGCAGATCACCTTGGTATCGCCGAACTCCACCAGTACCGAACCTTCGGCGTGCTTGGTGTAATGGCGGGTCAGTCGGACAGGACGCAGCGCGTCGGCGGGGCGTCCGCTCGGACGATTTTCAGACAGCATGGATCAGCCTTGATTTTTGGAAGTTACGCGGGAAGTTTTTTCGATGGCGCCGCGAATCTCTTCGATCGCCTTCTCGATTTCGCTTTCGTTGAAGACATCGGCGCCTTCGAGATCGGCATGGCGCGGCGCCTGGATGGTCGTCGTCACGCTGCCGATCGGCAGGGTATGGGTCATGATCGTGTCGGGCGATTCCTGCAGCGTGGTAGCGCCTTCCCACATCATCGCCAGCGCGGTCACATTGTCGCTGCCCTTGCCGGCGATACTGACGGCGGTCGCCAGCAGGTCCGGCACAGCGCGCACGACGGTGTTCGTGGCGAGCGTCTGGGCAAGGATATGATCCGGCAGCACCGACCACAAGCCGTCCGAGCAAAGCAGGAGGACGTCGCCCGGCTGCAGGCTCGCGCGCCGCGACAGCTCGACGATCGGCATGTTCGGCGCGCCGAGGCAGTTGAACAGCTTGTTGCGTTCCGGATGCGTATCGCGCTCCGACGGGTCGACCTTGCCCTGTGCAATCAGGGTTTCGATGCGCGAATGATCGCGCGTTCGGGCCAGAATTTGCCCGCGCCGCATCCAGTACAGACGCGAATCGCCACAGTGCGCCCAGAAGGCGTTGTTGTGCTGGACGAGACAGGCGACGATAGTGGTACGTGGCGTTTCCGGCAGGTTGTTGATTGCGCGATATCGATGGATCTCGCGATGCGCCGCGAAGAAGCTGTCCTCGAGGAATTTTTCCGGCTTCTTCACATATGGGTTGGCGTTCTGCTGGAACAGCGAGCCGATGGTTTGCAGCGCAATCGTCGCGGCCATCTCGCCCTGGATGTGGCCGCCCATGCCGTCGGCCAGCACCAGCAGCAGCGCATCGCGGGTAAAGCTGTAGCCCATGCGGTCCTGGTTGTTCCTGCGGCCGCCGATGTGGCTTTCTTGATAGACGGAAAATCGCATGCGCGTGCTGTATCGACGAGTATTAACGGGTATTGTGCTGGATGGTGGTGTTGCCGCCATGCGAGGACTTGCCGATGCCGCCGAACAGTCCGCGCAGCTTGCTGGCCACCTTTTCCACCAGATCCGCTTCCTTCTTCTCCGGTATCGGTTCGCGCAGCGCCTTCTGCAGCGCAAATACGCTTTGCGGCCGCTCCAGCGGTTCGATGCGCAGCGCCCACCGGATCACCTGGATCAGTTCGCGCGAATACATGCCTTCGAGCTTGCGGAAATGGTCTTCCATCTTGTCGTTGGTCTTGCGCTGGTCGGCCGGCTGCGGCGGCGCCCCGACCATGCAGGCGAACATGGAGGCGCCGATACTGTAGATGTCCGTCCACGGGCCGAGGTTGCCGTTCTTGGCATACAGTTCCGGCGGCGCGAAGCCGGGCGTGTACATCGGGTACAGCTTCGGCATGTCGGTCTTGAGGGTCTGGCGCGCGGCACCGAAATCGAGCAGGATCGGCGTGCCGTCCATGCGCAGGTAGATGTTGGCCGGTTTCAGGTCGAGATGCAGCAGCTTGTTGGCATGCACCTAGCGCAGGCCGTTCATCACCTGATTGAACATTTTGCGGATGAACCGTTCCGACACCAGAGGCCGTTCGCCCTTGTCGCGCCGGCGCAGAATATGATCCTGCAGCGAACGTCCAGACTCATAGGCCATCACCATGTACACGGTATCATTGGCACGGAAGAAATTGACCACGCTCACCACGTTCGGATGGGAGATGCGCGCCAGCGCCCTGCCTTCCTCGAAGAAGCATTTGAGCCCGATGCGGAACACCGGCAGATTCTCGGCCGAGATCGCCGGCACGAGTTCACCCGGCTGGCGCAAGGCCAGCGAGCTGGGGAGGTATTCCTTGATCGCGACAGCATTGCCGTCTTCGTCGTACGCCAGATAGACAATACTGAACCCGCCGGACGCAATCTTCTTTACAATGCGGTATCCAGCAATTTCGAGTCCGTCCGGCAATGGTGCATTGTTTTGCGCGGCCATCTTGTCCTTACCAGTGTTACAAAGGAATGCACAGGCATTCCTTCCGGATTGTCTTGAGAAACCAGTGATTTGTAAAGCAAAAGGACTGAACCTTGACTATTTGCAGCATGACCGGATACGCGGTCGCCACGCGCGAAACTGCCGCCGGAACCATCACCGTGGAGCTGAAAAGCGTCAACTCCCGCTTCCTCGACCTGCAGTTCCGCATCAATGACGAACTGCGTGCCGTCGAACCGGTGTTGCGCGAAGCCATCATGGCGCGCGTCAACCGCGGCAAAGTCGAGTGTCGCCTTAGTTTCGGGCGCAAATCGGCCGCCGGCAGTCCGCTCAATCTCAATGCTCCATTGCTCGCTACATTGTCGCAGATGCAACATCAGGTGAGGCAACACTTCCCGGCGGCGTCGGTCATGTCGGTCAACGAGCTGCTGCGCTGGCCGGGCGTCATTGAGGAGCCGGAAATCACCCAAGAGACCCTGCAGGCGGATATCCAGTCCGTTCTGGCCGAAGCGCTCGATGCCTTCGTGGCAACACGTGCCCGCGAAGGCGCGGCGCTGCAGACAATGTTGCTGGCGCGCATCGACGACATGGAATCCATCGTCGAACGCATCACCCCGCTCGTTCCGCAGGCGATCGCGCAATTCCAGCAGAAAGCGACCGAACGCATGCGCGAAGCGCTCGGCCTGGCCACGCAGAATGGCGCCACGGCGCCGCAGAACGTGTCCGCGGACGACGCGCTGGAACGCATCCGCCAGGAAGTCACGTTGTATGGCATCCGCATCGACGTGGCGGAAGAATTATCGCGCTTGTCCGCGCATCTGGCCGAGACCCGCCAGGTGCTGAAAAAAGGCGGCCAGGTCGGCAAGCGCCTCGATTTCATGATGCAGGAACTCAACCGCGAGGCCAACACGGTCGGATCCAAGGCTGCAGTCAAGGACCTGTCCGATGCCTCGATGGCAATGAAGCTGCTGATTGAGCAGATGCGTGAACAAGTCCAGAATCTGGAGTAAGCCTTGACAGACAAACTCATGCCCGAAGCACCATCTTCTTCCGGAAGCCTGTTCATGGTGGTTGCGCCCTCCGGCGCCGGCAAATCCACCCTGGTCAACGCACTGCTGGCGCAGGAACCGGCCATCAAGCTGTCGATTTCCTTCACCACGCGCGCGCCGCGCCCGGCCGAACAGCATGGCCGCGAATACTACTTCACCACCGTCGAGGATTTCCTGAAACGGCGCGAAGCCGGGGAATTTTTGGAATCCGCAGAAGTCCACGGTAACTATTACGGAACATCACGGCTCCTGATCGAGGAGCAAATGAAGGCCGGCACCGACGTCCTGCTGGAAATCGATTGGCAAGGCGCACAACAGGTCGGGAAGCAATTCCCGCATGCGATCGGCATTTTCATCCTGCCGCCGTCGATCGCCGCCCTGGAAGAGCGCCTGAAAAAGCGCGGACAGGATGAGCCGAACGTGATCACACGCCGGATTTTGGCCGCCGGCGGCGAAATCGCGCACGCGCCTGAGTTCGAATATGTTATTATTAATCAAGAGTTTGCGACCGCTTTGTCTGAATTGACCGCAATTGTCAAAGCGAGCCGATGCCGCTTCAACCAGCAGGCTGCACGCAACGCTTCCCTGTTCGCCCAGCTCGGCATCCATGCCAGTTTGAGCTGATACCGTCTTTTTCAGGAGTTCCCATGGCCCGTATCACTATCGAAGATTGCCTCAAACAAGTTCCGAACCGTTTCCAGCTGACGCTGGCCGCGACCTACCGTGCCCGTCAACTGCTCCAGGGCCACACACCGAAGGTCGAAGCCAAGGACAAACCGACTGTCATCGCCCTGCGCGAAATTGCAGCAGGCAAGGTCGGACTGGAAATGCTGAAGAAAGTCCCAAGTTAAGTCACACCAAATGCCATGCGGCTGATATGCTTGAAGTATGAACCTGACACCTGCAGATTCAACAGTATCAGTCGCTCCCAATAGTCGGGCGACACAGGACCGCCCGACCTCAAAAAACGCCGATCAGTCCCCGAAGTCCGATGGCGCGGCCGCGCAGACCGCCAGCGTCGCTACCGTCACCCACCTCATCAACAAGCTGTCCGAATATCTCCCGCCTTCCGACATGAAGAAGGTGAAGGAGGCGTATCGCTTTTCCGATGAACGGCACCTGGGCCAGATCCGCAAGTCCGGCGAACCCTACATTTCCCACCCGATTGCCGTCGCGGAAATCTGTGCCGACTGGAAGCTCGACGCGCAGGCCATCATGGCCGCATTGCTGCACGACGTCATGGAGGACACTGATGTCAAGAAGGACGAGCTGATCGAACGCTTCGGCGCACCGGTCGCGACGCTGGTCGACGGATTGTCCAAGCTGGACAAGATCGAATTCCAGAGCCAGATCGAGGCGCAGGCGGAAAATTTCCGCAAGATGCTGCTGGCGATGGCACGCGACGTGCGCGTCATTCTCGTCAAGCTGGCCGACCGCCTGCACAACATGCGCACGCTGGGATTCATGATCCCGGAAAAGAAGCGCCGCATCGCGCGCGAGACGATGGAAGTCTATGTGCCGATCGCACACCGCCTCGGCCTGAACAACATCTACCGCGAGCTGCAGGACCTCGCTTTCGCCCATCTCTATCCGCTGCGCTACCGTACCCTGTCGAAGGCGGTCAAGGCGGCGCGCGGCAACCGGCGCGAAGTGGTGAGCAAGATCATGGAGTCGGTGAAGAACACCCTGGCGGCCACCGGCATCCCTGCACAGGTGTATGGCCGCGAAAAGACGTTGTACGGCATTTATCGCAAGATGCGCAACAAGCACCTGTCCTTCTCGCAGGTGCTGGATGTATACGGCTTCCGCATCGTCGTGGACAGCTTCGCGAACTGTTATGTCGCACTCGGAACGCTGCATGCGCTGTACAAGCCGATGCCTGGCAAGTTCAAGGATTACATCGCCATCCCCAAGCTCAACGGCTACCAGTCGCTGCACACGACGCTGATCGGCCCGTACGGCACACCGGTCGAATTCCAGATCCGCACACAGGAAATGCATCGCGTGGCGGAGGCCGGCGTGGCGGCGCACTGGCTCTACAAGGACGAGGAAGCGAGCCTGACCGACCTGCAGCAGCGCACGCATGCCTGGCTGCAGTCGCTGCTCGACATCCAAAAGCAAACCGGCGACTCGGCGGAATTCCTCGAACATGTGAAGGTCGACCTGTTCCCGGATTCGGTCTATGTCTTTACGCCGAAATCGACCATCATCGCGCTGCCGCGCGGCGCCACGGTTCTTGATTTCGCCTACACCATCCATACCGATATCGGCGACCAGGCAATTGCCGCGCGCATCAACCATGAGCAGGGCGCCCTGCGCACCGAGCTGCGCAACGGCGATATCGTCGAAATCATCACGGCACCCTCTTCACGGCCCAGCCCGAACTGGCTCACTTTCGTCCGCACCGGCAAGGCGCGTTCAGCGATCCGGCACCACCTGCGCACCATCAACCTCGCCGAATCGACCGAGCTCGGCAAGCGGCTGCTGGCGCAAGCGCTGACAGCGCTGCAGATCGACCCGGCGCTGCCGGACTCCGTGCTGGAAAAACTGAAGAACGAATCGAGCGCGAAATCGCTCGACGAACTCTATGCCGACATTGGCGTCGGCAAGCGCATGGCAACGCTCGTGGCGCGGCATATCCGAGGGCTGATGGAAAGCGACCCGACCATGCCGCTGCCGCCGGTCATCGAATCGTCGCGCAAGCTCGAACC
This sequence comes from Pseudomonadota bacterium, assembly GCA_021821365.1. Taxonomy (GTDB): domain Bacteria; phylum Pseudomonadota; class Gammaproteobacteria; order Burkholderiales; family Burkholderiaceae_D; genus Noviherbaspirillum. The sequence continues at coordinate 12,274 of JAKACN010000059.1, read as the reverse complement.
GGTGGCGATCAACGGCAACGAAGGTGTTTCCGTGCAGCTGGCCGCCTGCTGCCAGCCGATCCCGGGCGACAGCATCATCGGCCAGTTGCGGCGCGACCAGGGCATCATCGTGCATGCCACCGACTGCGATGTCGCCAAGCGCCAGCACACGAAGGAACCGGATCGCTGGATCGAACTGGTCTGGGACAGGGAGCTGACGCGCCGCTTCGACTGCCGCATCAAGGTGCTGGTCGCCAACGAAAAAGGCGTGCTGGCGCGGGTCGCAGCGGAAATCGGCGAATCCGATGCCAACATCACCTACGTCGGCATGGACGACGACAAGGACGCACTGATGAAGCTGCTGCGCTTCACGGTTCAGGTGGAAGACCGCATCCACCTCGCGCGCCTGATGCGCAACGTGCGGCGCATCAGGGGCGTGGCGCGGATCCTGCGCGAACGCGGCTGATCAATCCTCAAGCGGCATGGTGGATGCTCTTGTGCATCCGCCGCAATCCCAGCCACACGCCAGCCGCGATCAGCGGCAACAGCAGACCGGTCGAGATGTCGGGATTCACCGGCCAGCCAACCGCCTTGGCAGCCTTGCCGATGTAGCTGAACAGGCCTGCCGTGTAGTACGAAATCGCCACCACCGACAGTCCTTCCACCGCCTGCTGCAGCCGCAATTGCTGCGCGGCGCGCGCATTCATCGTTTCCAGGATCTGCCGGTTCTGCTTCTCCTGCACGATGCCCACGCGCGTGCGCAGCAGGTCGTTGGTATGCGCGATACGCTCGGCGAGTGCTTCCTGGCGGCGGGTCACGGCCTCGCAGGTATGCATCGCCGGCGTCAGCCGACGGTCCATGAATTCACCGACCGTCGGGAAACCTTCGATGCGCGCTTCCCGCAACTCCTCGATGCGCGCATGAACCAGCCCAAAATACGCTTTCGAGGCGGAGAAGCGATAGCTGTTGGCGAGCGAGAGTTTTTCGATGCGCGCGGCCAGGCCGGTGATGTTGCCCAGCAGTGCCTGCTCGTCGTCGGTATCGGAAAGCTGGGTGCCGCCCGATGTGTTGACCATCGCTTCGGTCAATGTCGCCAGTTCGCCTTCGATCGTATTCAGCACCGGCGTGGCGCGTTGCGCATGCGGCAGGCCGAGCAGCGACATCATCCGGTAGGTTTCGATCTCCAGCAGGCGCTGCACTAGGCGTCCGGCCTGCTGCTCCTGCAAGCCCACGTCGCGCACCACGAAGCGGCTGAAACCGTCCGACTGGATCAGAAAATCGGTCCACACCTCGCCCCCCTGCAGCACCTGGCTGCCGACCAGGTTGTTGCCTTCGAAGACGCGCCGCAGGCCGCGCGCGAACGCATCGACCGGGCCGCGCGTCTTGTCCAGCACGACATGCGCCGCGACCATGATCTTGCCTTGAAGGCCCATCAGCCATTCCTGCGGAAGATGGAACAACGGGACATGCTCGAAGGCTTCTTCGATGGACGGATTTTCCGCATGCTGCTCAGCGAAGGTGTAGGTTGCAAACTCGGTGTGACACTCCCATTTCAAACGGAAACGGCCGAAGTCGTGAAAGAAGTATTTGGCATCGACGCCGGGAGCGGTCACGCCGAAGTGCTTGCAGAGCTCGGAAAGAATGGCATGCTGGCGAGCCTGGTTGGAAACGTTCGGGCTGACGTCGTCGCGGGCATAGACCGCAAGGTGCGTCAGGCTCTCCGGCGCATCGAGGCGCAGGTAGGGCCGCGAATGGACTTCCGCGGCAAGCGGCACGCGCAACGCATGGTTCAGGCTGGAATAAATCATGATGATGAAATTGTTCGTGTTATAGGTAACAGCATCGCTGCGCGCATCGTGCGCCGCGCAGGCGACGGCGTTAAGACAAAACGCCGTCAATGCCGCTCGCGCCTTGCGGCACGAGAAATCGTTCAGTGTGCCGGATAACTGACGTCGAGAATCGTGAGCTCGTCCACTCCGGCGGGCGTTTTGAGCACCACCGCGTCTCCCTCGCGCGCCTTGATGAGTGCGCGCGCAACCGGCGAAATCCAGCTGATCTTGCCATTCAGGGGGTCAAGCTCATCGATGCCGACAATGGTCACCGTGTATTCTTCACCCGCCTGGTTTTCATAAGTGACGGTCGCACCGAAAAAGATCTGATCGCTCCCGTGATGCACGCTCGGATCAACCACTTCGGCAATGTCCAGTCGCTTTGTCAGGAAGCGGATGCGGCGGTCGATTTCACGCAGGCGACGCTTGCCATAGATGTAGTCGCCGTTCTCGGAGCGGTCGCCGTTGGATGCCGCCCACGAGACGATGCCGACCACCTCCGGCCGCTCAACGTCGATCAGACGCAGCAACTCGTCCTTCAGGCGCTTGTGCCCGGCCGGCGTCATGTAGTTTTTCGTCCCGGCCGGAATGGCAGGCAGGCCGCCATCGACGTCATCGTCGTCATCCGATTCTTTGACAAAAGCTTTACTCATAATGCCGTATTGTAGCCGCCCTGCGTCCGTCCGCGGCAGGCGGGCTGGCCGTGCTGCTCAGTTCGCATGGTGCGAAATCGAATTGCTCCATTCAAACGCCGCCAACTGCAACTCATACAGGTCTTCGCTCGATAGTTGCAGCTTTTTCAATAGAGCCGGAACCTGCCGCCCCGCCTCTTCGATGTGCTCGATGCACTCGACCAGTTTGAGCATATTGCCGAAGACACCACGGCGCGCGAGGAGTGCCTCCCTGACTTCATCGGCGACGTGTACGCGCGCAAGCGCCTTTTCCATCGGCAGGCCCAGCAAGGTATCCATCAAGGACATGATGCCGACGGTGAATGCAGTATCGACCATCGCATGGTCATCCGGACAGTTTTTTTCCGCCATGAGCTCAAGCAGCTTCCCGCGCGTCGTCGCGAGGATGAACAATGGCGAAACCGCGCCGCGAGGCTTGCCGAATTCCGCATACAGCAGGATCTGCAGCCAGCGCTGCAGCCGGGCGCGCCCCAATGCATCCAGCGCCTGTCGCAGGGAATCGATGCGCCTGCCCTTTGCCACAGTGGCGAGGCGCAACAGCATCAGCCCGAGCGACGCGTCGCGCTTGATGTTGCGCTCCAGATCCGAGGTATCCGCATTCGAGATGATCTGCGCCATCAGGCGCATGATCGTCATCTGCGAAGGCGACAGCTTCTTTCCCGTCAGGATATGCGGTTTCGCAAAGTAATATCCCTGGAAATAATCGAAGCCCAGTCCGAGGCAGGTTTCGTACTGCAGGAGATTCTCGACCTTTTCGGCCAGCAATTTCTTTTTGGACCGCTTGAACTTTTCGCTCAGGCGGCCAAGGCCATCGCCATCGACCCCGCTGATATCGACCTTGATGAAATCGACCAGCGGCAAAAGCTTTTGCACGTCCTCCGAATCGGCAATCACATCGTCCAGCGCGAATACATAACCGCAGGCCGAAAGCTCCTCGATGCGGGTGATCAGGCGATCCGTCACCCTCACCGTTTCCAGAATTTCGAGGACGACGTCATGGCGCGGCAGAAACTGGATGAAATCGCTCATCAGCACTGCGGCATCGACATTGATGAAAGCGCTCGAGGCGCCGATGACGTTCTCCATGCCAAGCTCCGAGGCATGGGCGATCACGGAAGCCGTGGCAGCGACATCATCTGTGACGTTGGCGGGGCCGGCGGCCGCGCTGCGGAACAGGAGTTCGTAGGCAAAGAGTTCCTGGTCGCGGCTGAGGATGGGTTGTCGCGCAAGGAAGAAGTCCCGTCCAGGGAAGGAATGCGAATAAGTGGAAATCTCCGGCGAAGTAGAGGAAACAAAGTTATCCATCACACGGTACGGTATTTCTTGTCGAGATGGTTCCCGCCCGGCCATGTCCCTCGCTTCAGGAATACACCGCCATTCATGCGCAGTCGAACCGATTGCCCCTCTCTATGATTGGAAATCGTTTCAATGATTCAAACGGCTTACATATGTTACGAGATGCCTTGCGATTCGTGACCGCCTTCCCGCATCAGCGACGGGCACTGTTCTGCGGGGGGCCTCCCGCGCCTGCTTCGAGCGTGAATCCTGCCCCGGCATCCTGTCCGAGTGCATTCACCAGATACGGCATCAGTTCACGCAGCATCGGTTCCAGCGTCCATGGCGGATTGATGATGAACATGCCGCTGCTGTGCAGGCCGAAACCATCCGGCGACGGCGTGCTGACGGACAGCGTGACGTGGAGCCATTCCTTGCATGGCAAGCGCTTGAGCTTGTCGGGAAGCTGGCGCGACTCCATGCGGTTGAGCACGGGATACCAGACCGCATACATGCCCGTCGAGAACCGCCCCAGCGCGTCGGCCAGCGTTTCTTTCACCCGTCGGTAGTCGTCTTTGACTTCGTAGGGCGGGTCGATCAGGACGAGTCCGCGGCGCGATGGCGGCGGCAACAGGGATTTCAGGCCATCAAAGCCGTCCCCCTTCTGGATCATGACCCGCTTGCCGCGCGCCGCGGGCCGGCGTCCCTGGGCGACAGCCTGCTCTTCCAGCTTGCGGAAATTGTCTTCGAGGATACGGCTATCGCTCGGATGCAGTTCGAACAGGCGGATCCTGTCCTGCTCGCGCGCCACCTGATCCGCGCAGTAAGGCGAGCCGGGGTAATAGCGCATCCTGCCGTCCGGATTCAGACCTTTGATGACACCGACGTAATCAGCCAGGGCGGGAGGCAGGTCCGCACGGTCCCACAGATGGCTGATGCCGGTTTGGTATTCGGCACTCTTGGCTGCATACCCGGTATCCAACGCATACAGACCTGCCCCGGCATGCGTATCGATATACATGTAGGGCGCATCCTTCTGGCCGAGATAGCGCAGCAACTGGATGAGCACGGCATGTTTCAGCACGTCGGCATGATTGCCTGCATGGAAGGCGTGGCGATAACTCAACATGGGAATGCCCGGCAGGAGAATTGGAAAGGGCGCTCATTGTAACAGCCGGCACGACTTCCCTTCAGCATGCGCGCACGGCACAGGCAATTACGCCCGGTGCGATAGCGCCTGGCAGTTGTGCCGGCTGCCGTCCGCCGGAAAAAGATCAACTATGCTGGAATGTTTTAATCGGGAGTACTATTGAGCAATATAGCGGTACATGCAATAAGCCCTGATTCATGACGGGAAGAAGCCGCATGACAGATTTGCATCGGTGCCGCGTCCAGCTGCAATGAATCAGAAGAATTCACCTATTCCGCTGCCCAGTTTCGACCAGACCGTCGAGGGAAGATTTTCCGATTCCCCTTATCGGAACGATCCTGAATTGAAGCAGCTCAAGCAGCACCAGGCCATTTTCCTGCTTGCCCTCGCATTCATTTTTCTCCTCGTGTGGAAGGCGCCGCCGCAACATGCGTTTGAAGGCATTTCGCACTATGCCTGGCTGCACGCCGCGCTCGAGACATTCTCTGTCGTCGTATCCGGCATGGTGTTCGGCGTCGCATGGAATGCCTACAGCCGCGAGCGACCGGGCAACATCGTCGTATTGGCCATCGGCCTGCTGGTCACCGGCATCATCCATGTGTTCCACATGCTGTCCTTTGCGGGCATGCCGGAATTCATCACGCCCTCCGATCCGGAAAAGGCGATCAATTTCTGGCTGGCGGCGCGCTACCTGTTTGCCGTCCTGCTGTTGTACGTGGCATTCCGCCCCTGGAAACCGCTGTTTCATCCCTACCTGCGCTATGCCCAGCTTGCCGGCGGCCTCGCCTTTGCCCTGCTGGTCGGGTGGGCCGGCCTGTTCCATCAGGATGCGCTGCCGCGAACCTTCGTCGCGGGACAAGGCCTGACTACCCTCAAAGTCGGCGCCGAATATATCCTGGTCGCCCTCTTCGTCATCGCTGCGGTAGCCTTCTTCCGCATGCCTCAACATGAGCCGGCCTACAACATCCCGAGCCTATTCTCCGCCGCCGCCGTCTCGATACTCGGCGAACTCTGCTTCACGCTGTATTCCGACGTCACCGACATCTTCAATCTGCTCGGCCACATCTACACCGTCATCTCGTTCGGCTTCATCTATCACGCCGTATTCATCAGCAGCGTGCGCGAACCGTTCGAGCGCCTGGTGCGGGCCGAAGCAAAGACACGCTCAGCCTCCGCCTACGTGCACGGGTTGATCGAAGCCAGCCTCGATCCGCTGGTCACCATCGGCATGGGCGGCAAGGTCACCGGGGTCAACCGCGCCATGGAAGACGTGACAGGTGTTCCCCGCGCGGGACTCATCGGAAGCGACTTCAGCCATTACTTCGCCGACCCGCTCAAGGCCGCTGCGATGTACAAGGAAGTCCTCGGCAAGGGCGTGGCACGCGATCACGCGCTGGCAATCCGTCATGTGAACGGCAGGCAAACGCATATGCTCTGCAACGGCAGCGTGCATTTCGACGAGGCGGGCCGCATCGCCGGCATCTTCGTCGCCGCGCGCGACGTGACCGAAACCAAGCGTGCCGAGCGCGCGCTGCAGCAGGCGCATGCGCTGCTGTCGAACATCACGGCGACCAGCCCGATCGGCATTACGGTCTGGGACCTCGAAGGCCACATGAAATTCGTGAATGCGGAAGCGCAGGGAATCCTGAACCGCAGCAAGGAAGACCTTGAACATCTCACGTTCAACGCGCCAAGCTGGCGAATCACCGACCTGTACGGCAAGGCCATTCCCGATGAAGAGCTGCCCTTCCGCAAGGCCATGCTGACCAACCAGCCCGTGTACGACCATGAAATCGCGATCGATGGACGCGACGGCAGGCGCATTCTGCTGTCCGTCAATGCCTCCCCGCTGCGCGACGCAAGCGGAAAACTGGAAGGCGTTGTCGCCACCCTCGACGACGTCACGCAACGCAAGGCTGCCGAGGAAAAACTCCACACCAGCGAAGAGCGGTTGGCGCAGGCGATGACCGCGGCGCACATGGGCGCATGGACCTGGGACGTCGTGCGCGACAAGGTCAAATACTCCGACGACTTCACCGCACTCCTCGGCTTGCGCAAGGAACAGTCCGAATCCGACCGCAATACGTTCCTTGCGCTGGTTCATCCGCAGGATCGCGCCGTGCTCATCGAAAAGATCGACCGCGCGCTGCGCGGCGACGAAGATTACTCAGCGGAATTCCGTGTGATCCGGCCGGATGGCAGCATCCGCTGGATCGGCCTCTACGGCAGCGTGGTGTTCGATAGCACGGGCAAGCCGCTGAAGATGTCCGGTGTGGGGCGCGACATCACCGAATTCAAGGAAGACCAGATTGCACTGCAGCGCGCCGACCGGGCATTGCGGACGCTCTCGGCGGTCAATGACAGGCTGATCCATGCGCAGGACGAGGATTCGCTCCTGAACGCGGTATGCCGCGTCATCGTGGAAATCGGCGGCTATCCCATGGCATGGGTCGGCAAGGTCTTGCGCGACCCGCAGAAGTCGGTGCAGCCGGTTGCCCATTTCGGACAGGACGAGGGCTTCGCGGAATTCTCGAAGGTGTCCTGGTCAGATAGCGAGGTTGGGCGCGGCCCGACCGGCACAGCCATTCGGACCGGCATCACCCAGGTCAATCACAGCTTCGCCGGCAATCCGCTGATGGAACCGTGGCGCGACCAGGCATTGAAGAGCGGATATCAGTCGAGCATCGCCTTCCCGCTTGGCGACTCCTCCGGCGTGCACGGTTCGCTCACCATCTTTGCCTCCGAGACGGATGCCTTCAGCTCCGACGAAGTCAGGCTGCTGCAGGAAATGGCGGACGATCTCGCCTTCGGCATTACCACGCTGCGCACGCGCGCCGAACGCGACCGCATGGCAAAGGTGCAGCGCGAATACGATTCCATTCTGCGCGAGAGCCTGATGGAGTCGATCCAGGCGATTGCCACGACGCTCGAATTCCGCGACCCCTACACCGCCGGCCATCAACGCCGCGTCGCCTTGCTGGCAAGTGCCATCGGCCGCGAAATGGGGCTGCCGGAATCGACCGTCGAAGGAATGCATCTTGCCGCGTCGATCCATGACGTCGGCAAGATCCAGGTACCGTCGGAGATTCTCAACAAGCCCGGGCGGATCAGCGCCATCGAGATGGAGCTGATCAAGACACACCCGCAGGCGGGACATGACATCGTCAAGGACGTGCGCTTCCCCTGGCCGATCGCGCGCATCATCCTGGAGCATCACGAACACATCGACGGCTCGGGTTATCCGAACCATCTCAAGGGCGAAGAAATTCTTCTTGAATCGCGCATCGTCACGGTTGCCGACGTCGTGGAGGCCATGACCTCGCATCGCCCGTATCGTCCCGGTCTTGGCCTCGAGGCGGCGCTGGAGCACATCGCCAGCTATCGCGGAACCTGGTATGAACCGCTGGCAGTCGATGCCTGCATGCGCCTGTTCCGTGAAAAGCGGTATTCCTTCGACGTCCGCACCGAGAGGCAATGACCTGCTGCGCCAATAAAAAAACCCGCCGAGATAATGGCGGGTTTTCTTGCGGGCGGCCATGCCGCCGAAGCGGCATGTACCAGCCGGATCAGTGGAACTGCTCTTCTTCGGTCGAACCGGTCAGGGCCTTGACGGAGGAGGAACCGCCCTGGATCACGGTGGTCACGTCGTCGAAATAGCCTGCGCCGACTTCCTGCTGGTGCGACACGAAGGTGTAGCCCAGTTCGCGTGCCTTGAATTCCGGCTCCTGCACCATGTTCACGTAGTGCTTCATGCCTTCGCCGCGAGCGTACGCATGCGCGAACTGGAAGGTGTTGAACCAGTTGACGTGGATGCCGGCCAGCGTGATGAACTGATACTTGTAGCCCAGCTCGGACAGCTTGTCCTGGAATTCGGCGATGGTCTTGTCGTCCAGGTTCTTCTTCCAGTTGAAGGACGGCGAGCAGTTGTAGGACAACAGCTTGCCAGGGCATGCAGCGTGCACGGCTTGCGCGAATTCGCGGGCAAAGCCGAGGTCCGGCGTGCCGGTTTCGCACCAGACCAGGTCAGCATACGGCGCGTAGGCAACGCCGCGGCTGATGGCTTGCTCGAGGCCGTTCTTGACGCGATAGAAACCTTCCTGCGTGCGCTCGCCGGTCAGGAACGGCTTGTCGTTGGCGTCGTGATCGGAGGTGATCAGGTTCGCTGCTTCAGCATCGGTACGGGCCAGGACGATGGTCGGCACGCCCATGACGTCAGCGGCAAAGCGGGCAGACACCAGCTTCTCGATCGCTTCCTGGGTCGGAACCAGCACCTTGCCGCCCATGTGGCCGCACTTCTTCACTGCAGCCAGTTGGTCTTCGAAGTGCACGCCGGCGGCGCCGGCGGCGATCATGTTCTTCATCAGCTCAAAGGCGTTCAGCACGCCGCCGAAACCGGCTTCGGCGTCGGCAACGATCGGCAGGAAGTAGTCGATGAAGCCTTCGTCACCCGGGTTGACGCCGCGCGACCACTGGATTTCGTCAGCGCGCTTGAAGGTGTTGTTGATGCGGCGAACCATGGTCGGGACGGAGTCGTAGGCATACAGCGACTGGTCGGGGTACATGGTTTCGGAGGTATTGCCGTCGGCGGCGACTTGCCAGCCGGAGAGGTAGACGGCTTCCAGGCCGGCCTTGGCTTGCTGCATTGCCTGGCCTGCGGTGATCGCGCCGAAGGCATTCACATAGCCCTTCTTCGCGCCGCCATTGATCTTTTGCCACAGCTTCTCGGCGCCGCGCTTGGCCAGGGTGTGCTCGATCGGCAGGGAACCGCGCAGACGAACGACGTCTTCGGCGGTGTAGTTACGCTTGATGCCTTTCCAGCGCGGGTTTTCAGCCCAGTCCTTCTTCAGTGCCTGAATTTGCTGTTCGCGAGATGCCATGGTTGTTCTCCTTGGTAAAACCAGTGAAAAGAAAAAAGAAAAAAGAAAACTCGATGGGGAAATAATAGGCGCTTTTTTGCGAGGCAACAAGGTCTTATATAAGACATATAACTAAATTATTTTTGTTTAAAATCATTGGCTTAGTTTTAGTTTTTTGCGACATGAAATGTTTTTTCTTAAAATGAAACAAGATTGTGATGCTGCGCGGCGCAACTTTTCGTATGACGAAATCTGAATTTCGGGATGTGAAACTATGTTCTTGTCACCTCAAGAGCTGCTCCAGATCAATTCCCCGCGGGCATCCGCCGGGAATATCAGGTCGCTCAGACAGTAGTCCAGCTACGCGCATCGACGACGGACACACGTCTTCGAGGCGTGGCATAGTATCAAGGATCGCAACGAATCAAGGCGGCGCATCGCCGTCGCCGACATCATGAATACAGGCATTACCTATGCATTGCTTGCCGCCCTGCTGTTCGGCGCCAGCACACCTTTTGCCAAGCTGCTGGTCGGGCAGGTCGAACCGGTTCTGCTCGCTGCCTTGCTGTATCTCGGTAGCGGCATCGGATTGAGCCTGTGGCGCTGGCTGCGCGGTCTGGCCGGGCAAGGCGCCCGTGGCGGCGCATCATTGACGGCTTCGGACCTGCCATGGCTTGCAGGCGCGGTGTTTGCGGGGGGGATCATCGGACCGGTGCTGTTGATGACCGGCCTGCGCTATGTGAGCGGGGCTACCGCGTCGCTGCTGCTGAACATGGAAGGCGTGCTGACGGCGCTGCTCGCCTGGTTCGTGTTTCACGAGCATTTCGACCGGCGCATATTCGTCGGCATGGTGTTCATCGTCTGTGCCGGGGTGCTGCTCGCGGGCGGAGGCGGCTATGCACTGGATGCCTCCTGGGGTGCTCTTTGCGTCGTGGCAGCCTGCCTGTGCTGGGCGATCGACAACAATCTCACCCGCAAGGTGTCGGCCAGCGACGCGGTGCAGATTGCCGCGGTGAAGGGATTGGTTGCCGGTACCGTGAACCTGGCGTTCGCCCTGCTATGGCTTGGATTGCCGCTGCCCGCACCGATCGAGTTTGCAGCTGCGGGAATCATTGGATTTTCCGGCTACGGACTCAGCCTGGTACTGTTCGTTCTTGCGCTGCGCCATCTCGGCACCGCACGAACCGGCGCCTACTTTTCGGCGGCGCCTTTCGCCGGCGCAATCATCGCATTGCTGATGCTCGGCGAACGGCCCGATCCCGTTTTCTGGATCGCCGCCGCGCTCATGGCGGTCGGCATCTGGCTGCACCTGACCGAGGCGCATGACCACGCGCACACCCACGCAGCGCTATCGCATACGCATCCGCATCGACACGACGAACATCATCAGCACACGCATGATTTCCCGTGGGACGGCAGGGAACCGCACACCCATCCGCATGAACATGTGCCGCTGACGCATAACCATCCGCATTTCCCGGACATCCATCACCGCCATCGGCATTAAGGGCTTGCCAAGGAATAGATTGTGCATTTTGCCTTGGCAGGCCCCAAGATCGTCTATTGCTGCTGGCGCTTGCAGGTATTGATGCCGAATAGCGTGTAGAGCGGGCACCAGTTCATCAGCCCCGTGACCAGCGGGACGAAGCCCAGCAGGCCCCACCACCTGGCATCGCCTTGCAGGATGAAGAACAGGCTGAACAGCACGAGTGCGAGCACCAGTCTCACGGCCTTGTCAGCTTTTCCGACGTTCGGGTTCATGGAATTCTCCGTTGCTTATGGAAACGCAGCCAGAATATCCCGACGCCTCAGGATTGTATGTAACCCAGGTTACAGAAGAGTTTCTACCGTCTATCGCATGTCCGCGAGCGCGCGCAGGCGACCAGGATCGGCAATCTGGATCTTGCCACGCCCCAATATCACCAGGCCCTGGTGCGCAAAATCGTCCAGCACGCGGCTGATCATCTCGCGCACGGTTCCCAGCTCATCGGCAAGCTGCTGATGGGTAACAGCGATCTGTGGGCTGCCCTCGTAGGCCAGCAACGCCGCCGCCAGCCGCACGTCGAGGCGCAGGGTGGCGATCTCCTCCACCAGCTCCATCGTATTGACCAGACGGTCGGCCAGCGCGCGGAACATGGCGTTGCGGAACGCAGCCTGCGATGCCATGCATTCCGAAAACAGGCCGGCCGGCATCAGGACCATGTGCGTCGGTCCGAAGGTAAGGCCGCTGGCCGGATAGCGACCGCCGCCGAGCAGGCAGCCGAGCGAAAGAATGCACGGCTCGGACGGCGTTACGCGGTACAGCTCGATGCGCCGGCCGTTGGCGAGGTGCTTGAATACCCGAACGCTGCCCGTGAGAACAATCGGCAAACCGCCGCAGTCGGAATTTTTCTCGAACACCTGCGTTCCCGAAGGCAACTCGATCACCGGCTGCACCGACAGCTTCTGCAGCACATCCTCTGGCAAGGATTGCAGCAGCGGTTGCGTCGACAG
>JAKACN010000317.1 GCA_021821365.1 Pseudomonadota bacterium | reverse complement strand
TAGCGCCTTCGCGGCGGCGGACACGTTGCCATCGTGCGCGTCCAGCGTCTTGCGGATCAGCGATACCTCGGCATCCGCCAGCCTGCCGCTGCCGGGCAGGGGCGTGTCGGCGATATCGCAGGTCTCGCCGACATCTTCGAGGAAATCGTCCGGCATGTGCTCGCGCCGGATCTCGCGATCGTCGCCGGCCATCACGATGGCGGTGCGCAACAGGTTGGTCAGCTGGCGGAAGTTGCCCGGCCAGGTGTGCTGCTTGAACATCTCCATGATTTCCGGCGACACGGCGTAGTGCTCGCCGTTGGATTCGACCGCCAGCAGCTTGTGCACCACGACTTCCAGATCGGTGCGTTCGCGCAGCGGGGGCAGTTTCACCACCAGCCCATTGAGGCGATAGTACAAGTCCTCCCGGAAAGCATTCTTGGCGATCTGGTCGCGCAGGTTGCGGTTGGTCGCGCAGATCACGGCGACGTTCACGGGGATCGACTTGGTGCTGCCCAGCGGCGTCACCACGCGTTCCTGCAATACGCGCAGCAGCCGCGCCTGCAGGCTGAGCGGCATGTCGCCGATTTCGTCGAGGAACAGCGAGCCGCCATTGGCTTGCAGGATCTTGCCGATGCTGCCTTTCTTGCGCGCGCCGGTAAACGCGCCATCTTCATAGCCGAACAGCTCCGACTCGATCAGGGTTTCCGGAATCGATGCGCAATTCACCGCGACGAACGGCCCGCCGGCGCGCGGTGAATCGTTGTGGATGGCCTGCGCCAGCAATTCCTTGCCGGTGCCGGTCTCGCCCATGATCAGGATCGGGATGTCGCGCCCGATGACCTTGCCGACCTTCTCGATGACGTTGGCGACCTGCGGATCGCCGGTGTTCAGGTAATGCAGGCTGGACAGGCGGCGCGGCTGCGGCGCATCGGTTGCGCGCCGCGCGCGATCGGCGGGCGCGGGTTGGGTCGAAGCGTTCTGGAAGAAACTGTTGTTCGACAGGCGCAACTCGGCGCGGCCATACACCCGCACGCCGCTGTGCAGGCACATGCTCAGCAACCCGGGCGATGCGGTGCGGTAGTGGTCGAACAATGCCGACACCGGAATGCCGAACAGCGAGCTGAACGTATGTGCCTTCAATGCGGCCAGCGACAGGCCGAGCTGGAACAGGCCGCTGCGATTGGCGGAGAGGAAGCGTCCGCCCGGGGTGAAGGAGGCGATGCCTTCCATCAGCGTGCCGATGAATTCGGGGCGGCTGTGGAAGTGGAGGGTGATGGCATCCTGGAACGCCGCCGAGAACAATTGATTCTCGATCATCTGCGCCGACATGCGCACGATCGCCATCGTGTGCTTGTGGAAGCTGTGCTGATCGCCGCTCACGTCGAGCACGCCGAGCACTTTGCCTTCATGGTCGAAGATCGGCGCCGCGGAGCAGGTCAGGAAATGGTTGGCGGCCAGGTAGTGCTGGTCGGCATGGACCAGCGACGGCGCGCGCTCGGCAATCGCCGTGCCGATGGCATTGGTTCCCTTGCTCTGCTCGGACCATGCCACACCCGGTTGCAATGCGACGCGATTGGCCTTCTCGAGGAAATCGTCATCGCCGATCGAGTGCACGATCATGCCGTTCGCGTCGGTCAGGATGACCATGTTGTGCGTGTTGACGATCTGCTCGTAGAGCGTCTCCATCACCGGCAGCGCATAGGTATGCAGCACCCGGTTCTGCTCCACCAGCTGCGTCAGGTCGGCGCGGCCGATCGGGCTGAAATCCGGCTTGGCGGTGCTGGTCAGCCCATATGCCGCCGAGCGCTGATGCGAATTCTCAATCATGGACGCGAAAAAACTGGCAGGATTCGTGCCATCCCCGGTTCCCTGTTTGGACGGCAGCAAGCCGGCGGCGGTCGGGTAGACAAGCTGCTGCCTGTTCCCGGAGTGCGGATCATTCGAATACGATTTCATGATGTCTCCACCAACGTCAATCTTCATGGATTGATTCTGTCTGAGTGATTCTGTATCGAAAGCCAGTCTAGCACCATGGGAAGACAAATGATTGTCCCATTTTGACACACCGCGCACACTGCAAATTTGCTATTTTGAACAGGCCTTTTTCGTGCTTGTTCCGGGCCCGCGAATTGACCGGTGCCGACGCGCAACGGTATGATCGAGCGAATAAAAACGGTCGTTCGCTTTCGCCATGGATTGCATCGCGGATGCGGAGAGGAAAGAGGATTCATCACGATGAACGCAAGCAATACTGCCCGCGCGGGGTTTTCCGCTGCGCGGCTTGAAACCATCACCCGTCACATCCAGGCCGATGTCGACGCGAAACTGATTCCCGGTGCGGTCATGCTGGTCTCGCGCAACGGCCGCATCGAGTACGAAAAGGGGGTCGGCGCGCAGGATCCGACGGGCGGGACGCCGATGTCGCTGGACACGATCTTTCGCATCTATTCGATGACCAAGCCGATCGTATCGGTCGGCGTGATGATGCTGGTCGAACAGGGCAGGCTGCTGCTGAGCGACCCTGTCGAAATGTATCTCCCTGAACTGAAGAAACTGAAAGTAGGTATCGAAACCGCCGACGCGCGCGGTAACCGCACGCTGGAGCTGACGCCGGTGCGGCAACCAATGACGGTGCAGGACCTGCTGCGCCACACCTCCGGGCTCACCTACGGCATCTTCGGCGAGTCTCTGGTCAAGGAGGAATACCGCAAATCGGGTCTGGGCAACGCGCGTGCGACCAGCGATGAATTTATCCGCACGCTCGCGCAATTGCCGCTTGCCTACCAGCCCGGCACGGTATGGGAGTACAGCCACGCGACCGACGTGCTCGGCGTGCTGCTCGAACGCCTGTCGGGCATGTCGCTCGACGCCTTCCTTGCCGAGCGCATCCTGAAACCGCTCGGAATGCACGAAACCGGCTTCTGGGTCGAGCCGGAGCAGCAGCACCGGATTGCGGAGGCATTCCCGGTCGATCCCGTCACGGGCGCATCGGTCAAGCTCAACCAGCCGCGCCGGCGGCCGAATTTCCTCTCGGGTGGTGGCGGCATGATGTCGACCCTGCACGATTATTTCCGCTTCGCGCGCATGCTGCAGAACGAGGGCGAACTGGAAGGCGTGCGCATCCTGTCGCGCAAGACGCTGCGCTTCATGGCAAGCGACCATCTGGGCGAACTGCCGCTGGCGAAAACCGGGGCCAGCTATCTGCCCGGCGCCGGTTACGGCTTCGGCCTCGGTTTCGCGGTGCGCACCAGCGAAGGCGACGCATTTACGCCGGGGTCGGTGGGTGACTTCCACTGGAGCGGCCTGGCCGGCACGTATTTCTGGATCGACCCGAAGGAGAATCTGCTGGCGATCTTCCTGATGCAAGCGCCCGAGCAGCGCAGCCATTACCGGCAGTTGTTCCGCAACCTGGTCTACGCGGCGCTTGAATAATCGCGTTGTTCGCCGTCAACGAGCGACACCATGAACCAGATCATGACGGACGCCGCGCCGCCAATGGCATAATGGGATTCTTCCCTCCGCTGCAAGCCGGAGCCGTGCATGAACAATCATGTTGCCTTGGCGAACCAGATGGCGCTCATCGGCGCGCTTGCAGACAGGCTGTCGAAGCAGTCGCCGCGCTTCGCGATGTTCGAGACCCATATCTCCTGCATACTCGTCACGAACGATGTCGCCTACAAATTCAAGAAGGCGGTTCGCTTCGATTTTCTCGACTTTTCCACGCTGGAAGCACGGCAGTTCTTCTGCCGCGAAGAGGTGCGCCTGAACAGGCGACTCGCTCCCGACGTCTACCTCGATGTGGCGCCCGTCACGATACAGCATGGATTGCCGACGATCGGCGGCGCGGGCGCTCCGGTCGAATACGCAGTCAGGATGCGCGCCTTCGAGCAGGAGGCATTGTGGGATTACCGGTTGCGGAGCAACTTGCTCGGACGCGACGAAATCGACGCGCTGGCCGGCCTGCTCGCGCGCTTCCACCGGGATGCTGCGGTGGCGCCCGTGGCCAGCCCCTGGGCCAGCCAGGGGGCGCTCGATGCGGTGTCGCACGAGACGCTGCACCAGATCGCTGCGTCCGCACTGGATGCGCAGGACAGGACGCATGTCGAGCAGCTTCTGGCATGGGATGCACGGCAGCGCGCCGACCTGGCGCCGGTATTTCTTGAGCGCAAGGCGCTGGGCATGATCCGCGAGTGCCATGGCGATCTTCATAGCGGCAATATCATCACCCGCGACGGGCAGGTCGAGGCCTTCGACTGCATCGAATTCAACGACAGCCTGCGCTGGATCGATGTCATGAATGACGTCGCATTCGTATGCATGGACCTGCGATTCCGCCGTCGGCCGGAACTGGCCGCGCGATTCCTGAACGGATACCTCGAACACTCCGGGGACTACGACGGCCTTGCCGTGATGCGCTACTACGAAGTGCACCGCGCGCTGATCCGTTGCAAGGTGGCACTGCTGCGGGCGGCACAGGACGATGTGACAGGCGACGAACTCGCGCGCTGCAGACAGCAGGGCAAGGCCTACCTCGCATTCGCCGCGCAGCATGTAGGTTCGCCGCGGCCTGCGCTCATGATCATGCATGGTTTTTCCGGCTGCGGAAAATCCACTGTCGCGCGGCAGCTCGTCGAAGCGTTCGACGCGATCCAGTTGCGTTCCGATGTAGAACGCAAACGGATGCGCGGCCTCGCCGCGACGGCGCGTGGCCCGGCCGGCCTGTATGCGGCCGCCGTGACACGCGACACTTACGCGGCGCTCGCCAGGCTGGCCAGGCAGGTGATGCGGAGCGGATATCGCGTCATCGTCGACGCTACCTTCCTGCGGCACGAACAGCGCGTGCACTTCCGGCAGTTGGCGGA
>JAKACN010000316.1 GCA_021821365.1 Pseudomonadota bacterium | reverse complement strand
AGGCATAGGAATGCAGGTCCAGTAGAACGTCTGCGCGATCGAGAAAGCCGCAGACAACAGGATCGAGATGATCTTCGTAGTGCTGCTTCTCTTCCTTCGGGAAAAGATAGCGGTTCAGGTTGCGCTCGACGAAACGCGTTTTTTGCGCGAAGGCACGCGGATTGGCAACCGGCATCACTTGCAGGGTGCCGCGTTGCAGGGCCACGATGCCGCTGTCGAGATCGGACAGCAGCCTTGTGATGGCGGCAGGCCCGCAGTATTCATTGCCATGCACGCCGCCCATGACGGCGAGTGTCTTGCCGGGTGCCAGGGCATGGTAAAAAACGGTTTTTACAGTCATGACATTACAGAAACCAAGAAGATGCGAAAAGGAAGTCTCTCATGCCGTGCGGCAAATCTCAATCTGCCGCAAGTGATGCGAACTGTGGTGCCGACTGTGATGCGAACCGGATCAGGTCTTGCAAACATGCATCGGCTGAGTTGCAAGACTGTTCCGTTCGCGTGACGGCGGCACTGCGGTGCGTGCGGCGCACCTGACGCTCGCGCCCCTTTTCCCCAGGTTCGGCGGACACCGGCGTTTTTTTTCGGCGAGGATGTCACACTGCGCGGGATGGAATCGTCTTAAGGGTGTGAGCGCAACCAAAGCATCACTTCAACCTCTCCATCATTCACAGGAAAGAAAACGATCATGAGCCATATCCACGCCCAACCCCGCCTGAACTTCGCCGAGCAGACGCCCGAGCTGGTCAGGAAGCTCCAGGAATTCAGCATGGCCATCGCCAACAGCGGACATATCGAGCCGGGGTTGTCCCATCTGGTGGATATTCGCGCCTCGCAGATGAACGGCTGCGCCTTCTGTCTTGACATGCATGTCAAGGAGGCGAAGCTGCACGGCGAGCGCGAGTTGCGCCTGTACCATGTCGCCACCTGGCGCGAGTCGCCGCTGTTCACGCCCAAGGAACGCGCCGCGCTGGCCTATACCGAGACGCTGACCCAACTCGCGCCCACCGGCATATCGGACGAACTCTACGCGGAGCTGCGCGAGCAGTTCAGCGAAAAGGAACTCTCAACGCTGACCTTCCGCGTGATGGGCATCAATGCCTGGAATCGCCTCAATGTGGCCTTCCGTACCATGCCCGGCAGACTCGACAAGGCCCTCGGTCTGGACAAGGCCGGGCTTGTTTGAGCGGGCGAGCGGCCGCAGGTACTGTTATCTCCGTCAAGCGTCTCGCCCAAAGTTGCAAAACGCTTGGCGGAAATAGCAGTATCCAGGCTTGCTGCCCGTATCTTCTACTCCGCAGAAAATTCCGCCGCCGCTTTCGCCGCCCACAGCGCCTTGTTGTAGCTGTCGAACGGTGCGTCGTAGCTTTCGTAGGTGCCATTTTCGCCAACGAAGTGCGTCCACCAGCCGGTCTCGTCCTGGACGATCGCGATGTCGCCGCCGCGACAGTGCTCCGCGATGGATTCGCCGTGTTCAAGCGTAACGATGTTGATACGCCGGTGCGTGATGACGGTAGACATGGCAATTCGGAAACAGAAAGTGTTGAAATTGCTGGTTCGGCCGGCAATGACCGGGGAATATCGCGACTTAACAATGCTTATTTTAATTGCTGCGGTGCGCTTCGTTCCCCGCGATGCGAATCGGGCGCCTCTTCAATGCCGTTCGCGACAGCCCAACAACCCGCTCATCCAAACTTCCTCGCCGACCCCAGCGCCAGCCCGGCACCGATGCTGCCGAACCGGTCCCCTTCGACCTTGCGCGCCTGCGGCACCGTCGCGGCGATCCGTTCGCGCAGCAGCGGCACGCCGCTCGAACCGCCTGTGAAGAACACGGTATCGACCGAGCCGGGGGCGATGCCGGCGTCCCGCATCAATTCGCGCACGGTCTTTTCCACCGCGATGGTGAGATGATCGACGGCAGCGTCGAATTGCTCGCGGTCCAGCGATAGCGTCTGCGGCGGCGACAGCCGGTCGAGCATGAGTTCCGCGGCGCCGGTGTCCGACACGGCGATCTTTCCTTCTTCCGCACGCAGCGCCAGCCAGTGCCCCGCCCTCTCCCTGATCAGATGCAGCAGCCGGCCGAGCTTGTCGCGCTCGATCGCGTCCCGATGGATATCCTGCAATTCGCGTTCCGCACGCTGCGTATAAGCGAGGTTGATGGTGTGCCAGGTCGCGAGATTGAAGTAATAACTGGAGGGCACCTCGTTATTGCTCTTGAGCCTGCTGCCCAATCCCAGCAAGGGCATCACGCAGGAGAGGCTGAGATACTTGTCGAAATCGGTACCGCCGATATGAACGCCGCCATTGGCAAGGATGTCGTCGCGCCGCGCCGGCCGGCCGGCGCGCTTGGGGCCCAGGCGTATCAAGGAGAAATCCGAGGTGCCGCCGCCGATGTCGGCGATCAGTACCAGTTCTTCGCGGTCGATGTGCGATTCATAATCGAAGGCAGCCGCGATCGGTTCGTACTGAAATGCCACTTCCCGGTAGCCGGCCGCGAGCGCGATTTCCCTGAGCGTGTTTTCCGCGAGCTGGTCGGCATTGGCATCGTCATCGATGAAATGGACCGGACGTCCGAATACCGCGCGGTCGAAAGAGCGTTGGGCGGTCGATTCGGCGCGGCGCTTCAGTTCTGCAATGAATTGCGACAGCAGCATGCGAAACGGCAATGCGCGCCCCAGCACTTCCGTCTGCCCCTCGATGAGGCTGGTGCCCAGCAGGCTTTTCAAGGAACGCATCAGGCGCCCCTCGTACCCCGCCAGATAGTCGGCCAGCGCGGCACGGCCAAAGCTGGTCTCGTCCTCTTCCGCATTGAAAAACACCGCCGACGGCAGGGTCGCCTTGCCATCTTCCAGTGCCAGCAGCGCCGGCTGACCGGGGCGGCTCCAGCCTACCGTGGAGTTGGAGGTGCCGAAATCGACGCCGCATGCGTTTGTCATTTTGAAAATCTACCGGATTCAGGAGGGGCCGTAATGATACGTGAATTGGACAGATGCGATCAGCCGGCCTATGCCAGCCTCGGGTTATCATGAGACCTCCGTCAGTTATGCCGTCAATGGCAGAGGGCCGCGCTACAGTTGCGCGCCAGCATTTGCCGGACGTCTTCATGCAAAGGTACTCATGTCCCGGACCTCCTCGCCCGTCTCGAGCGCGGCTTCGATACTTGCGGCGCGTCGCAGGATTGCCGAACAAGGCGCTCGCCTGCCCGAGTGGTGTCGGCCGCTGGATGTCGACACCGCGCTCGCGATTCAGTCCGACGTCACCGGGCTACTCGGCGTTCCGGTGCGCGCCTGGAAATGCGCCACGCCTTCCGAGGGTCGCATTGTCGTGGCGCCGATTTACGCCGTGACCGTCCAGGGTAGCGGAGATTGTCCCGCCATCATTCGCGCGGGACATGTTCGCGTCGAACCGGAACTGGCATTCATTCTTGGCAAGGACTTGCCGGCGCGCGATGCTGCCTATACGCCGGCTGATGTCGATGCCGCGATCGCGGCGACGCGTCTCGCTCTGGAGCTGATCGACAGCCGCTACAGCGATCCGGCCGGCGCGTCTTTCGAGGAAAACCTGGCGGATGGCTTGCTCAATCAGGGCCTGTTCATCGGCAAGGCGGTTGATGAGCAAAAGGCGTGGGCAGCGGCCGCGATGCCGATTCGCGTGATGCCTGAATCAGGGCATGAAACATTGCTCGACGGTCGTCATCCGAATGCCGATCCGCGCGCTCCGCTGTACTGGCTGGCGGAATTCCTGCGCAGCAGGGGAACTGGCTTGCTGGCAGGACAAGCGGTGATTACCGGGTCGTACGCCGGCAGTGTCGACGTGCCGGTCAGCCAGGAGGCAACAATTCGTTATGGCGATCTTGGTGATTTGACGGTGCGCTTTTCGCAACGATGATCGACGCGGACGGTATCCGGCAATCACACGTCAACAAGATTGCTGAACCCCGCCCGGTTTTTTTCCCATCCGCCATTCAACGCAAAGACGCCCGCCTTGTCCGCTCAAGCGCGCGCATCCATTTCCGCGCGCAGGCGCTCTTCCTGCATCCGCAATTCCGGCGTGAACTCGGCGCCGAAATCCTCAGCCTCAAATACCGGACGAATTTCAATCTCGGATTCGCCTTCCATCGGGTTAGGGCAGCGCCTGACCCATTCGATGGCTTCTTCCATCGACTTGACTTGCCATAGCCAGAAACCCGCGATCAGTTCCTTGGTTTCGGTAAACGGCCCATCGGTCACCGTGCGCTGTTCGCCGGAAAAGCGCACGCGCTTGCCCCTGGCGCTGGGGTGCAGCCCTTCACCGGCAAGCATCACTCCCGCCTTGACCAGTTCCTCATTGAAATTGCCCATGGCCGCCAACAGCTCGGTGCCGGGCATCTTGCCCGCTTCGGATTCTTTCGTTGCCTTCACAATCACCATTACACGCATTTTCATTTCTCCTGTCTGGTTGACCGGACCGTTCGTCGATGGTCCTGATGCTACGACGTACGAAGTGACCGGATATCGACAAGGCTGCCGAAAATTCTTTGCACGCCCTGAGTCTCCTTTATTGCAACCGAGAGCGTGCAAATTGCAGGCCATTTCCCTCCGTGATCGCCATATCTCAGTGCCCTATTCGCACTCTCCGAACCGATGATCCGTCTGGCACGGCGTCGAAGCACTGCAATCAACTCCACGAATTGGAAAACATTTCCCCCAATTCCTGATACGCGTTTCATGCCGGACGTCGCCCGCCGCGGAGTCGGTCCTTTGCCTGGCTCCAGTCGTTTCCAGCCGATGCAAGCCGCTGCATTCCGCTCGTCAGCAGCAAAGGTCCCATCTCACCAATAGTTATCATCATATTAATAACTTATTAACCTACCGGCTCGCGATAGGAGATGAGAATGTCTTT
>JAKACN010000315.1 GCA_021821365.1 Pseudomonadota bacterium | reverse complement strand
CGCAAGGGCTTGAAATAACCGGCTGAACGCCGCCAATTTCCGATTCAAATCGATTATCTCGGCCTGAATTCGGAAATCGGCGGCTTGTTCAGCGTAGCCTTAGAAGTGGTCTTTGAAAACACCGGGCCGTCCAGGGCCGATTCCGGGTCCTCGGGTGGCGGCAGCGATTCTGCCGTGGCAGCGCGTGACCGCCTTCTACGAAAAATCAGCAATGAAGCGGATTTACCGACTCTCGGCAGCTCGGTTTCGCGCGTCGTGCAAATGACCTCCTCGGACGACGAGGCCGTTCGAAGCCTCGCCCATTTCATCCTGTCCGACGTTGCGCTCACGCAGAAAATCCTCCGCATCGCCAACACGGTCACCTATCGCAATGCTTCGGGTACGCCGGTCACCACCGTGTCGAAGGCGATCTTCCTGCTCGGATTCGAAGTGGTCAAGACCACCGCGCTGGCAATGCTGCTGGTGGACCGCATGTCGGCCAATCATGCGCGCAGCGTGCGCAACGAACTGAGTCATGCACTGTGCGCGAGCATTATCGGTCGCGAAATGGCGCGGCGAAGCAATTATAAGGATGCGGAAGAGGCGGCGATCGCTGCCCTGTTCAAGAATATCGGGCGGCTGCTGGTTGCGGCGCACGAGCACGATCTGTACCTCCGTATCAACAAGCTGGTGGACAGCGGCACGCATTCGCCCAGCCAGGCGTCGATGCAGATACTCGGCTGCAGTTATGAGGTGCTGGCTGACGCGGTGCTGCGTGAATGGAACATGCCGGAACCGATCGTTGCATCGCTATCCCCCTTGCCCGGCGGCGTACTGAAGCCCTCAAAGACCAGGCAGGAATGGGTGCAGCAGGTGGCAGCGTTCAGTTCGGCTGCGGCCAGGTTGATTCCCGGCATGAACAACCCGAACCAGGATGCTGCCCGCAAGGCGGTGCTGGCGCGCTTCGGCGCCGCGTTCCAGCTGGACCAGGCCAAGCTGAACCAGCTCTTCGCGAACGTCGCGCAGGAAGCACACGCGCTGGCGACCAATATCGAGCTGGCACTGCAAGGCGAGGAGAGCGAGGAACGCGTGGAAGCTGGGAGCGGCGCCGGTGCGGAATCGCCGGCTGGCGCTGGAGAGTCGACGGCAAAACGGAAGAAAGACGTGATCGACCTGCTCGGCGACCTGATGCTTACCGTCGCCGAAGATCCGCAGCCACTGCAGGTAACCGAGCGCCACGCCAGCGGCAAGCCGATGAACGCGCGCGATCTGCTGCTGGCTGGAGTGCAGGACGTGACCCAGATGATGGCCTCGGGCCGATGCAAGGTCAACGACCTGATGCTTCTCGTTCTGGAAACGCTATACAACAGCATGGGATTCCGCTTCGCGACGGTCTGCCTGAAAGACCTGCAGACGCATCAGTTCAGGGCGCGCATTTCCATCGGCGAGAACAACGTGGAGCGTCAGGAAGCATTCGTATTTCCCGCGGCGCCATCGCGCGACCTGTTTCACCTCGCACTGGAGAATGACGCCGACCTCATGATTTCGGACGCGACCATGCAGAAGATCCGCGAGCTGCTGCCGCCCTGGTACAGGACGCAGTTTCCGGATGCGCGTAGCTTCATCCTGCTTCCACTGGTCGTGCAGAAAAAGCAGGTAGGGCTGTTCTATGCGGACCGGATGCAGGCTGCGCCGGAGGGTGTGCCGCCGGACGAGACGGCGCTGATCAAGACGCTCAAGGGACAGATTCTTGGGGCGCTCAACACGCGTTAGGAATCTGCGGGGCAGAATCCTGACTATCGCAACAGGATAAACCCGGCAATACCCATTGCGGCGGCCAGGGAAAGGTAGCCGAGCCACGCCATCCTGCCGAAGCCGTTCAGCCTGCCTCCCGGTTTACCCTGCACGACCGGCGGGAGTGCAAGATTCATGTGGCGGCGCGCCCGCCTTTCCCGCAACAGGTAGCGCTTGATGTCGAGGGCCATCTGCCCGGCTGTCTGGTAGCGCTTTTCGGGGCGCTTGCTCATGGCCTTCATGACGATCCGTGATAGTGCAGCGGGAACTCTCCGGTCCAGCTCCTCCGGTGCCGGCGGCGCCCTGGTGACGATCTGCTGCAATAGCTTGTCGGCGCTCTCCGCATGGAAGGGCTTGCGGCCGACCAGCATTTCATACATGACGGCGCCGAGTGAATAGATGTCGGTGCGCTCGTCGATCGGCTTTCCCGATGCCTGCTCAGGCGACATGTAGTTGGGCGTGCCGATGAGGTTATGGCCATGGAGCAGCGTGGGCGGATCATCCGCGTCCGCGAACTTGTCCGCCAGCCGGTTGGGCGCCCGTGCGATGCCGAAGTCGATCAGCTTCGGCTGGTCATCCCTGGTCATGAAAATGTTCGCCGGCTTGATGTCGCGATGAATCACCTCGTTCTGGTGCGCATGATTCAGCGCGTCGGCGATCCGCCAGACGATCGATGCGACTTCATCCGGCTTGAAGCGATGCCCGCTGTCCAGCACTTTGTTCAAACCGCGACCCTGCAGATACTCCATCGCGATGTACGCCGCGCCGTTCTCGACCGATGCGTCGTAGATGGTGACGATATGGGGATGCGACAGGCGGCCGGTGGCCCGCGCTTCATTGATGAACTGGCGTTCGAACCTGGTGCGGTCGGATGGTGTCAGGCGCGGATTGAAAGTCTTGATGGCGATATCGCGCCCAATCACCGGATCGTGGCCCAGATAAACGCAGCCGATGCTGCCGCGGCCCAGTTCACGCGTAATGTAGAAACGACCTGCCCGGCTGATGGCAGGGCTTGCTGGGCTGGTCGGAGCGGCCGGGTCTGTGGACAGGACTGACATGGTGCTGAGAGCATGCCGGGAAGTTTTGAATTTGGCAAGACGTCAGACGGTGCCGTCGGAAAATATCGAGACGTCGTTCGCGCAGTAGAACCTTTCAGTGCTGCCGGCCTGACTGATCGTCGATTACCGTGCCCGGCCTGAACGGATTGCGCTCGCCCAGTTCGTCGATATAGGCATCGATCCCGCCACCTTCCTGGTCCAGGAATTGTTCGATCGCCTGCGCAAACGCAGGGTGCGCGAGCCAGTGCGCGGACCAGGTTTTTTGAGGCAGGAATCCGCGCGCCATCTTGTGCTCGCCCTGCGCGCCGCCTTCAAAGGTCTGGATCTTCCGCTCGATGCAAAACTCCAGCGGTTGATAATAGGATGTCTCGAAGTGCAGGCACGGCAGGTCTTCGATCGCACCCCAGTAGCGGCCGTACAGGCAGCGTTCGTCATGAATGACCAGCGAACTGGCGATCGGCTTGCCGTCGCGCTCGGCCACGATCAGCAGAATGTTCTGCGGCATGCTGTCGCCGATCCGCTGGAAGAACTCGAGATTCAGGTAGGGCGTCGAATAATGGGTTGCATAGGTGCGGTCATAGCAGCGTTTGAAGAAACGCCAGTCTTTCTCCGCGGCCTCTACGCCGGATACGAAGCGAAAGTGCACGCCGGCCTCCTGCACCTTGCGGCGTTCGGCGCGGATGTTCTTCCGCTTCTTGCGGTCGAGCGATGACAGAAATTCCTCGAAATCCCGATAGCCCTGATTGATCCAATGGAACTGCACGCCCGTGCGCAGCATGAAACCGGCCGTACCGAATTGCCGGGCCTGGTCCTCCGGGGGGAAGAGGATATGCGTGGAGGACAGACCGCTGCTTTCCTGGAGCGCGCAGAGAGCGTCGACCAGGCTTGCCCGGGCCGTGTTATCACGCGCCAGCAACCGGCTGCCGGTCACGGGAGTGAAGGGAATTGCGGACAGCAGCTTCGGGTAATACTCCAGGCCGTTGCGGCGATAGACATCGGCCCAGGCCCAGTCGAACACATATTCGCCATACGAATGGGATTTCACATACAGCGGTAGCGCGGCATCGAGGCGCTGTCCGGTCCAGAGCGTCAGGAATTGCGGATGCCAGCCGGTGTCCGGCGCGGCGCAGCCCGCCTCATGCAAGGCATCGAGGAAAGCGAAGCAAAGGAAGGGATTGGCGTCGGCCTGGGTCGCGACCAGTTCATCCCAGGCGGCTTGCCCGATGTCGGAAAGAGAAGAGATGATTCGCGTGCGATAATTCACGTTTGTTAAGAATGTGTCGGATTCGGTGGTTGCAATTTTCACCATGAACGTCGAGCTTGCCATGGCTCAAATCAGTAGCGCAGCTGGCGTTCGTGCGAGAGACGCCGATCTTGCCTGCGATGCAGTGTGCGGGTGTGACGCCCGCGCCGCAAATGCGGTTGTCCGGCAATGCAGGCGGGTTCGGCGCAGCGTGGTTCATTCTACGCAAAATCGGGCGCCCGTTCCGGGAGGCATACCGTGCGTCATGGCGCAGCACCACGATACGCAGCATTGCCGAGATCATTACGGCAAGGTATCGTAGCGTAGATGATAGGCATGCCGGTCGGTTGATGAAGATCAAGGCGTTATGGCGCTGCATGGCGCCAATCGGCATCCGCGCCGCCCGCTACGTAGCAGGGCGCGAACGACGCCATTCGAACAAATCAGGATTTCGTGAGTGACATTCAATCTAAGGAGTAGTTATGAAGCTGGTTACAGCAATCATCAAACCGTTCAAGCTCGACGAAGTGCGTGAAGCGCTTGGCGAGATCGGCGTTACCGGCCTGACGGTGACGGAAGTGAAGGGTTTCGGTCGCCAGAAGGGACACACCGAGTTGTATCGCGGCGCGGAGTATGTGGTCGATTTCCTGCCGAAGGTCAAGATCGAAGCGGTCATTGACGACAAGGTCGTTGACCAGGCAGTGGATGCCATCATCAAGGCCGCGCGCACTGGCAAGATCGGCGACGGCAAGATCTTCGTGCGCAACGTGGAACAGGCCATCCGCATCCGTACCGGCGAAACCGGCCCGGACGCAGTCTGAGCACGATCGGCCCGCGCA
>JAKACN010000314.1 GCA_021821365.1 Pseudomonadota bacterium | reverse complement strand
TTCCAGCGGTTACGGCGCAAACCTGGGCCGGCTTCTCGACGGCTTCCTGTCGAGCACAGGGCCAATCGCCAGCAGCACCGACAGTGCGAACAAGAGCATCGCCGACCTTCAAAAGCGGGCCGACGAACTGAATGTCCGCCTGACGGCAACGGAAAAGCATTACCGGGCGCAATTCACCGCGCTGGACCAGCTGGTCGGTCAACTGAGCACAACGAGCAACTTCCTGACGCAGCAACTGGCCAGCCTGTCTAAATTGAGTTCGCAATGAGCATGACAAACGCCGCATTGCTTGGCCGCTACGAAGAAATGCAGCGCGCCTCACAATACATGCTGGAGGCCGCTCAAAAGGGCGACTGGGAACAGCTCATCAAGCTTGAACAGAACCGATCCGGAATCGAACAGTACCTGAAGCGCGAAGATGGTGTGGCGTGGGGCGGGAAGGATGCCGAACGCAAGGCGGCGCTGATTCGCGCGATTCTCGATACGGATGCGCAAACCTCGCGATTGACGCGACAATGGATGAGCGAGATGCAGAACCTGCTCGGCAATATCAGCGCGGGCAAAAAGATGAAGAAAGCCTACGAAGGTCGCTGACAGGGTTTGCCGGGAACCTCCCGTCCCGATGCAGGAGCGCAGCCATCATCCCGCGCTCGCCTGTCTTACGCGATACCAGCCCTCTTCCTGATCAACGCGATTCGCCGATCCACATCCTCGTCGGCGAATCCCATTGCGCGAATCTCCTCAAGCACCGGCAAGGACTCCTGACCGGTGAAGAAGGTCGAAAAGGCGCGCAGGCATTCGCGATGCAGAAGGATCATTCGCAACACCCAGTCGGGGACGCGATCGCCTGGATTCTGCATGGCGAACGCATCGGCGAGCGGCAGGAAAGGCTCGTTCGTCGCCCGAGGCATGCCCGCATGGAGAAGCTCGCAAATCTTGTTCAACACGCCGACCGCGGCCTCGCGCCGGCCCAGATCCGTCAGCATCCGGCTGAAGGAAAGCAGTCTCGGCAGATTGGCATTCTGCTTCAGCAATTCGCTCATCACGTTGAATGCCGTTTGCAGGCAGGCGTAGCGCTCGGAACCAGGCCGCGACGCGGCGGCGGCCATCGCATGCAGGTTCAAGGCCATCCAGTAGACTTCCCAGTTCGGTTCCCGCCCCTCTCGGCCCCCCTTGCTCCAGCCGTCTACCATACCCGCCGCGAACGGCAGCGTCGCGAACAGCTCCTGCCAATACGGCAGATCGATTCCGGGCAGGTTTACCGGCGCCTTGACATCGCGAATCAGGAGGCCGCTGCGCTCGAGCAATGCGGCGCGATCTTCCTTGCAGGCGAAGAGATTCAATGTATAGGAATCGAGCTCACCGATCGACGTCAACGGCAACAATGCCGCGACACCCGGTACGCAACGATATAGCCGATACCCGCGTTCCGCGAGCCATTGCACCGTCGCGCCGTCCACATTCGTCCCCTGCACGCCGAACATCAGGAGCGGCGAATTGTTGGCAAAGAATCGGGCGGCGCCGGCAAAGGTGGCGGCGTTTACCTGGTCTGTCGCGATGCGCACCAGCGCGATGCTGTCGAGTCCCTGCCGATCCAGCATCGCATCGAGCGTCGAACCGGACTCCATGATGTTGATGCCGAGCACCTTGTCGAGCCCGCCGCGCGAGCGCGACTTCATGAGCAGATCTGTTTCGGCAGCCGAAGTAGTCAAGGCCCATGCTCTTCCGCCCGTCAGCCGCGAAGCCGCCCGAACCGAGAACACGCCGATACCCGCGCCGATGTCCACGATGCGCGAATCGGGCTGCACGGCGCTCAGCGCCACGCCCTGCTCGGCTTCGTACCAGCCACGCTGCTCTTTCAATACATAGGTCGCGAGATCGTCCAGTACGCCGCGAACGGCAAGTTCGACGCCATCCTCCAGACGGACATAATCGACTTGGCGCGCCTGGCCTTCGCCCCTCTCCCTGAGCGCGTTGGCCACGGATGCGAGCTGGGTGTCCCAATCGCCATGCGTGTATTGCTGGACAATACGGATGCCCGGATGCCACGGCATCATTTCCGTGCAACCGAGATGATCCCATTGTCGCCCGTGAACGCTGATCAGGAACTGATCGACGCCGATTGCGCCGCCGATTTCCGACACGGCCGTCGATGCGCAGATCATCACATCAATGCCGGCCATCAAGGCTGCCGAATCGTCGATATCGTTCTTCAGATCGATCTCGGAGAATACCGTGATCGGCACGCCGAATTTTGCTTCAGCCTCGCGCAATTCGTCGGCGCATTCGCCGTATTGCAGGTTGACGAAATGGACGCCCGGGATCGTAAAAATTTCGCCCCACTGCGTCAATTCGCTATAGAACTTCTTTCGTGCGCCCTTGGTCAGGCCGCTGCGCCAGCAGATGCCGACCTTGAGGCCCGGGCCAAGCATTGCCAGGCGCGAGCGCCAGTACTCGACGCGCGCAGCGTCCGGAACCAGATAGGCGCGCGAAGTCGGAAAGCTATCCAGGGTAGGACGCAAGAAACGCGGAATGCTGCCGGCGGCGATCTGCACGTCGATCTTCGGCACCTGTGTCAGCCAGCTGACCTCCGAACGCGGCGAGCCGACAACAGTCGCCGACGGAAAGGAACGGACGAACAAGGGAGCGAGGCGCGGCTCGCATTCGATCACGCAATGCTCCGCACGCGCGATCATGTCGGGGAAACAGGATGCGAACAAAATTTCATCGCCCAAACCCTGCTCCGCGTAGATCAGGATCGTCTTGCCTTCCAGCGACGAACCGTCCCACACCGGGTACGGAAAGCGCTTCAGCGTATGGCCGTCCTCGAAGCGCAATTCATGCTTTTCCCAGCCCCGATCCAGTATGCCCTGGCGCAGGAACAGGAAAGCCTGGTTCCAGAGCGGCGTCGCGTAATGCGGATTCAGCGCGAATGCCCTTTCGTATTCCGCCAGCGCCTCGTCGTATCGCGGGAGTTCCTCCAGCATCGTGCCGCGGTTATTGTGCGTAGGAGAACTGTTCGGAGTCAATGCAATGGCACGATCGAAACAGGTCAGCGCCGCTTCGAAACGGCCCCAGATACCGTAGATCTGGCCGAGATCGTCGTACGCTACCGCGCGTCCCGGATCGAGTTCGATGCCGCGCAGGAAGCACTGGGCCGCTTCCTCGAAGCGATCCTTGCCCTTCAGCACGAGCCCAAGGTTATATAGGGCGTCCGGATAATTGGCGCTCAACGCCAGGGCGCGCCGCAAATGGGATTCCGCCTCGTCGAGCCGATCGAGCATCTGCAAGGCGTTGCCGAGGTTGTTATGGGCCTCGACATAATCGGGCAACTGCGCCAGCGCCTGCTCGTAATAGCCGATCGCCGCACCTTCCTTGCGCAAGGCGACCATGGTCAGGCCCATGTTGTTCAAGGCCTGCGGGTGTTTAGGATCGATGGCGAGCGCTTTTTTCAGATACGTCGCCGCCTCTTCCGCCTTGCCCTGCTGGCTGCATGCGGTGCCCAGCAGGTACAGCGTTTCCATGTCGCCCGGCGCCTTCGCCAGCGCTTTGCGATACAGCGCTTCCGCGCCGGCGACGTCGCCCGCCTGATGCAGGGAGAATGCCTTGTGGAAGTAGGCGTCAGCTTTGCTCATCTGCGGCTTGTGATTGGGTCTCATACGCTTTCTTGCAATGGGTGACGGCTTCAGGCCCGGATCACTTTCTCAGGTATTTCGCCTGCGCATCGGCAGGCAGATGTACGTCGCCGTAGGCGCAGGGCTCGCCCCAGACATTGTCTTTCCACCATTGGCCGTCCTGGATCCACCACACGCGCGGATCGCGGAAGCGGTCGGCGGTTGCCCAGAACTCATCCTCGCTCATGCCGACATACTCGAGCCAGTAGTACAGGTCCTGCGACACGACATGGTCGTGCTTGCGCACCATCTCGATACCTTGCTCACGCGTCATGTACCCCGTGCGGATGTCCTTGGATGCATGATCCGATGCGCGACCATAGCCGAACTTGATGAACTTGAGCAGGTCATGCGCACCGTTCTCGTAGCGGTCATCCAGGTTCGATACTTTGCGATAGGTACGTTCGAACGGTCGATCGGCCGCCTTCCAGCCGTACTTTTCCTGCACCATCCGGCTGTGCTGGTTCGGATCCCACTTGAAGAAGTTGCCGATATAGAGGCCGCGCACGCCGACGCGGAGAATATCTTCGTCCGACGGATATTTCGCCCACGACAAGTCCTTCTCGCGCAGCGGCTCCTTCGAATCGTTCAGCATGTCGTACCACTCGTAGCCGCGCAACGCGTGCTCGTGCCGCACGCGCGCGCTGAACTCGACCATGTCGTCGGGCTCGTACATGCCGGAAATGTCCCAGGCCGTCTCGCCCCAGATCATCAGCGGCACGCCGTAGCGCACCGCGACCTGGATCGGATAGGTCATGATGCCGCAGTGCGCGTGCCAGTTCATGTCTCCCATCTTGCGGAAACACAGCCGATTCAGTTTCTTCAGCGTCTCGACGCTGGGTCCGAAGACCAGATGATCCGCATCGAACACATGGCGCATGCGATCGCGGTTGTAGTCGCCCTCCGGCAGGTAATTGTTGCCGTGATAGGTCACGAGCAGCGGCTTGAGGCCGTATTCGGCGACCATCATGTGCGTCTGGAAATAGCTGTCCTTGCCGCCGCTGACCGGGATCACACAATCGTAGTCGGATTTGTTGTTCTTGCGGATTTCCTCGATCGCCAGCTCGAAGCGCTTGCGACGCCTCGTCCAGAATTCCGGCGTGAGCTTTTCGAATTCCTCCGCGACCCGGCAACTTGAGCAGATGCCTTCGTCGTCCACGGAAAGATTGACCGCCACGGCGGGATACATGCAGCGGTTACAGTAATGCATCGACTCGTGCATCGTCACTCCTAGATCGCCAGTAAATCGGGAGACCGCAC
>JAKACN010000058.1 GCA_021821365.1 Pseudomonadota bacterium | reverse complement strand
TTTCCGGTCCGGCCATGATTGGCTTGCCAGCACCGAAACTCACCAGCTTGGTCGCCGTTCCCGCATCGAGATTGAATCGCCACATGTTGCCCAGCAGGTCGCCTCCGTATGCGCCAATGGCGGTATTGTCGGTGGAGAAGTCGCTCACCTTGACATTCAACCTCGCCAAGCCGCTTGGTGCCGTTACGGAGCCGGCCCCGGTAGAAATGGTCTTCAGCACGTGGCCCGTCGCAAGGTCGAGCACGAACACCCGCCCGATGCCATCTGCTGTTGAATAGCTGGCACCTTCCGGAATGTTGTTATAACCCGATGTCACCACGGCTACCCATGTGCCGTCGCCAAGTTTGGTGACAAACGGAACGCCAAAGGTGTAGCCGACATTGGGTTCATTGTTCACTGAAAAATTCCACAGAGGCTGCGGATTCGTCGGGTCCGTCACGTCCAGTGCGTAGTATCCTCTGCCGCCTTTCCCGAGCGCGCCGATGAGAACCGTTTTCCACACACCGCTAATCTTGGCATCGGCCATCACTAGGGGGCCGTCGAGATAGAAACGATGGTGCGTGCTGTAATCCTTGTCAGCCAGCCTCCAGAGATCGGGAAGCGCCAGCGGCGGAATATATGCCCAGCTCTCCTGTCCGGTTGATGCATCAAGCGCATGGAGCATGCCGTCGTTGGCAGCAAAGTAGAGCATTGCCTGACGGTTTGCGTTGGCGGTCTTGTAGGCTAGGTAACCGTCGTCGGTGAAGTTGTATGGCGGAGCCTTCACATAGATTGGCTGTGAATGCACGATGTCGCCGAGTACCTTATCGCGGTCCCTGTAGAGTCGCTGGTAGCTGCCGTAGCTCAGATCCCTGTCCTGGTTCTCATTCCGGTCCTGACCTCGCAGATAGTTCACCAGCAGGTCGGCGGTTGCGGCGGACTTCTGCGTATCGCTCCAGTCCACGTACTGTCCGAGCTTCGTGTTGTCGAAATACGCCTGCTGCGCGGCAGTCAGCCCGCCGGCGCCGATCTTGAAAAGGTTTCGCGTCGTGCCATCAGCCGTATAAATCGTCCGCGTATCGCTATCGCCGGTTGTCGCGATTTTCGCCTTCAGCAACGAGTCCGCCTGCCATGTCGGCGTAGCGGAGATTACGCCGGTTCCGAGATCCACCGTATACGCGCTCATCTCGCCGTCCCAGTAAACAGTACGGTAGGTGGCAATATATATGGCGTTGTCGCCGGTCGTCGGCTGCAGGTTACTAGTTGCGGCTGCAGCGCCGCTTCCGCTGGCGCTGTCGATACTCCCGAGGGCCTTTTCCAAACCGTCCTGAAGCGCGTTCGGGTCTCTTGCACTGAAGTAGGTGCCGCGACCGTTCACTGCGGTATGCCATAGGTCATCGATCGTTTGCTGCGAATTGGACGTAGGTGCGGGCCAGTTCTTCGTCCCTTGCTTGATATCAAAGTAATCGCCGGACGTGCTCGTCTTGTAGCCGCTCTGATAAGTCAATGTTCCGTCCACGCCCATGCCGACCGTAAACGTAGTCATGTGCTGATGCTGCTCTGTATCGTCGACGTCCGGGTTCGTTCCGGTGGGAGGGACATTATCCGTGCATAACGTGCACGTACCCGGGCGCAGGTCCGTGTGGTAATAGTAATAGGCAACGTCTGCAAGCGTGTTAGCCGTCTTGAGCGCGTCGTAAGACGGCTTCGTGACACCTGCCGCACCGTCCGTATCGCCGACGCCGGAATAGCTGTCGTTCCAATAACCGTCGGTAATCAGGATTGCGAAGTTCTTCTGACATGAATACTGGACGGGGTCGGAGAATACCTGGCTTGCGCCCGAATACATTTTCCCCACTTCGTTCAACGATGTCCGCAAGGGCGTCGCACTGTTTGCACTCAGGCCGTAAAGATTCGTATAGAAGGATGTTTTCGGGGTCGTATCGAAGTTGCTGATGTTCAGGACGGCCGAATTGCTGATTGTCGTAAAGCCGATCCTGGCGTGGAGGAAGTCGGAATCGGTTGGGTCCGCAAGAAGCGCGGCGCCAGTCTTTGGCGTCCCCCTGACGTCCTTGAATGCCAGCCCAATGGCAGTCTTGGCCATCTGAAGCCGAGTACGGTACCAGGCGAACCAGTTCGCGAAGTTGGTCATTTCTTCATCGTAAGTGCAGGCCGCTCCCGCACAATCAGTCCGTCCTGCCGCCTTGGGCGGAAAGACCGTGTTCGACTTGATGTCGACCCGCGACCAGTTGTAGAACCGCACGTACTTGTAGGTCGTGGTCTTCTTCGCCTGGCAGGTTCCGGCCTTGCCGTAGTTCTGGTTTGGAGAAGTTGTATCCGCCGTCTTGCACCACTCGACGCTGACGTTGTAGTAGTACGGATTGCCATACTGGAGCTTGAGGTACTTGTAGGTCGCGTTCGGATAAATGTAATTGTTACTGGCGTCAAGCGCAGACATGCAATTGGGACTCGGCGGCGTATCGCTGGACGACTTGCACCACACACGCTCCGGATAACCGCCGGCGAGATTGACGGTGGCGCCGCTGGAATAGGTGGGGCAGCTACTCTGCGCGGTGCAGGGGCTTGACGTACTTGACGTGCTTGAATTGTCGATTTTCTGCTTGCCGTACCCGTCGCTGGCAACGCTAGTCCAGGGCGAACCGTAGCTGGTCTTGCTTGTTCCGTCGGCGTTGACAGGCGGCTTATACCTGAATGCCGGGTTGTAATACAAGCCATTGAAGGCATTGGCAAAGTATGGTGGATCGCCTTGCTCGCACACGGCCAGCGTATTGTATGAGTTTGGTCCGCGACACCATGTGTTCGAGCCGCTGTAATTCTTGCTGATGTAGTCCGGCATGTGGTCAAGTCCCATACTGCCCGATGCGTCGAAGTCGAGCATGATATTGGGAAGCACCGGTGCCGCAGTGGAGTTGGCAAGCGGCTCGTCTGCCAGGTCCGTGACCGCGGCGGACGCCGCGTCGGCAACTGCAGCCAGTAGGAGCAAGGACACGATGTGCGCGAGACTCCGCACTTTGTTCGAATTATGGATAAGGTTCATGGTCGTCTTCCCCTTTTCGCCCGTCACGAAAACTCCAGATCACTTGAAAAACACCTGCGTGCTCCTCGTCTGACCGCTACTGCGAAACGATTGACTGGACAAAGTTGACACTGTTTCTCGGACCCGCGATGCGGACGGTTATACGGTAATAGGCGCGGTTCGCCACCGCATTCCAGCTGCCAGGTTGATAAGTCATCATTTGTCGACTCGTGCCCAGGCTGCTTCCGGCCATTGCACTTTGGTCAGTGGCACAAGTCCCGGCTGCCAGCGGACCAACGCTATTACACATGCGATGAATAACGTAAGAAAGCTTGTTGCCGAGCGCGTCCGGCACCAAGGTCTTTACTGCAGCAGAGCTC
The DNA here is from genome assembly GCA_021821365.1 of Pseudomonadota bacterium. Taxonomy (GTDB): domain Bacteria; phylum Pseudomonadota; class Gammaproteobacteria; order Burkholderiales; family Burkholderiaceae_D; genus Noviherbaspirillum. Next base: position 20,003 of record JAKACN010000058.1, on the reverse strand, counting down.
AGCCAGTCAAGATCATCGGACGGGTCATCCGGAGTTCTGTTTCCAGTGATGTCAAGGCTGTCCTGGCTAGTCGCGTAATAACCGTCAGAGCCGCTGTCCGCCTCCAGGGCGGCCCCATTGTTGGCAGTGAGCCAGCCCACGGCGGTATCGATCGCCGCGTCACCGGCGGCCGCGCCGCTTTGCTTGAAGGCGAGGTTCCCGGCTATGATGGTCGAGGTATCGACAGACCGCACCATGGCAATGCTGGCCAGCGTCATTGCCACCAGCACGATCAATGCGACGATCAGGATCACCCCTCGCTGCCGCTTCAACCGGACTCCTTTTCCCGCGATGCCACGGCCCTCTCGTTGATCTGTCCGGGTCCTCATATATTTCCCATGATGATGTTGCGCAAGGGAACAACGGTTTCAAACACCTTGTAGCGGTAGCACTGCCAGTCAGCTGGATAATTTGACGTATTGAAGCCAGCCCACGTGGACCACGCGGCCACCATTTCCGGCGTCGTCGTCTTGCACTCTCCGTTGACGGGTTTCTCGTACTGCGTACTCCGCGCAACCAAGGCGATGCGCACGGCCTTGATCCGCTTGCGGTCTGTCGGCGTCGGATTACCCCATGTCGGGCCGGTGGGGGCTACCCAATCGTTCACATCTTGGCTTCCCGCCGCCGCAATCCCGTATTGCGCCTGAAGATCGATAATCTCATTCGCCACGACCTGCCCACCGAGTGTTAACTGGTGATTGGCATTGATCGAATAGGCACGCTGGAACAATGGGCCGTTTGCCGCGCCTGTGAAGCAGGAAACAACCGCCCCTGTCGTATAGACAGGCCAGTTGTTCGTGGTGAGATAGGTCGCAGCAGGGTTGTATTCGCCGCCGGTCCCGGGAGCGTGTTTCAACTGGAGCGCTGCCTCGAGCGATAATCTTTCCGTTTCGTCTGCGGGCGGCGAAATCTTCATCACGGTGCATTTGCCAGCCTGCTGCACAAGAACAAGATCCGGAACCTGACAGCCGGACAAGCTGGTCACATTGAGATTGTCCGCTGCACTGGACATTGAGCCACGCAGGGTTGTGCTGCCAGGGAACTTGTATGTTGCAACCGTCGGATCCGTAAAGTACTGCGCTGTAATGGTATCGGCGCCGGTGCCGCCGTCGCGAATCAATACCGACGCCGTGGCAAAGTCGCTCAGTGGTCCTGTCGCGCCGCCGCAACTGGCACTGCCGTCGCAGTAGGAATAGGTGGTATCGCACTGGCTGTACACCTGCGCATCCATGCCCCAGCCGGCAATCCGTGTATCGCGTTCGATCATGTACAATGCGACCGCTCCGTTGGTCTGTGCATCCGCACCGCCGGTCGTCGTTCGCTTGCCTCCCTCAAATACGGCGAAGACCTGCATGACGACGACCATTGCGATCATGCCCATGGCGAGGCCCACCATGACCTCCACCAAGCTAAAACCATTTCGAACGCGGTTCATGCACCCACTCCTTGCGTTTCTAATTGATGCGGGCGGCGATGGCATAACTGTGCGGCACAGCCTCACCCGGCAATTGCCATGTCACCGTGACGGTCACATCGCTGCCATTGACTGCGATTGTTCGTTTGCCGTTAGGGAGTGCGGCGACTGATTCGTCGGTCACTGCAAAGCTGGCGAGATTCGAACGTTGGCCCCACATTTTCCCGATCGACTGATTGGCGAGGAAACTGGCATCCAACCGGTATTTCGCATCGGTGGTATGCCTGACCGACGCTGTCTGGATGCCGACGATCGCCAGTATTCCGAGAGAAAAGATCACGATCGCAATCAAGCCCTCCAGAAGCATCATTCCGCTCTGGTCACTAAGGTTCCGCTGTCGCATTCGACATCCCCCCATTAACTGCAACCTTGCGGATTGCTTGCTAATGCCAGCGATGGGTCGCACATTCGAATTTCGCCACCTGGGCCTATCGTGACGACGTACCTGCGCCCGTCGCTTGCCACCGCATTGGTGACATCAATCCGCAACATGTCGGTGCCGACATTCCCATCCGGAACCCTGCCCATTGAATTGAAACTGACACCGGCAGGCACTCCTGTGCCGGCAGTAATCGGCGTGGTGAAGTAATCAGACGGAGCAGGTACCGGATTCGTCGCGGTACTGATACCGACGCGTGCGTTGACACTGCCCTCTTCGGCCGGACGTGTCTGGATTACCGCAGGACATTCTATCGTCGGATTGACGCAGCCGACATTCCAAACCAGCAACCCGGAAGTGTCGGTCAAATTGAACCGCACCAGAGTATTCCGCTTCACCGCCTCATTGCGCGCCAATTGCAAACCATTGAGGATGGATTCGGCCGCCGTGCGGTTCTGCGTATTCTGGATCCAGAGGCTGAAGGCAGGCACGCCCATGGCGAGCAGCATCGCAACAATGGCGACCGAAATCATCAATTCAACGAGAGTGACGCCGCGCTGAAACATGATCAGCACCCGCCGCCCTTCTTGACCACCCAGCATGATATCGGGGCGGTACCCCAGCCGCTCGGGACCGCTGTCGTGGTCTTGTTGTTCGATTCGTCGATTGTGTAGGTGAAGCCGCTCATCGAACCGTTGCCAGCAGCCTGTACCGTGAAGGTTGTGGCCGTGAGCGTCGGGCAGCTATACGTAAAGTTATCCGCCGTAGGCAACGGTGCAATTGTGCCGGTCATGCAGGCGCCAACGTAGGTGCGATTGTCCTGAAAATATTGTTCCAGCTTCACCCGCATGCTGGCCAGGTTGTTGGTAGCCTGCGGAATTTTTCCAGATATGACATAGTTCTGATAAGAAGGCACCGCGATAGCCGCCAATATGGCAATAATCGCGACAGTAACCATCAGTTCGATTAGCGTGAACCCGTTGCGCATGGTGCTTTTCCCGCCCGAAAAAGAAGTTCTTAACAACTGGTTTCTTATATGTAACTTAATGTAAATCAATTTGATGGGAATGTATCACCTAATCCGACGGACGGAGCAATTCCAGTAACCAGCGGCAATCCTTCTGTCATCAATGTTGTTTTATGGCAATAGTTCGCCTGCTCCCCATTGACGGCCGCGCGCGGTACACTACCGGCCTTCAAACATTCTTCATTTCCCCATGCACCTCGACGACCCGCTCTCCGACAAGGAATTCAAGGAGCTCGACCAATTCCTCCTCTCCGACCGCTGCGCCGACGACGGCATGACGATGGATTCGCTGCACGGTTTCCTTACCGCGCTCGCCATCGGCCCGGAAGAAGTGCCGATGGCGGAATGGTTGCCCCAGGTATGGGGCTCCAAAGGCAAGGAGGGGCCGGAGTTCAAATCGCCCAAGGAAGCCGAACGCATCACCGGCCTGATCGCGCGCTTCATGAACGAGGTCCTGATGACGTTCGAGGTCGCGCCGAAGGAGTTCGAGCCGCTGTTCTGCGAACACGAGGTGGAAGGCCGGACTCTGCTCGACGCCGAAGCCTGGGCCTGGGGCTTCTGGAAGGGGATGGAATTGCGTGCCGAGGCTTGGGAGCCTATCTGGTCGTCCAGCATCGCGGAGATGGCGGAGCCGATCTATCTGCTTGGTGCCGAAGAAATCGAGGAAGATGAAATGCCGTTGGTGGACGATCCCTTCAAGCGCCACAAACTCGCCGTGGAAATGGAAGCCGCCATTCCGCACATTCATCGATTCTGGAAACCGCTGCGCAAGTCGGCCGTGCAGCAGGTGCAGCGCGAAATGCCGAAGGTTGGCCGCAACGATACCTGCCCTTGCGGGAGCGGAAAAAAGTTCAAAAAATGCTGCGGAGCGGATCAGTCCGCGCAATAGCGCCGGTCAAGGAAAGATTCCAGCGAAGGCGGATAAGAAAAAGCGCCGGCGTAAACCGGCGCTGGCGATGTGGCTGGCGGCGTGAGGCCGAGCGCGATTCCCGCGAATGACTTCAGCGCGCCGGCATGACTGATACGCGTACCCGCATCCGCTCGCCTGGATCATAGGGCAGGATATTGGTATAGGTGTGACCGTGATACTCGTAGGTCACGGCATAGCCGCTCGTGCGCGACTGCCAGTTGTCGACCGTGCGGCAACGATTGACCGGCTGCGACTCGGCCACCGGCGTTTCGCTGTTCTCCATCCGGTCGCCGACAATTGCTCCGGCAATGGCGCCGGCCGCCGTCGCAACCGAGCGGCCGCTGCCGCCGCCGACCTGATTGCCGATGATCCCGCCGGCCAGGCCGCCGAGGATGGATCCGCCAACGCCACGCTGCTGGCGCTGCACCTGCACGTATTCAGTATGGCATTCCTGCTGCGGATAATTGACCTGTTCGACCTGCGGCGCCACGCTGACCACGCGCGCATAGTCATCGAAATCGGCGGCATACGCCGCAGACAGCCCGCACAGGCAGGCAAGAGATACGATCAGTTTTGCGTGCGCTTTCATTTTCATTCATTACTCCCGGATAACAAGGACGTCTCAATACTATTCCTGTAAACGCGTTGCGATATTTTAAGTTGTACAGGGAAATGTAACTTAATGTATCGAGTGTATCCAGTGCTTTCGGCGTAATGCGTTCTGCGCTCCCGATCGGCGGCCAGGACAGAGCGGCCATGCGATGCAACAGCTTGCGATGCCAAAGCCGCATGCGGCAACCCGCGCACCTCACGGCAGTGGACAGACCGCAACGGCACCGGGCGCTTGCATGTCGCACGGCGATCTTTCGGCGACGACTATACGCCCGAGGTATCCTTGCGCGAGCCGACACTGCGCGCCAGTTGCACGAGCAGCGCGCCCTTCACCATCGACAGCGCCACGTTGCTGCCGAGCTTGAATCCGCGCATTGCCGCGGAATCCATCATGGCAAGCACCTGATCATGGGTGAGATGCTGATAATCTGGACGTGCATAAAGTATGTCCCGATTCTTCGTGTTGAGATCGGTGACGATTTCTTCCGGGGTCATCATTCGCTCCTGATGTTCGTCATGCGGACCGACTTTTCAATGAAGGCACCAATCTGCCTTGCACCAAGTTAGTCTTGAATGCGCGACAACAGTCTGCGATAACACGAAGCATCAGCAGGCCCATATTGTCCATGCTCAAGCTTTGTTGAAACTCTGTTGCATGGCAGCAGCAACCACAAGGCGACGTGCCTATGGCACAGGCAATACGTTTTGCAGCGGCTAAGGGGGAGGATCGTTGAATGCTTCTTCGATGCGGTAATCGTCAGCGCAGGCCTTGCTGCAGAAACGGCGCACATTGTCCAGCGGCTGGTTGCAGTACCAGCACGCGCCCTTCGGCTTGAGGTCGGCCATGCTTCGTGGGCGCATGCCGTCAGCCTCGCTGGCGCTTTCGGTACGGTTGTCCGTTTGGTCTGCCTTCATGATGGGGCCGGAAGATGAAGTTCCGCATTGGCATCGCGGGGAATTCTGGAAGAAGTATAGTCCGAACCGCGTGCGCATTGAAAAGTATGGCAAAAAATTCGCAGGAGTGTTGCGGCAGGCATAAAAAGGCCCGCGGCCTTGCGGCAACGGGCCAAATCCCGATCTTGGAGAAATGCGATTCGCTCGCCCAGCAATGCGTTCGATCGCTTCCGTATTGCACCATGACCGCGCATTTTTCAACCAACAAGCAGGCACGGGTTTACCCCGCAATCTCCGGCTTGCCGCTCATCCTAGAGAACGCCGCTCGCACCGGACATCAAGGCTCGGAGGAACATGATGAGCTTCGGGCCGGCAGCAAAGAATTGATCTGTTTCCTGAGTGAACTTTTTCCTTTTGCGTCGCGTCAAAACAGACCGCTTCAACAGGGGGAAGCCAATGTCCCCGCATAACGCGACGCTCGGGAGGTAGTGTGTCAGCAGTACTTGATTCAACAGATGTGGTTCCCGATATCGGCCCGAAGTCGGGTGCCATCGAGATCCGTGAGGGTGATTGGAAGACCTATCTTCAATGCATCGCACGGTGCAAGGAAGACAAAGGAATCATCGATCGCTATGGAAGTGTCGTGGCGTACAAGCGCGCGTGCGCCATGGCGTACCTGGGAAAGCGAGCGCAGCTCCACGGCGGCGTGTGCAGCACGAGACACCCGCATATCATCACACCGCAATTCATCGCCGACCTGGAGACTAATAACCGCAGCCTGCGCCATACGCGCTATCCGTGGTTGCGCTCGCTAATGAGCCTGCTGGCCGAAATCGAACAGATCCAGGATCAGATCTCCAGCGCCAACGTCATTACGCTCGTGCCGGCATCGAAATGACGTATTCGAATACACATCGCATGTTTTTCAACACGGGATCGCAATAAAAAACCCGCATGCCCCAAGAGCATGCGGTTTTTTTTATTGACGCGCGAGGCGGCATCAAATCGACGGCGGCCTGACTTCATGCTCCACGTTCGCGCTCTCGTCACCCACCTTGCTCTTCCATGCCTTGACAAAGCATGTCTTGTCCCCTTCTGTCGGCTCGGAGAACCAGACCACAATCAGCGTTCCCTTGTGATCGTGAAGATGGGACAGCTTGCCGAGAAAATCCTCATTCCCGGACAAATCCGCGACGGCGAGCGCGTAGCCGTAAACCCTGTTCAGCCGCTCGATGCGGTCGGGTTCCGTATTGCTGTTGGTCGCGCTGATTTTTGGATGATCGAGGTACATCGCGTTCTCCGTATTGATGTGATTGCCGGTTTCCCTTTGGCGCCGCACTGCCGACATTCTTGGTGACAATCGCGCTTTGCGCAAGCCTTTCCGCCGCCGCCATCCATTCCCGAAATGGATCGCGCATGTCGAAAGCCGCGCCGATCCTTGCGGCGACGGGAGGCCGATTTCATTACTGTTCGCTGCGCGACGTATCAACGCAACCAGCATCGTCGATCGACGCCTCGTCCGCGACCACGGCAACGACAAGGTCATCGCGAGCGATGGCGTGCCTTGCATTCCGCGTTAGCGCTGCAGACGCGCATGGGTGCCCACGCTACTGCCGACGCGCGCCTATTGAACAAGGCACGCGAAGCTTGATTGCAGCGCTCAAGGCAATTGACCCGCGTCAATACTGCCCATACATGGCCCACTACCATCAGGAAGGAGACACCCGCTTCCCCTCAGAGTCAACCCATGGAGAAAAACAATGAGCAAGACAATCGCCGAACCTAGAGTCGCCGATGAAGGCGTGACATTCACCGTCGAGGTAGGCTTCACCGACCGCGAGTGCCTGGTATCGAAAAATGCGCTCGCCCATTTGCATCGCATGAAAGGCAGCAGCCAGATGGATTTCATGCAAACCTATCGCGAATTCGAAGACCAGATCCACAGCGTAGCGCGCAGACTGGTCGTCGCCGGCGTGAGCGGCTCGCCGCTGATACTCGGAGCTGCCTACTTTGTGTAATCGCCAGATCATCGCGATGATGTGAATTTTGCGAGCGCGGCGCGCAAAGCGCATGGCCTGAATACGCAAGCACACACTCTCACGATTAAGCCGGAAACAAGCACCTCTGAGAATTATCAAAAATGCATTCGCGCGATTGCTCAGAATAGGACACAGTTTGAACCAGAAACGGGGAACCGCAGATGAACGAAACCAAAGAGACATACCAAGCCGAGCAATTTCAATACGACCCCAACAATCTGCTGGAGACGCTCATTGAAAAGCTGAATCTGAAAAACGATGCGGCACTTTCGCGTGCGCTTGAGGTTGCGCCCCCGCTGATCAGCAAGATCCGTCATCGCCGGCTTCCGGTTGGCGCCTCACTGCTGATCCGCATGCACGAGGTCTCGGACTTGAGCATCAAGGACCTGCGTCACTTGATGGGTGATCGCCGCACGAAATTCCGCATCAGCGACAAGCAGTTCAAGCCGAAGGCGTCGGTCGCAACTGTCGCTGCCGGTTCATCGGCAGCCTGAACCGCGGCGCGCATGCCGGTCCCGGGCACCATGTTGCCCGGACATCTCCCGGACAAAGCGAGCGCGCTTGGTCGGTGCGCGCTGGCTTTGCATGTCGGCCATGCCTCGATACTTACCCACAGCAACTGTGGTCAAGTATGTGGATAAGCGTGTGAATTGTTCCGCAAGTCACTCATTTCAATGGAATTTCTCCTGGTGAACAAGAGTTGTCCATGAAAGCATCTGCTCGCCTCCGCAAGCACTGTCGTTGTTCGAATGCGCCGCATGCGTCGTTCGGATAAAAAAAAGCCCGCAGACCTTTCGGTTGCGGGCAAATCCAATTCAAGGAGAGTTGGAGGAGACGATTCCACTATACCCAACGCCGCCTCATAAATCCTCTTTATTTTTGTGATACCTGTCATTCCCTCTTCTTATATCTTTTTCGTCCCCGGCAATTGCCAGCGCCCTGCCCGAGGTGCCGAAGTGCATGATTTGCCTCAATGATCCCGCTGCCGTACGGAGTACGATCGGCGCATGAATCAAACGGAGCAGACGATGTCGATGGCAGATGAACATCAGGTCCCCACGGAACCGCTTCCCGGTGACGAACCAACGCCTGACAAGAAGCCTACGCCCGATGAAGAGCCGGTGCCCGACCATAATCCGGAAGCACGGGGCAAGAAAGTGAACTAGTGGTCCGTCCCACCTCGATTTGTGGTTTATGCCGAGGCAATCGACTGCGAGTGGAAGGCGTCCACCGGAGCGATAGAGTTGCTATGGCGAGGATGGGCAATGCGGCAATAGCCGTTGAGTGTCCGGCAGAAACCGTAAATCGAGGTGGGACGGGCCACTAGCTCCCTGTCCCTTTACCATTGCGCTCCGGCCTGCCGGCATCGCCGCTGGGCGCCGACAGCCCTGTTCTGCGCTGCAATACAACCCTAAGGGAAGGCAACCTGCCGGCGCCAAGGCGTCGCCGTCCCCGTTTCGCGCCATGCCCTTGCACTCACGTCCTCTGGATCAGCCGACGATATTCGATGACAGAACGATTGCCAGACTGGATCACGACGGTTGCGTACGCCATCATGCCGTGGGTTGTACTGGTCACCCAGCTTCCCTGGATAGGGGTCATCATTCAGTTGCTGGTCGCCTTGCTGGCGGTGTTGATCGTGCATCGCATCGGAACCGCCATCCTGCTGCGACTGTCCGCGCGCCTGCCGTTTTCGCGCCGGCTCGTCCGATACGGGCATCGCGCCGGCGGGATGATGGTGTTCCTGCTCATCGCGCAGGTCATCCTGCGGAACGCACAGGACTCGCTCGGCGGGATTGCCCTCGCAAGGCACCTCGGCGCGCTCGGCCTCATCACCGCGCTGACCTGGCTCGGCGTTCGCTGCGTGCGCGCAGTCACCCACACGATCATCGAACTCAATCCTGCCGACTCGCCGGACAATCTGCAGGCACGGCGCATCCAGACCCAGGCCCGGGTGCTGGGACGCATTGCCCTGGTCATGATCGTGCTCATCGGGTCCGGCGCTGCGCTGATGACCTTGCCGAGCCTGCGCCAGATCGGCACCAGCCTGCTCGCCTCGGCCGGCGTGGCCGGGCTGGTGGTCGGTTTCGCCGCCAAGCCGGTGCTGGGAAATCTCCTTGCCGGAATGCAGATCGCCCTGACTCAGCCGATCCGCCTGCAGGACGTCGTCATCGTGCAGAACGAGTGGGGACACGTTGAAGAAATCACGGGAACCTATGTCGTCGTGCGTATTTGGGACCAGCGCAAGATGATCGTTCCGCTGCAATGGTTCATCGAAAATCCGTTCCAGAACTGGACCAGGACCAGTTCGGAAATCCTCGGGACCGTCCTGCTCTGGGTCGATTACCGCATGCCCCTGGAACCCTTGCGCGCGGAAGCGGAGCGAATCTGCCGCGATGCACCGGAATGGGACGAACGCTTGTGCCTGGTGCAGGTCGTGGAGGCCGGCGAACGTGCCATGCAGGTGCGCGTGCTGATCAGTGCCGGCGATTCGTCGCGCTCATGGGATCTGCGCTGCCGTCTGCGCGAGGACCTGATTCTTTTCATCCAGCGGGAATTTCCGGAGTACCTTCCGAAAACCCGTGCGGCGTTCGAGCGATCGCGAACGGCCGGCGCCTGATCGATCCCCCGCTGCGGCACCGCATCTGCCTTGATTTTACGCAACGCGAAATTTCCCTTGTGAATCAGAACGATAAGGACGCTTGTCGCCAGTTATCCACAAAGTTGGCCACAGCAAGTGTGAGCAAGTTCAGGCGCCCGGCCTATTGCCGAGGCCGGAGCAACATGAAATTCGGCTCCAGCCCGCCGGCGTGGAAAACTGTCGGCATCGGATCGTTCTCATCGAGCGCCCGCTCGAATGCGGCCTGGAGAATCGGCTCTATCAACGAATGATAGAACCGGGTTTTGTCATGGCGTGCGTATCGCGGCAACAAGCCTGCTTCAACAGCCTTCTTGACAGCCACCTGCACCATCTCGTCGGTAACCTTCACCTGCGGCCTCCTCTCGGCAAAATATGCCAGTCAAGTCAATCATGGCGTGCATTTATTACGCGGCGATGAAGACAGGCGCAAACAAATGCAGCCGCTGCGCGGCGCACATATCGGGTGAGCAAGATGTGTACCTTATGCCAAGGCAGTCTTTTCGCAATTGCACCTGCATATCCCATATATATGGCTAGGCTCCGCTTTAGGCCGGGTGTCTAATTACGCTGCTGAAATTTCTGGAATCGATTGCAGGACTGGGCGCGGGATATGCGAGTAACGAGAGGTAAGTCTTCGGGGATGGCATGTACCGAATGCGGGGCGCGCTTGCCCGCATTGGCGGAAATCTGTCCGGAATGCAGTTATCCGGTCACGGAGCTGGCGCGCGAAGCAGGTGAAGCGGCGGAAGCTGCTCTGAAGGAGTACAAGCTGATTCGGCTGCTCGGCGGCGCCGTGATTGCCGGAGGAATCGTTGCCGCCGTCGCCGACTCGCCCATTGCAGCAGCAGTATCGATCCCGATCGGAATTGCCACCTATGTCACCGGCCTGCTCGGTGCCTGGTGGAACTCGGGAAGCTGATCCGCTTGCTCGTCAGGGCTGGTCGTCGCATGGCGAAAGCACGGCTTTCGCGACCGCCGCGGATTTATTGCGCGCATCCTCGATTTCTTTCAACGCTTTGGCAAGGTCGTCGAGCTGCTTCTGTCCCGATACCATCATCGTCGGCAATCCGCATGCGCGCACAGCTGCTTCAAGTCGGCGGAGCGCTGCAAGTTCATCATCAGACTGAGAAGAGCGGGCCATGCGTATTTCCCGTGGAAAACGAAAATTCAAACTGCCTAGACCTCACGCTCCCCGGATTTGTTCCGCAACAAAAACGCCCCGGCTGCAGCAATCGGCGCCGGTGCCACATTCCCTTGCCATGCTTGTCGCGCCTGATTCGCGTCAATGAAACAAGGTCATGCGGTGTTAGGATTGAATACGCGGAAGGGTTGCCATGCAAATCGAGACGATCGGAAAGTACCAGCTTCATCTGCTCGCCCAGGAGGTTCCTGGCGGCTGGGACCCATTTGTCAGTGTGTATGAATTCGACGACGAAGCACAGGATTTTCGATGCGTGCTCGAAACGCATCATGCATCCGAACGGACATTCGCCGACTACGAGGCGGCCATCGAGGCGGCAAGGCGCGCTGGAAACGATTTTCTCAAGGTCGGGAGGCCGTGAGCCAGAATGCTTGCGCTTTCATCGGCGCCGCTCGGCGCAGCCGGGAAATTCCTCTTCGTTGACCTGGAATAATGCGAGCCTTTTCCCCGAATGAAATAATGCTCTGCCGGACATGTTTCGGCATGGCATCGATGCCGCCACGTGGAAACGGCATCAATTTCAGCGCGCCGCGGATCGGGAAGCAGGGGGATGAACATCAGGCCGGGTCCGTTGCTGTCGAGCCTGACACTTGCATCTGCATTCCTGCTGATCAACGGATGCAGCACTTCCGCTCCAGTCGTTCATGACATACGCCGGGTGCATGAGTCGCGGATGCAGCAGAGATGGCGCGGCAAGCCCTACGCCGACCTTCTCCAGTCCTATGGGCCGCCCAGGCTCGTCATGACCGTCGCCAACCATCCTTTCGAACAAGAAGTTGTCGTGGTGTATGGCGTCGTGGATGCATCGAGCCCGTGCATCGATGCGTTCCTGGTGGGGCCGCAACATCGCGGTGGCGAACTGATTGTTGCCGACTACTTCTGCCGCTGACACGCTCGCCCATGACATGAGGAACAAATTCACATGCGCGCTTGATAAATTGCAATATGCGGACCGTTATGCCGCCTTACGATACCTCCGAAGCATGAGCAGGTACGCATGGGTGCGAACGAAGCGAACCAGGCGCGACTCTAAAGCTATTAATAAAAACCATTGTTTTCGGATTGCCGCACATGGCACGAGTCCATACCCATTACGACAATTTGAAGGTGGCGCGCGATGCACCGCCCGAAGTGATCCGTGCCGCCTACAAGACGCTGTCGCAAAAGCATCACCCGGACCGCAATGGCAACAGCGCCGATGCCATGCGCATCATCCAGATCATCAACGCCGCTTACGAAGTGCTTTCCGATCCGGCCAGGCGCCGCGACCATGACGATTGGATCGCACGCGCAGAGGCGGAGGAAAGCTCCGACCGGGAAGTACATCACCACTCGCATCGGCATTCGCACCGGCATGGTGCGCGACGAGCGCATCGGCCCGCCTTTTATTTTTACGGCTCGCGCTACAAATCCCTGCTCGACTTCTCGCGCATCGCACACAAGCTGCGGATGATGCTGGACCACTTTTCGCGAAAGCTTTTCGGCAAAACCTGATTTTCCACCCCCTGCCACTGCAACAGCCAACGGTTCGCGCCGGGAACACCTTTCCCGGAATTCCGCCTAAGCAGGAGGAGGTGCTGGTTCATGCATGCGAATGACCCGCGGCCATGGCGGGAAACGGTTTCTTTTCGGCTCCGGTATGTCTGGCGCCTCGCCATCCCGCTGTGGATCTTTAGGGATGCAGGCAAAGGAAGCAGGGAGCAAAGGATCGCCAATTACCGCTACAACCGCGCGCAACGCAAGGTGCTGCCCTTCTACGTCTGGAAATGGATCGGCATTGCGCTCTGCATGATGCAATTGATGCGTTTGCTGTCGGAACACATGGCAGCGACGGCGCAGGAAAGCGCCGGCTATCTGTGCGCCGCGCTGGCCTGCATGAGTGCGGGGATCGGGTTTGCCTTTTCCTGCATCGTGATCACTGTACTCTTCGCCAGTTATCTTTATCTCAGTTGCGTGAAGCGATAGCGGGTGCCGGCCTGATGCAAGGCCGCCAACGCATCGACCGCCGCATCGCCCTTTTCCCCCTGCGACCGATCCGGGCATCACGGCCGGTGTATACTTCGCGCTTTCCCTGCAACTCTCCATGGCGAGCCTTGCTGCTTTGCCATCGTATCCCATAGCATGCTGATCGACACAGCCCCGAGCGCAGAAAAGACAAGATTTTCCATTCACTTCCGCTCCCCTGTCGCACTGGCAGTTGCCATTTCAATAATTCTCCTGGTTTTCCACAACGTCCGCTTCTGGCGCGAAACGAGTGCGGCACTCTGGGACGGCACGTTCAGCGATTCGCTTTTCATGGCTTCGCTGTTTGCCATCCTGCTGTTCCTCCACACCTCCTTTCTGCTGCTCATCCCCGGACGTCGCCTGCTGCAGGCGACGGCGACAGTCCTGTTCATGGTCGCGGCGCTGGCTTCCTATTCGGCCGATGCCTACGGCGTGTTCATCGATAAGGAAATGATCCGCAACCTGTTCGAGACCGACCGGCGCGAGGCGGGTGCCCTGCTCAACGCCCAGTTCGCCCTGTACGTGGCCCTGCTCGGCGTCCTGCCCTCGTTGCTGGTATGGCGCGTGCGCCTGCAGAAGATCGGGTTCAGACGGCAGCTGGTCCAGCGCCTTGCATTTTTTGCCGGCGGACTGGCGGCGAGCGCAGCCATGCTGTTTGCCTTCTCGGCCAACTACAGTTCATTCGTGCGCGAACACAAGAACCTGCGCTATCTGCTCAGCCCGGGCGCCGCAATCCAGGGTACGATCCAGTATGCGCGCGGCATGATGCCGAATGCGGAGGACGATGCGTTCGTCGCCACGCGCGGCGTCACGACTCGCTTCATGAAGACCGCGCACCAGAAGCCCTTGCTGATGTTCCTTGTGGTCGGCGAGACGGCGCGCGGGCTCGACTTCCAGCTCGGCGGCTATGACAGGCCGACCAATCCGGAACTGTCGAAGATCGACGGTCTGTATTACTTCAACAATGTCATGTCCTGCGGGACGTCGACGGCGATTTCCGTGCCCTGCATGTTCTCCCATCTCGGCCAGGAGCATTTCACCGTTCCTGTCGCCCTCCACACCACCAATCTGCTCGACGCGCTCGCAAAGGCCGGCGTCGGCGTCGAATGGCGGGACAACAACTCCGGCAGCAAAGGCGTGAGCGCCCGCGCGCGGACGATCAGCTACGACGCGCGCAACGATGCCGCGCTGTGCAACAGCGAGTCTTGCTTTGACGAGGTCATGCTACAGGGGCTGGAGCAGACGCTGCGCACGATCCACGACGATACCGTGTTCGCCTTCCACCAGATCGGCAGCCACGGACCGGCCTACTCGAAGCGCTACCCAGCACGCTTCGAACGCTTTACGCCGGTGTGCAATACCAACGAGCTGAAACAGTGCTCTGAAGAGCAAATCCGCAATGCCTACGACAATTCGATCGTTTATACCGATTACAACCTGGCGCGCCAGATCGCTATCCTCAAATCCCTGTCGGACCATTTCGATACCGTGCTGATCTACGTTTCCGACCACGGCGAATCGCTCGGCGAGAAGGGCTTGTACCTGCATGGCGCACCTTACATGTTCGCCCCGATCGAACAAAAGAAGGTTCCGTTCGTCCTGTGGATGTCGGATGGCTATCGCCGGCGCTTCTCGCTCGATAGCGCATGCATGCGGACTCTTGTCGACAAGCCGTTCAGCCACGACAATCTCTATCACACCGTCCTCGGCGGCATGGGCGTGAAAAATGCAATGTACCGGGCCGGCATGGATATTTTCGCCGCATGCCGCCATGACGACGTCATGGCCAGCAATACGGCTGGCTCGCAATAGCGGCCCGCGCAAGAGGCTGCGCGCTTGTGCGCCGACAGGCGCAACCAAATTCGATGGAGGGAGGCATTCATGAACAGGTTCCTTTCCGGTAGCGCCGTGCTGTACCTCGCATTGCACGCCGCCACCGCCCCCGCGCAGAACGCCGCCATCCCGACAGTGGATGCTCTCTATGAGCAGGGCCAGCATGCGCTCACGGCGAGCTGGCGCCCGCTCGGCAAGCGGCACGACGCGGCGGTATTCCTTCACCAGAATATCAAGAAAGCCGACAACGGCCGCCTGGCGGTCTGGCGCGACACCGAATATCCGTTCCCGGACTATTTCGAGAAGGAGCACGCGTACCTGTCTTCACGCGAACGCGTGGTGATCGACTGCAAGGCCGCGACCTTCGGGATTTCGGAAACGTCGTATTACGCCGAGCGCTTCGGCAAGGGGGAAGTCGTCGGAACAAGCAAGGCAACCGGCCAGGAGATGTCCGATGCCGTGCCCGACTCGCTGGAAGAGCACCTGATCAATACCGCCTGCGCTCCCAAACCGCGCAGCAAACCCGCGCACAAGAAAGCGGCGACCAAGCCGGCCGGGGACAAGCAGGCCGCAAGCGAGGCTCCTCCCGGCAGCGCGAAAAACCCTGACGGCGAAAAGAAATCCGCGGGCAGCGGAAAACCTGCGGCAGGAAGACAGTCCGCCCGCGCCAGGAGAGCAGCGAGCGGCACATGAAGCCGTCGAGCGCCGGCGCATTTGTCGCTTTGCCGCGAATGCCATTTCGCGGCTATGGCTGCGCCGGCGCCATGATCAGCGCTTGCGCGCGATAAAGCCCGCCACTGCCGTTGCACCGGTGGTCGCATTCGACAACTGGAGCGCGCCACCGATCTCCGCGGGCCCGGTCCCGCCGGTACCACCCGAAACGACCGGCCCGTAATAGCGGCCGCTGATGCCGCCCGCGAGCGCGCCGGCAGCGGCAGGCGCAGTCAGGTAGTTGGCCACGCTCGCACCGGCCGCCCCCATCGCCGCACTTGTCGTGAAGGACAGCGGGACTGCGGTTCCGGCGGCATCAAAGGTCTTCGTGTTCTGGAAAGCGATCGTGACCATCCGTGTCGCGAAATCGACGGTGATCGTCGCATCGCCGCGGAATACCGGCGGCTCCTCCGTGCCATTGGATGCGTACCAGCCGTAAACGATGCCGCTGTACGTCGCGGTACCCGTCGTCGGCACGGTCGCCGGATCGGTCACCGCGCCGAACGATACCAGGCCGCGCCGCTTCTTGTTGTGCTCCTGGCCGAGTGCAGCCCATTCCTCCAGCAGAACGGTGTCCTGGCTCTCCCAGGCGCCGAGGTTCGCGTACTGTTCGGTCCAGCCGGCGATACCGCGATAGCCCTTGCCGCCTGGGAAAGGCACGCCGGGACCGGTGGAGTTCGGGATGCCGTCGCCGGCATGCACATCGCCATCCTCATGCAGGCGGGTCGCCACCATCCAGTCCAGTTGGCTGCCGCCGGTGCGCCAGTCGCCCTGCACGGTCTGCACGCCGCTGGTCTCCGTGGTGGGACATGGATTGAGGTCCGCCGGGCAGCGCGACGGGTCGGTGCGCGGGAAATAGGCATTGTTCGCGTAATTCCCCTGGGTCGCCGCCGTCTTGAGCGTTGCGAAGTTGTAGAAGCTCAGGTCGGAGCTGGGAGGAAGCGCTATCGAGGTGACGGCGCCGTTTGCCGCGAGCTGGACGTGTCCCGTCGCAGTGCGGAAAGTCTCGATGATCGGCGGACGTTCGACCTTGCCGTCCCAGCTCAGGCCGAGATTGCTCAACAGGACGACGGGTTTCGACGCGACGCTGTTTGCATCCTTCGCCAGCCTGAATTCAGCCACGCCGCCGGATGCGGGCGCCAGGCCGAGCGCGGTGGTCGGCTTGGTATTCGGCGTGGCGAGGTCGCTGGTGGACTTGCCGTACACCTGCACGCCGGAACGGGTCAGCGCGATGCCGTTGTCGGTTCGGATAATGCCGCCGCCGCTGCACTGATACTCGGGCCCATCCACGCAGGACATGGTCATGGCCTCGGTGACTGGCGCCGGAGGTGTTGGCGTGGGAGCAGGTGCCGGAGTCGGAGCAGGTGCCGGAGTCGGAGCGGGTGCGGGAGTCGGTGCGGGTGACGGCGTTGGCTGGGTGCCGCCGTTGGCTCCCGTGTTGCTCGCCGGCGCAGTCGTTGACGCTCCTGAGCCGCCGCCCCCTCCGCATGCTGCCAATGCACTCGCGGCCACCAAAGCGGCGACGATCGGCTTGATATGGAACAGGACGGGCTTTGTTTCGTCTCCGGAAAACAGTGAGCGTTGACGCTGACGTGTCATTGATTTTTCCATGCTGACCTTTCAGTTATTCGATACCTGGCAATCGCCTCACCTCGGCAATGCATCCACATGCTTCGGATCGGCCATCTTTCCATGCGCGCGGCATCGCGACGGGACAGAATGCCGCGACGGTGTCCGGATCGATCTCGGGGAAAGCGACACCAATACGATGCCGATGCGCCTTCCTGAAAACCGCTCCAGGGAGAAGCGGGAATGAACCGTGGAACCGGTTTCCTCATTCCGCCTGGTCGATTCTCTTGTGCGCCAGCATCGCAACCTTGATTACCATTAAGCTACGGCGTTCTCGAATGACAAACACCACAGGACAACGAATGGAAACATGAGGAACCGCAAGCCTCTTTCCGGGAAAGAATCATGTACTTGGGTATGAACGACAACCTGTCTTCGTCGCCGGATATCCCGAAGGAAAAGAACCGTGGAACGGCGGCGCTGTCCATGATGAACCGTCATGCACATCATCGATTACAGAACCCGTGAAATCCTGAAGCATCCCGGAGCGTTTGCGCTCAGGGCAATGCGGAGCTTTCGCGCCAACCAGGGTCTCCTGCTCGCCGGCGCGGTGGCCTACTATGCGCTGTTGTCCATCGTGCCTCTGCTGATCGTCACGGTGATCGCGTTGTCGCACTTCATCGACGAGACCGAACTGCTGCAGACCATCGGCCGCTATCTCGAATGGTTGTTGCCCGGGCAGTCGAAAGCGATCGTCGGCGAGCTTGCCAATTTCATGGCGCACCGCGAAATCATCGGATGGGTCTTGCTGGTCACCATGCTCTTCTTCAGCTCGCTGGCATTCACGGTGCTGGAAAACGCGATGTCGGTGATCTTCTTTCATCGGGTGGCCATTCGCCGGCGGCATTTCCTGACTTCGGCACTGCTGCCGTATTGCTATATCGTCGCGCTCGGCGTGGGACTGCTGCTGGTCACGCTGGTCGCGGGCAGCCTCCAGACGATTGGGCAGGAGAGTGTCAATTTCCTGGGGCGGACATGGTCATTGCGCGGCTTTTCCGGCCTGCTGCTCTACCTGCTTGGCCTGGCGGGCGAAATACTCCTGCTGACATCGGTGTACCTGGTGATGCCCGTCGGACGCTTGTCGCTGCGGCATGCGCTTCTTGGCGGTGTGACCGCAGCCCTGCTCTGGGAAATCACCCGCCATGTGCTTGTGTGGTATTTCGCCACGCTGTCGCAGGTGAATGTCGTGTACGGATCGCTGACGACGGCGATCGTGGTCCTGCTCAGCCTGGAAATTGCCGCGACCCTGCTGCTGTTTGGGGCACAAGTGATCGCGGAATACGAGCGTGTCGGGGAAGACGACTCACGCCGGCCGCCGCCGGCCTTCCGGACTGGTTGAACATGCCTTCACCGGTTAATTGAACATCTGCACTGCCACCACGGCCAGCGCAAGAATGGCGGTCACGCCCAGAGCCGCGATGCGTAGCCGGCTGAAACTGAATAACGCGTATCTCCCTTTAAGGCGGACGCGGTCATGCAGGGTTTTGCCCATGATGATCTCCCGATGAACGGAGGTTTGCTCCTGGAACAAATTGTAGGAAAGGCACGGATTGTTCGATGTGACGACTGGCACATGCCGACGCAAAAGCAACAGTGCTGCCGCGAATGGCGACGCGTACGTGCGAGGAAAGCGGAACCGGCGAGACCAGGACGAAAACAGCACGAAGGGCCAGGTGTCAGAGATGGTGAATGAAGCGCGGGTGGCGTGCCTGCCCGTTTTTTTCGGGCAGGGCACACCGGGCTGCAGTCATGCATATCGGTTGCATGTACAGCAGATAAGGGAATGATACCGGTGCAGTATTACCGGGTGATGACGCTTATCAAATGGCCGATGCCGCCGGTTGGCCGGCGCGCAACCAGGCCAGCGCCTGCTCCCTGTCGTGGAAGACTGCGATGCCATGCGCGCGGGTGTCGATCAGTGCGAGTGCAACATCGGTCGATAGCTGGGAGAATTTGGTCGGACTGTATATCCATGCGAATTGCCGCATGCCTGCCTGCTTCATGCGCGGGAACCAGTCCCTCGCGGCCCATTCGGCGACTTCCATCCAGAGCCCCCTGACATTGGTATTGTCGTTGAGAACCCTGTACGCCTTGTGCCGCGCCATCAGTTCCAGCATGCGTTCGCAGCCGCGAGTCCCGGTATTCATGCTCTGGTACCCCTTCCAGTTGGCATGAAGGATCAGGGCATCGCGTTCGACGGCAATATCGAGGAAACTATCGCTGTACAGCTCAAGCATGGTAATCGTCTTTGATCGAAGACTTGCATGAACGATACTAGCACAAGCGATGCAGCGACCAGGGCAATGCCCTTCGCTGCATGGGTGTATATCGGCGGCGGGCGCTTATCGAATGGACGTTCCGGCCGGAGAAGGCAGATCACGGAACGTCACGTCTTCCACATCGCCATGCCATTTCCGTTGCAGGGGATCGATCACGTCGCGCGCCTTCATCCTGCCGATGCGCTCCATGGTCGCGCACCACCTGCGGCTGAAGCGGATCGATGCGAGTGCCGCGGCGGCGGCGAACAGCCAGATGAGGAGAAACCCCGGATTGCCTTCCATGAGGAACACTTGCAAGGCGAGAGTGAAGGAGGCCATGAACCCGAGCATG
>JAKACN010000057.1 GCA_021821365.1 Pseudomonadota bacterium | reverse complement strand
CGTGATTGCCGTGCTGCTCGCCCGCCGACCCGGCGACCGGCAGCGCGGCTTCCAGACAAATGCTTTGCTCTTTCATGATACCTCCTGTGTGTCAGTACGGACCACTATACGGAGGATCAACAAACTAATAAAACGATTAATTTGTCTTAAATATACAAATAAAACTGGTATGCAATGAACTTGCGGACGCCTCCAGCCCCACTGGGCGGCAAGCTGTCTTGTGCACGGCGGGATCGCCGTTTGCAAAAGCGGCAATGCCCTGAAGGTGTTCTGTCATCGAGCGGCACATTGCTGAACCAGGCAAAACCGACGGCTCACGGCGCGGCGAGCATGAACTTGAATTTGTTCTCCATGCGGCAGGTCCCATCCGGGTGCTTGAACGCCGCCAATGCCGGCATGATGGCCGCCCGCAGCTTTTCTTCGCCGTTGCGCCTGAGCGCGATGATGCCAGGCCCCGAGGCCATGAACGCGCGACAGGCAGTGTCGGCGCTGGAGAAGACAAACGGTGTATCCACATCCACAGCTTGTTCCGGCTTCAGACCGGCACGAGACAACATGTTCTCCAGCACGCCCGGTTCGGACAGCGCAAACGGACCGGGTGCCCCGGGCGGCGGAGGTGGGAGAAGGCTGCTCAACGCCTTGAGGACGGAGGCGGCCTGGCAATCGCGGGCAAGGCCCCAGACCGCCATGATGATTTTCCCGGTCGGCTTGACCACGCGCCGAGCCTGTTGCAAAGCATTGACCGGATCGGAAGCGTACTGGAATGAATTGAACCCGGTCACCAGATCGAACAGGCCATCGGCAAACGGAAGTTCTTCCATTTCGCCGACGCGAAAGTCGCCGGATAGCGTGCGCGATTTTGCGATCTCGATCAGCTTCGGCGCAGCGTCGATGCCCGCTACCTGCGCATCGCGCTTTGCCGCGAGATGGCAAAACAGCCCGGAACCGCAGCCGACGTCCAGCACCTGCCAGCCGGTGCGGACCCTGACGCTTGTGAAAACAGCTTCATACATCGGGATGAACACCGGTTCATGCAGCTCCGCCCATTCCTGTGCCGAACCACCCCAAACATCACCTTGCATTAATGCCGATCCCATAGCGTGCTCCTTTGGTGGTGAACAGTTGCGATCATATAAGTTACTCCAAACGTCTTGTCGACTTCATGCGATACGAGAGCATGGCGGGAACCGCCTCCTCAGCCGCGCCCGCGGCGTGCCAGCCACAGCCCGAGAAAGACCAGCGTGCCGCCGGCATACTGGAAATTCCTTGCCGCCTCCCCGAGAAACACAGCCGACAACAGGGAGCCGTACACCGGCATGAGGTAGAGAAAGGGGCCGGACCGTCCCGGCCCCAGCCGCGCAACGCCGCGATTCCATAAAAGAAATGCCGCGGCCGATGCCAGCACGCCGACATACAGCAGACCGGCGACCAGCCTAGCGCCGGAAGGCGGAATAATCGGGCTTCCGGATATCAGCATCATCGGCAGCATCATCACGAGCGCTGCGACGCTGAAAACGGCCGGTATCATCCAGAGATCGCCTTTGCCGAATCGAAGGTTCACAAGCGTGTCGATATCACCTCGCGCAATGAGGATTGCCGCACCGGTCAAGGCAAGGGTCATTCCTAACCATTGCCGCTTGTGCATCGGCTCACCGAAAACGGCCCAATCGCCGACGTTTATCAGCAGCGGCACGACGCTCATCAACAGCAGCGCGTTGACCGCGCTGGTCGTGCCCAGTGCCGCGTACACGCAGGTGTGCGGCACAACCACCCCGGTCAGGGCAAGCAAGCTTATAAATCCGCCATTGCGCATGATGAGTGCACGGCCGCGCCACAGCGAACCCAGAGTGAAAGGAAGAAGCGCGGCGAACGCGACGAGCCAGCGCCAGAAATTCAGTTCGAGCGGCGCCATCTCATGGCGCAATGCCCTTCCCGCAATAAAATTCCCGGCCCAAAGGAGTGTTGCGATGGCAAGAGCCACGCGCGCAGACAGCAATGATTGGTCCGCGCCGGGTCGATGGGCGGACGAGGCGGATGCGGCAGGCATGGACAGACCTCCTGGATAAGACAAGACAGCACTCGGGCGGAACCTGCCTGCACTATGCCGTTTATCGCCGCCGCCGGCATGAGCCCTTGGGCCCAATTCAAATCCGAACGGACCGGGCAAATGCAAAAACGATGGGAGCCTTGGCCCAGGCAGGGGAGAACCGCGGCTTTACCCGCCCTGCAGGGCAATTACACGAAGCCCCCCCCGCAGTCCACGAAAGGCACGAAAATCACGAAAGAGACAAGCACGTCGAAAAGTCCGCCGAGTGAAAACGTCAGCCGGGATACAAACATGAATTTGTTCGTGTTTTTCGTGCCTTTCGTGGACAAAATTCCATATAGGCAGCGCTACCCGGGCCTTCATGCAATCGCACTGCCCCGCCGGGCCATACGGTTGATCTGCGCTGTGCCATCTACTACCATGGGGTTCGTCCGGCAAATTCAATTCGAAAGCATTCATGCGCGCTCCCGCCTATCCGATCCGCTTCTGCAACACGGCAGACGGCGTGAGGATCGCCTACGCTGCCGGCGGCACCGGATTGTCGCTGGTCAAGACGCCAAACTGGCTCAACCACCTGGAGCTGGACCCGAAGAGTCCTGTATGGCGCGCCTGGATCGCGCGGATGTCGCGAAGCTTCCGCCTGATACGCTACGACGCCCGCGGCTGCGGCTTGTCCGACCGCGACGTTCGGCATGTCTCTTTTGCCACCAACCTGCTCGACCTGGAAGCGGTGGTCGACGCCGCCGGCATCCGGCGATTCGCGCTGTTCGGCGCATCGCAGGGCGCAGCGA
Source organism: Pseudomonadota bacterium (assembly GCA_021821365.1). Lineage (GTDB taxonomy): Bacteria > Pseudomonadota > Gammaproteobacteria > Burkholderiales > Burkholderiaceae_D > Noviherbaspirillum. The sequence continues at coordinate 20,576 of JAKACN010000057.1, read as the reverse complement.
TCGCGATTGACTACGCGGCGCGGCATCCGGACCGGGTCAGCCATCTCATTCTCTACGGTGCCTATCTGCGCGGCGCGCGAAAGCGGGATGCGTCTGCGCAAGCCATCGAACAGGCGGACATCATGCTCAAGCTTGTGCAACTCGGATGGGGGCAGGACAACTCCGCGTTCCGCCAGGTTTTTGCGACGCAGTTCATCCCGGACAGCACGCTCGAACAACTGCGCGCATTCGACGAAATCCAGCGGCAGACCGCATCGCCCGAGGCCGCCATGCGGCTGCTCGATAGCTTCCATGAGATCGACGTTTCAGCGCAAGCAGGTAAAATCGCCTGTCCGACGCTGGTGCTGCATTCGCGTGACGATGCCCGCGTGCCGTTCGAGGAGGGACGGCAAGTCGCAAGCGCGATCCACGGCGCCGAATTCGTTTCGCTGCCAAGCCGTAATCACATCCTGCTTGAGCATCAAACGGCGTGGGGACAATTTTTCGACGAAATCGCCGAATTCATCCAACGGCATGGAAACGAATCGGCCGCAGAGTTCCCCGGGCTGGGCGATGTGACCGAGCGGGAACGCCACGTCCTCGAACTGGTGGCAACCGGGCTGAGCAATTCCCAGATCGCAGAGACGCTCGGCATCAGCCCAAAGACGGTACGCAACCACATCAACCACCTCTTTTCCAAGCTGGAGGTGCGGGATCGCGCCCACGCCATCGTCCTGGCCCGCGAAGCCGGTTTAGGCCTGCGAAAAGAAGGACATCCTGTGCGCTGATGAACAGGCGACCGGTCATGGCGACTGCGGCTGGCCTGCATGGCGGAATGCGCGCGCTCTGCAACCAAGCACAGCGCACCGTGTCAAATTACTTTTTCTGCACCGGCGTGTAGCCGGCATCGCGGATCGCATCCGCGATTTCCTCCGGATCGGACGCACCTTCCACCTTCACCAAGTGGTTTTGCAGATCGATGTCGACCGACGCGCCCGCATCGGCGCCTTTCACCGCCTTGGTGATATTGCTGACGCAATGGTTGCAGGTCATGTCTTCCACGCGAAATTCCATCATCATTACTCCTGGTTCGAAAGTTAAGGTCCGCGGCCGATCGCTGCACATCCCTGCCTTCCGGGCACCATGCGTTGCGATCGCCGACTTCTTCCAATGTAGACCTTCCAGCGATGGCAATGTCAAGCAAATATAATTGCAAAATCCTGTTGACCTTTCCATCGCTGGAAGGTTTATCTTGAAGGTATCACTGCAGGAGAACCCGAATGGATACCACCGTAAAGAACGACACCGCGATCGATCTGACGTTCAAGATAGAAGGCATGACCTGCGCGTCCTGCGTGGCGCGCGTGGAAAAGGCGCTGAACGCGGTGCCCGGCGTGCGCAGCGCGTCGATCAACCTCGCCACTGAAAAAGCATCCGTGCAGGCCGATGCCGGCACCGGCGTCGACGCATTGACGGCCGCCGTGGAAAAAGCCGGCTACGCGGTCAAGGAGGAAGAGATCGCGTTGTCGATCGCGGGCATGACCTGTGCATCCTACGTGGCCCGCGTTTTCCCCTCCGCTGTGAAACTCCATGTCGAACGCGCCCCATGACAACAGCCATACCTCGACTGCAAGTCCGTGAACTGCAATCAGCGCATGCGGGGCCGATTTCGCTTGACGTAACGGTTGGCGAATGTGTAGCGATCGTCGGTGCATCGGGATCCGGCAAGAGTGTGCTCCTGCGGATGATTGCCGACCTCGACCCGCATGGCGGCGAGGTGTGCCTCGACGGACATCCATGCGAAAAATGGCCGGCGCCGCAATGGCGGCGCATGGTCGTTTATCAGGCGGCCGAACCCGCCTGGTGGGAATCGACGGCAGGCGCCCATTTCACGGACGCCGAACGGCAGTCGGTGCTGCAGATGCTGCCGCCGCTCGGTCTTCGCGCCGAGCTGCTTGGCGCGGATATCGCCCGTCTTTCCACGGGCGAGCGTCAGCGGATGGCGCTGTTGCGTTCACTCGCCTGCAATCCGAAAGTATTGCTGCTCGATGAACCGGCGTCGGCGCTCGACCCGGCATCGACCATCGCGGTCGAAGCACTGTTGCGCGAACGCATGCAGGCGGGACTTGCCATCGTGCTGGTCACCCATTCCGAAGAACAGTCCAGGCGCATGGGTCGCCGCGTTCTGCGGATGCAGAATCGAAAGTTGACGCCGCAATGACACCAGTCCAGCTCAGTATATTTGATCTCGTCACCGCCTCGGTTCTGGTACTGCTCGATGCGGGCATCTCCATCGCGCTCGGCCTGCGCCTGCATCGCCAGCTGTTGCTGGCGGCTGCCAGAATGGTCGTGCAGCTCATGCTGGTCGGCTTCGTCCTGCGCGCCGTCTTCGCGATGGGATCGGCTCCTGCAACCGTTGCGGTGGTCGCGCTGATGATTGCAGCGGCCGCGCGGGAGGTGGCAACCAGGCCAGGCCAACGGCTGCGCAGCGGAGGAAATTACCGCATCGGCGGAATCGTGGTCGGCGTGTCCGGCATCGCGACCGTCCTGCTCGCCTTGCTGACCGCCATCCGGCCGGCGCCCTGGTACGACCCGCGCTATGCCATTCCGCTGATGGGTATCGTGCTGGGCAGCGTGCTGAATTCAGCCAGCCTTTGCCTCGACACGTTTTTCAGCGGCGTGACGAACGGGCGCGCCGCGATAGAAGCGCGCCTGGCGTTGGGCGCTACCCGGCATCAGGCGCTGGGCCCGCTGATGCGCGAGTCGATCCGCAAGGGATTGATACCGATCGCCAACCAGATGTCGGCGGCCGGCATCATTACGCTGCCGGGCATCATGACAGGACAGATTCTTGCCGGCATGGATCCGCTGGATGCGGTGAAGTACCAGATTCTGCTGATGTTCCTGCTCGCCGGCGGCAGCGGACTGGCCGCCGTGGGCACCGTTTACCTGGCATCATCGGCGGTAACAGACGATCGCGACCGCCTCCGCCTGGACCGGCTGACTGCGTGCTAGTCGCGGCAGGAAAGCCTGATTCAGCTGGCGTCTTTTACGCGGACAAACCACATCCGCTGAAACACCCGGTCTCTGTCGATCAGCAGATGCTTGAGTCCGGCGAGGACGTGCAGGCCGATCAGGACGGCCAGCACCCATACGGTGATCGAGTGAATCGTAAAAAACTGCTCGGCCAGGTCATGATCGGGTGCCGCCCAGACGGGCAGATCGAGGCCGAAAAAACGCGGAGGCGTCTTTTGATGCACCGCGCCCAGGTAGCCGGTCACGGGCATCACGACCATGCAGGCGTAGAGCAGCCAGTGAATGGCCGTCGAAACTTTTTTCTGCCAGGCGGGAACCGAATCGGGCAGGCCTTCCGGTGGATGGGTGGTGCGCCAGACGATGCGCAGGACAATCAGCCCGAACACGGTAAAGCCCAGTGACTTGTGCAAATCGAACAGCCAGCCGCTGCCCGGCTGACGTTCGACGCTCATCATGTACCAGCCCAGCCCGATCAGGCCGATAATCAGGATGGCTATGACCCAGTGAAGGCCAACGGCAAGCGGCCCGTAATGCCACGTCGTCGCCGTACTGTTCAATTTCTTGTCCGACAGATTCATTTAACCGTACCCTTCATTGATCGTCTTGGCCGGCTCCCCTGCCCTTGCCGGCAGCCTGGAAAAGGTCGCTCATCACGCTGACGTCGCCGTCGCAGGCGTGGTTGATACACGCAAGCCCGAAGCCCGCCTCAAGCGTCTTCAGCAGAGAGAAATGATTGTAAGGCCGCGCGCTTTGCATGCCATGCACGCCGTAGTTCGTGTCGACCAGCGCCACCACCCGATTCGGCGCCGCCGAAAAATCGTTCTCGTCCCACAGCAGCACAATCGCATTCCGGCCTTCGCGCCATGCGACGGATTGCCTGATCGCGCCGACAATTCCGGAAACCGCGCGATCACCGGCAGCGATTGCCGTTGCATCCGTGGTGCAGAGTGCGCTCCCGCCTGCGGTGCCGTGCATGTCGTGACACTGGTTCGGTGCAATGAAGGAAAGATCGGGCATCTTGCCGCTGCCGAGGTCGGAAAAAAGACCGTGCGCGCCGGCAAAACCGGCGACGTTGTTCAAGCCGTTACGCTTGTCGCTGTTACGCTGGACGCTGTCGAAATAGACGAACGGATTGTGCTTGACCGCATACAGCGGTTGAACCCTGGCCTGATCGACTGGGTCCAGGTTTGAAAACGAGCCGTCCGCATAGTTCACGTTGTCGGCGCCGGCTGCCGGCAGGTCTTCCTGATAGCTTTTCCAACTCTTCCCCGCGGAAGCCAACTGGTCGCCGATGCTGATCCCGACGTACCGGGCAGCCGCCATGGCTTTTCCGCGAGGTCCGGTGGCCACGGGCGTTGCGGCGTCGAACCCGTTACCGCCAATCGGCTCGACCAGCGCGCTGTCGGCAGGGCCGTGATGCCAGTTCGGATAGTTGTCGGCCATCACGCCGAAATTGGAGCCGCCGACGACTTCGAGGTAGTTGGTCAGGCTCGGATGGCCGACCGCATAGTATTGCGTCGCCAGATTCGCCGTCCTCGCGTAGCGGTTGATAAACGGCGCGTTCGCGTTCCCGATGATCTCGTCATAGGAATGGTTCTCCATCATGACGATGAAGACATGATCGAGCCGGGGAATCGATCGTTCGTCGTCACCGGCACGAACCGGGATCGCCGCGGAAACGGCCAGCGCTCCGGCGGAAAGGCATTCAAGCAGCTTTTTCATTGGGCCTCCTGCATTCGTTCATCAAGCAGCATCGACCGGACCGGGAAACAGGACGCTTATCTGCAAGCCGGTGGCCGCCGGGCTGTCGCCCAGATGAATGCGCGCGCCATGCAAGTCCGCGATACGCTTGACAATCGACAATCCCAGCCCGCTTCCCCAGGCCTCGCTGGTCTCGCTGCGATAAAAGCGGTCGAACACCCGCTGGCGGTCGGTGGCCGCGATGCCCGGGCCGGTATCCGATACCCGCAGTCCGGCGCCGCCGGCTTCGATGAAGACGTCCACATCCACCCGTCCTGCGCGCGGCGTGTAGCGCAACGCGTTGTCGACAAGATTGCTCAACAGTATGCGCAGGCTGTCGGCCTGGCCGCGTACCAAGACCGGCGCACCGTCCGCGTTGACGCCGAGGTCGATTTCCTTGTCTTCTGCCAACACGTACTGGTCGGCCACCACCTGCCGTGCCAGCGCCTGCAGGTCGACTTGGCCGAAGGATTGCCTGTCGGATTCAGGATCGTGCCGCGCCAGGGTCAGCAACTGATGCACCAGATGGCTGGAGCGGTCCAGCCGGTCGTGCAGCTTGGCGAAGGCGGCGGTGCGCTGCTGCTCGGACCTGGCGCGTTCGGCCAATTGCAGTTGAAGCTTCAGCGCGGTCAGCGGCGAGCGCAGTTCGTGCGCGGCGTCGGCGACGAAGGCCTGCTGCGAGGCCAGCGCATGATCCAGTTGCCGCAGCAGGTCGTTCAATGCTTCCAGCATCGGCGTGATCTCCGGCGGCAAGCCCTCGGTCGCCAGCGGCTGCAGTGCGCGCGGAGAACGCTGACCGACCGCGCGCGCGACGCGCTGCAACGGCTGCAGGCTGCGTCCGACCACGATCCAGATCAGCGCGGCCAGTACCGGAATGACGGCGATGAACGGCAGCAGCGAACGGAACGCGACTTCCGCCGCCAGTTCGGTCCGCGCATTGAACGGCTGCGCGACTTGCACGAAGCGGTCGCGCCGCGTTTCGCTGTAGATGCGCCAGTGATCGCCACGCGCCTCGACGGTGCGGAATCCGGTCGGCGGATAACGCGGCAGCGACGACGCCGGATACGACGAATACAGCAGCCGCCCGCTACGGTCCCAGGCCTGGATCAGGATATCCGCCTCCGGCTCCGCCTTGTCCAGCAATTCGGCCTGCGGCGACAGCGTGGGCGGCAGCGACACCGCTACCTGCTTGAGCTGCGCGTCGAACAGCTCGCCGGCCTCCTCGCGCACTTTCCAGTAGAGCGCGGCGCCGGCGATCAAGGTGCATGCCATCGTCCCGCCCAGCAGCGACAGCAACAGTTGCTGACGGATCGTCCTCATGGCCTGGCAGCGACCTTGTAACCGACGCCGCGCACGTTCTTGATGAAGTCGGCGCCGAGTTTCTTGCGCAGATGGTGGATATGGACTTCCACCGCGTTGCTTTCGATTTCATCGTTCCAGCCGTACAGCTTCTCTTCGAGCGCGGCGCGCGACACCACCTGGCCGGGCGGATCCATCAGCGCCTGCAACAGCGCAAATTCCCTGGCCGACAGCGGCAGCGGCCGGCCGGCAAGTATCGCCTCGTGCGCGGCAGGACGCAGCACCAGTTGTTCAAAAACAATGTCGGGCTGGGTTCGTCCGGCGCGGCGGCGCACCAGCGCACGGATGCGCGCGAACAGTTCGTCGAGATCGAAGGGCTTGACCAGGTAATCGTCGCCGCCCGCGTCGAGCCCGCGCACGCGGTCGGCGGTGGCATCCCTGGCGGTTAGGATCAGCACCGGCGCGTCGCCGCCGCGCCCGCGATACTCGACCAGCACGTCAAGCCCCTGTTTGCGCGGCAGTCCAAGGTCGAGCAGGATGATGTCGTATACGCCGTTGGCCAGCGCCAGTTCCGCGCCGCGGCCATCGCGCACCCAGTCCACCGCGTAATTTTCGCCGCGCAATCCTTCTTCGACGCTTTCCCCGATCATCGGGTCGTCTTCCACCAGTAACAATCGCATCGATGCTCCTTCGCAGCCTTGCCGCATTGCCTGTCCGTATTGTACGGAGAGCAGAGTTAACGCTGGCTTAAGTCTTCCTTAATATTCGGCTCAGTATGATCGCTTCCTCGACCAACGCCTGCGGACGGCGAATGGCACGGCACGTGCCGGCTCATCCTGAACACCATGCCCTATTTCAAAAATAAATGGCCCGCACTGTTGCTATGCGTCTCCGTGGCCGGCTGCGCCAGCTATCAGCCGCAAACCCTGGATACCCATGCGACACTGCCCAACCGCATTCCGCATATCGCCATCGATCCGGCGCGGATGCCGCTGCCCGAGCTGGCCGCGCACCGCTTCGATCCGGCCGACGGGCTGGACATGACCGAGGTCGCGATGCTGGCGGTGGTCAACAACGCGGACCTGAAAATCGCCCGCGACGACGCGCACGTCGCCCATGCGCAGGCGTTCGCGGCCGGCCTGCTGCCCGATCCGCAACTCAGCGTCGCAGGCGACCTGTCCAACAGCGCCGGCCCGGGGTCGACCAAAGCCTTCAATCTCGGACTCAACTACGACATCGGCGCGCTGCTGAGCCGGTCGTCGAACCGCTCGGCGGCCCGGGCCGAAGCGCAAAAGACCGACCTCAACCTGTTGTGGCAGGAGTGGCAGGTGGTGTCGCAGGCGCGGCTGCTGTTCGTCAAGCTGAGCCAGGCCGGCAAGCGGATGGCCTTGCTGCAGCAGAACCGCGCGCTGTTCGCCGACCGCTACCGGCGCACGCAAACAGCGCTGGACAAGGGCCTGCTGGCGATCGACGCGGTCACGCCAAACCTGAGCGCGCTGCAGGACGTCAACAAGCAGATCAACGACCTGGAACGGCAGACCAACCAGAACCGGCACGACCTGAACGCGCTGCTCGGGCTGGCGCCGGAAGTCGCGGTGCCGCTGCGCGGCGCGGCAACCCTGCCCGCGCTCGACGAAGCCGCGGTGAACGCGGCCCTGCCCGACCTGGCGCGGCGGCGTCCCGACCTGATCGCGCTCGAGGCCGGCTACCGCGCGCAGGATCAGCGCTACCGGGGCGCGATCCTGGCGCAGTTCCCGGCGCTGAACGTCGGGCTGACGCGGGCGCGCGACAGCAGCAACGTCTATTCCACCGGCATCGGCATCACTTTGAGCCTGCCGATCTTCAACCGCAACCGCGGCAACATCGCCATCGAACTGGCCACCCGCCGCAAGCTGCACGACGAGTACCAGGCGCGGCTGAACAAGAGCACGAGCGAAATCCACCGCATCCTCGACGAACAGCGCATCAACGCGCACCAGCTGGCCGAGGTCGAGCGCGGCATCGCCGACCTTGCGCTCGCCGGCAGGCGGGCCGAAGGCGCGCTGCGCGCCGGCAACCTCGACGCGCTGGCCTTCGCCAATCTGCAGTCCACGCTGCTCGCCAAGGAAATCGAGCAGGTCGATCTGCAGCAGGCGATGCTGGAACAGCGGGTCGCGCTGCAAACCCTGATCGGCGGCGACGTGCCGGTCCAATCCACTTCGAAAAACATGACACGATGAAACGCAGACAAACAGGGATTGCCATAGTCGCGGCCGGCGTGCTCGGCGCAGCCGGCTGGTTTTTTTATCATGGACAGGCGAAGCGGCCGGCCGCTGCAGCCGCGCCGCAAGCCGCGGACGACACCAGCGCGCTGGTGCGGACGCAGGCGGTCGGCAAGCAGTCGCTGCCCGAGATACTGACCGTGTTCGGCGACGTCGCCCCCGGCAAGATCGTGACGGTCGGCTTCCCGCGCGCCGGACTGGTGTCCCGCATGCAGGTGGTCGCCGGGCAGCGGGTGCATCGCGGATCGCCGCTCGCCACGCTGGTCAGCGACCCGGCCGCGCAGGCGGCGTATGCGCAGGCGGTCAGCGCCGAGCAATTCGCGCGCGCCGAACTCAAGCGCAACCAGGATCTGTTCGCGCTGCAACTGGCCACGCAGTCGCAGCTGGATGCCGCGCGCAAGTCGCTGCGGGATGCGACGTCAGCGCTGAACGCGCAAAAGAAGCTCGGCGGCGATCTCGGCAACGCCACCGTCTATGCGCCGTCCGACGGCGTGGTCAGCGCGCTGACCGTCGCGCAGGGTGACCGGATTCAGCCGGGTGCACCGATCCTGCAACTGGGACGCCTCGATACCCTGCGCATCCAGCTCGGCATCGAGCCGGAAGAAAGCCGGCTGGTGCACGCCGGCATGCCGGTGACGCTGACCACCGTGCAGAACCGCGAACAGAGCGTGGCCGCCGCCATCGACGCCATCCAGGACGTGGTCGACCCCAAGACCCAGCTGGTGAATGCCACCGTGGTGCTGCCGGCCGGCAGCGCGCGCTTCCTGATTCCCGGCATGCACGTACAAGGTGCGATCCAGGTCGCGCAGCATCAGGCCTGGGCGGTGCCGCGCCAGGCGGTGCTGACCGACAACGACGGCGGCTACCTGTTCCAGGTCGCGCAGGGCAAGGCGCACCGCGTCAACGTCCGCAAGGTCGCGGAAAGCGGCAAGCTGGTCGGCGTCGACGGCACGCTCGATCCCGCGCTGCCGGTGGTCGTGCTCGGCAACTACGAACTGCAGGAGGGCATGAAGGTACGGGAGGCAAAACGATGACCGCCAGCGCATGGGCGCAGTCGCATCGCCGCTCGATCCTGTTTCTGCTGCTGATGCTGGCGCTGGCCGGCATCGTCGCCGCGCTCAAGCTGCCGGTATCGCTGTTTCCCAATGTCGATTTTCCGCGCGCGGTGGTGTCGCTCGATACCGGCGATCAGCCGGCCGAGCAGATGGAACTGCTGGTGACGCGACCGGTGGAAGAGGCGGTGCGCCGCGTGCCGGGCGTGCGCAGCGTGCGCTCCACCACCAGCCGCGGCACGGCCGAGGTATCGATCAACTTCGACTGGGGCAGCGACATGGCCTCGTCCACGCTGCAGGTCAATGCCGCGATCGCGCAGATCATGTCGCAGCTGCCGGCCGGCACGCAGGTATCGACGCGCCGGATGGACCCGACGGTGTTTCCGATCATTGCGTACAGCCTGACATCGTCGACGCTGTCGCCGACCGCGCTGCACGACCTGGCCGAATACCAGTTGCGCCCGATGCTGTCGAGCATCGACGGCGTGTCGCGCATCCAGGTGGACGGCGGCGCGGTCGAAGAGTACCGGGTGAGCGCCGATCCGGCCAAGCTGAAGGCTTATGACCTGGCGCTGGACGACGTGGCCAAGGCGCTGGCGGCGGCCAACGTCATCAAGGCCGTGGGCCGGCTGGAAGATCATTACAAGCTGTACCTGGTGGTGTCCGACACGCGCCTGCAGAACTTGGAGCAGATCCGGCAGACCGTGCTGAAGAGCGGCGCCAACGGCGTGGTGCGGCTGGGCGACGTGGCCCGGGTCGACCGTTCGACCGAGCCGCGCTGGATTCGCGTCACCGCGGACGGCAAGGACGCGGTGCTGCTGTCGGTGTACCAGCAGCCCGGCAGCAACAGCGTGCAGATCGCGAAGGATGTCCGGGCCCGGCTGGCCGGCTACCAACCGCAGTTGCCTGCCGGCGTGACGATCGCCAACTGGTACGACCAGAGCCAGCTGGTGCTGCAGTCCGCCGCCAGCGTGCGCGACGCGATCCTGATCGGCGTCGCGCTGTCGGCCGTGGTGCTGCTGCTGTTCCTGCGCAACCTCAAGATCACCGTGATCGCGATCATCGTCGTGCCGACAGTGCTGGCGGCGACCGTGGTGCTGCTGCACGTGCTGAACATGAGCTTCAACATCATGACGCTGGGCGGCATGGCGGCCGCGGTCGGCCTCATCATCGACGATGCGATCGTGATGATCGAGCACATCATGCGCCGGCTGCGCGGCAGGGAGGGACATACCAGCGAACTGGTGCTGAACGCCGCGCTGGAATTCATCCGCCCGCTGGCCGGGTCGAGTGCGTCGACGCTGGTCATCTTCGCGCCGCTGGCCTTCCTGACCGGCGTCACCGGCGCCTTCTTCAAGGCGCTGTCGCTGACGATGGCGGCGGCGCTGTTCATCTCCTTCCTGATCGCGTGGCTGGCGATTCCCATCCTGGCCGACCACTTCCTGAACGAGAAGGATGCCAACCACGAGGAAGGCGGCCGCCTGCAGGAATGGGTTCACCGGCGCTACCGGCGCCTGATGGAACACTTGCTAGCGCGGCCGGCGCTGGTGCTGCTCGGCATCGTGCCGCTGCTGGTGGCCGGCTGGCTGGCCTTCGGCGGCGTCGGCTCCGGCTTCATGCCGGCAATGGACGAAGGCGGCTTCATTCTCGATTACCGCAGCGTGCCCGGCACCGCGCTGTCGGAAACCGACCGGCTGTTGCGCCAGGTCGAACAGATCATCAAGGCGACGCCGGACGTCGACACCTATTCGCGCCGCACCGGCACCGGCCTCGGCGGCGGCCTCAGCGAAACCAACCAGGGCGACTTCTTCGTGCGCCTCAAGCCGCAGCCGCGGCGGCCGGTGACGCAGGTGATGGACGATATCCGCAACCGCATCGAACACGATGTGCCGGGCCTGCAGATCGAAATGGCGCAGCTGATGGAGGACCTGATCGGCGACCTGACCGCGGTGCCGCAGCCGGTGGAAATCAAGATCTTCGCGGACCGCCCGGCCGAGCTGGCCATGCTGGGGACGAAGGTGGCGGCGCGGATCGGCAGGATCAACGGCATCGTCGACGTCAAGAACGGCATCAACCCGGCCGGCGACGCGCTCGACATCCATATCGACCGCGTCAAGGCGGCGCTGGAAGGCATGGATCCGGACGCGATCACCAAGGTGCTCGACACTTATCTCAGCGGCGCGGTGGCGACCCAGGTCGCGACCGGCACCAAGATGGTCGGCGTGCGGGTCTGGAGCCCTGCCGCGCTGCGCAATACCGACGCCGACCTGGAACGGCTGAACATCCGCGCGCCCGACGGCCACCTGTTCCCGCTGAAGCGGGTCGCCACGTTCGAGGTCGCGACCGGCCAGCCGGAAATCTCCCGCGAAAACCTGAAGCGCATGGTGGCCGTCACCGCGCGCATCAGCGGGCGCGACCTCGGTTCGGTGATCGCCGACGTCAAGCAGCAGATGGCGGCGCCCGGCCTGCTGTCGCAGGGCGCGTATTACGAACTGGGCGGCCTGTACCAGCAGCAGCAGATCGCGTTCCACGGCCTGATGGCGGTGTTCGCGGCAGCGGTGGCGCTGGTGTTCCTGCTGCTGCTGTTCATGTACGAGAGCTTCCGGCTGGCGCTGTCCATCCTCGCGACCGCGCTGCTGGCGGTGTTGGCGGTCTTTCTCGGACTATGGACGACCGGCACTGAACTGAACATCTCGGCAATGATGGGCATGACGATGATCATCGGCATGGTGACCGAGGTCGCGATCTTCTACTTCTCCGAGCAGCAGGAGCTGAACGCCTCCACGGACCTGCGCGCTTCGTTGATTGACGCCGGCGTCAATCGCATGCGGCCGATCGCGATGACCACGATAGCGGCAGTCCTGACGCTGCTGCCGCTCGCGTTCGCGATCGGACAGGGCTCGGAAATGCAGCAGCCGCTGGCGATTGCGATCATCTCCGGCCTGATCCTGCAGCTGCCGCTGGTGCTGCTGATGATGCCGGTCCTGTTTTACCTGATGCGCGATCGGCGACCGCCGGGCTGAGCACAGCTTCCCGATCAAAGAAAGGAAACAATCTCTCATGCTGGAACACATCAATCGCCTGTGGTTTGCCTGGATCAACGCACCGGCCGGCTTGCGGCCCGCCGCCGTGCTGCCGGCAACGGCGCTCGCGGAATGGGTGATCTACCTGGTGCCGTGCAGCCTGACCTGGCTGTGGCTGTCCGGCGGCACGCGCAACCGGCAAGCCGCGATGCGGGCATGCGCCGCCACGCTGCTGGGCTTGCTGGTCAGCCAGCTGATCGGATCGCTCTGGTTCCATCCGCGGCCCTTCATGGACGGCATCGGCCACGACTATCTGGTCCATGTACCGGACAGTTCCTTTCCGAGCGATCATGTGACAATCCTGACCGCAGTCGGCTTGGCATTGTGGATGAGCACGGGGACGGCCGCGCGCCGCTGGGGGACGGCATTGCTGGTGATGGCGCCGCTGGTCGGCTGGGCACGGATCTTCCTCGGCGTGCATTATCCATTCGACATTCTGGGCGCAATCGGTGTCGGAACGTTCGCCGCGCTTGCTGCCGATACCATGGGCGCACGCTTGCTGTGTGCATGGATCACGACGAAGGTGGAACAGCTTTATCGCCGCATGATGGCGATTCCGATCGCACGCGGATGGTTGCGGGCGTAACAGCCCTCATCGAAGTTCTGCTTGCGGCCGGTGCAGGCGCTAAGACCCGTCTTCGCGCCCGCACCTGCATCATGCTGCGTCAGTCGGGATTGGGGCCTTCCGGCTTGTTTTCCAGCAGCTTCCCGGTTTCGGCGTCGACGCCGACTTCGTGCGTCACCTTGCCGCTGCGGATGTCGAACGAGTAGCGCAGGCCGCTGCCGCCGCCCTCCTTTTCCAGTTCTTCATCCGTCACTTTTCCGGGATGCGCCTTCAACGCGATGGCACGTGCATCGGCGATCGTGATTTTTGCGTTTCGGGCGAGCTTTTCGCCCGTATAAGCATGCGCCGACATCGCCGTGGCGGCGAAGCCCAGCGCCCCGATGACTAAAGTAAATTTTTTCATGTCAGATTCCTACGAAGTGGTTGAACAAGCATGGCAGCGGATGTGCCATGCCTTTGATCGTAGGCGCGCGCGCATTAAGCGCGACTTAAACGACGGCTTGTGATGCCGGTTATTCGGCGCATCCGGAGCAACCCCCATCAGGGAATTTGCATTAGTTCGAGCATGAGCAGCGGCAAGCCTGGGAAACTCAGCGGCGCAACGAATGTCATGGATCGCGACGCCGCAAGGCTAATTGAATTTTTGAAATTTTTCTATCCAGCGGTCCAGCTTCTCGATTTCCTTTTTCCGTGACGACGCGACTTCCTTGGCGACGCTGCGCAACGTGGCGTCCGCGCCATGCATCATCTGATTTTCAGCAATATCGAGTTCGTCTTGCAGCACGCTGCGCATCAGGAGCGCGAAGTTATAGTCCTGGTTCTCGGTATACGGAATGTCCCCCAGCCGCTGCTGCATTTTATCGGCCAGTCCCTTCAATTCCGTGGTTGGTGGCATGACAGCATCAGGTGGCGTAACATCTTCGGCCAAGGCCGGCCTCGCCCAGCCGAGAACGGTCACCATGAACACGACTGCCAGAGCACTCACGGAATGCCATCGTTCACTTTGCCAATGCATTGTCAGACGCACGCTGTTTTCCTTGTGATTCACTTTCGATACCCTCGCATTCCAAACCCGCCAAGTGTTTCAAAATACTGCTGCTCGTCGCCTACTGCCGGCAAGTTAGTCGTTGTCGTTCGCCTCTTCCCATATCTCGACACCTTCCTTGATGACATACAGCGCAATGGCCAGCCCGACCAGCAAGTCGATCTGTCGGTAGCCTGTGATCGCGATCGCCGCGCCGGACAACAATACGCTGGCGTTGACTATCACATCGGCACGGGTGTCGATCCATGTCGCCTTCAAGTGCACGTCTTTGGAGTCGCGATAGGCCTTCAGCATGACGAGAACGCCCCCATTGACGACCAGGGACAATGTGGCGAACGCAAAAATCGCCAGGCCGTGCGGTGTGCTACCGACGATAAAACGATGGATCACTTCGCCGATCACGCCTACACCCAAAACGATGAGCATCGTCCCGTTCCACCGTGCGGCATTCGTCTGAAACTGTCGCGACCGCCCGATGGCGATCCATGCGACCGCGTATCCCGACGCGTCGGCAAGCATGTCGAGCGCATCGGCCAGCAGGCCGGCTGAATCGCCGACATGCCACCCGACCAGGCCGACGACAAACATGACCAGGTTCGCACCAAAGGCGATGCGCATGCGTTTGCGGTCGGTGCTTGCGTGGGTCATGTCGATCTTTCCCGGGTTGGAATCATACAGAAGCTGCACACAGACTGGCGTGAGACTGTACTAGACGACATGGGTGGGTGCCAATTCGCAGGAATGCCCCGAATCGCCGGTCTCGATTTGAATCGTGGCATGCCCGATACCGAAGCGCCTGCGCAGCTCCGCGCAAATTTCCCGGCGCATTTCGTCGCCCGGGTATCCGCCCGGAATCACCAGATGCGCGGTCAGCGCCGTCTCGGTCGTGCTCATGCCCCAGATATGCAAATCGTGCACTTCGGCGACCCCATGGATCGTACCCAGATAGGCATTGACCTCGTTGGTGTCGATGCCTTCCGGCACCGCCTGCAGCGCCAAGTTGACCGAATCCCGCAACAAGCCCCAAGTTCCGACGATGATCAGCACCGAAATCGCCAGACTTGCCGCCGGATCGAGCCAATGCCAGCCGGTGGCGACGATGATGACGCCCGACACGACGACACCCAGGGATATCGCCGCGTCGGCGGCCATGTGAGCAAACGCGGCCCGGACGTTCAAATCACCCTTGCGGCCAGCCATGAACAGGAGTGCCGTTGCGAGATTGATCCCGACACCGATGGCGGCGACCAGAATCACGATTTTGCCTGCCACGGCTTCCGGATGACGAAATCGCAAAATCGCTTCCCACGCGATGCCGCCGGTGACCACGAGCAAAAGGACGGCATTGATCAGCGCGGCCAGAATGGAAGTGCTGCGAAGGCCATAGGTGAACCGCGTCGTCGGTACCTTCTTCACCAGGATGCTGGCGCCCCACGCCAATAGAAGGCCGAGCACATCGCTGAGGTTATGGCCTGCATCGGCCAGCAACGCCAGGGAGTTGCCGAGCACGCCGTAGACGGCTTCGGCAGCGACAAAAGCCCCATTCAACAGCACGCCGATCAGGAAGGCCTTGCCGAAGTCCTTGGGCGCATGCACATGGCCATGCCCGCCGTGGCCATGCTCGCCGTGATCGTGACCATGGTCGTCATGCGTGTGGGAATGATGAGAGGAATGGTTCTCCGGCATTGTTATCCTTTCTATGTGTAATAACACTACATCAAATGCAGCAATCACCTTGCAAGCTGCGACGGCGGAGCCTTGTGTGCGGCCTTGTGGGCGGCTCCTTGTTCAATGCAAAATGCCGACGCCGTTTTACCTGCGTCGGTGCCGGGCTTATCCTCTCACCGGCACCCTTGCACGGATACCCGGCACTACAGCATCATTTCGATCAACAGCAGCACGATGAAACCGACGAAAAACATCGCAGTCTGCACCGGGGTCTCGGGCACCTCGTGCGCTTCGGTCAGCAATTCCTCGGTTACGAGATAGAGCAGCGCGGCGACGCCGAACGCCAGCACCGCGTCCAGCAGCGCTGGCGGCGCACTGTGCAGCAGCAGCGCGCCGGCCGCCGCGCCCGCCAGCAGCAACGAGGCGAATCCGGCGATCACCAGCACCACCTTGCCGCGACCGCTGCCGGCGCTTCGCAGTGCGGCGCCGCCGGACAAGCCGACGAAAACGACTTCCAGCGTCAGCGCAATCGTCAACAGTATCCCCTGACGTTGACCGGCCGCGAAACCCAGTCCGATCAGCGCACCGTCCAGCGCGAGGTCGATGCCCAGCGTCGCGATCAGGCTGGCCGGCTGTGCGTTGTCCGCGCCGCCCTTTTGCGCGAATTTTTCGGTGAGGCGCTTGATGACCAGCATCGCGGCGACGCCGAGCGAAAACCCGGCCAGCGTGATCCACGGCTGGCGCCGGTGAACCACGTCCGGCAGCAACTCGGTGGCCAGCGCGGCAAACAGTACGCCTGCGGTGAAATGCTGGATCGCACTGCTCAGCCGCGGACCTGACGCCCGCCACAGCGACAATGCACCTCCGGCCAGGATCGCCAGCGCCGGATACAGCGCGATGGACATGATGTCACGTAACGTCGTCATCGAGTTCAACTCCAGTCGTCAATCAGCCGCTCGGCGTGGCCGGCATCGTCGAGCCAAGCCGCACACCGTCTTCGCATCCCGTTTCCTGAACGGCCCTTCCCTCATTCGAAAATAACCCGCCTGCCGCGAAGGACCTTGTCCTTGCCGTCATCCTCCCGCAGCACTTTCAGGTGCGGCGTCACGGTATTGAACAGCCGATCCAGTTGGTATTGCAGGTAATAGGTTCGCCCCGGCTCGGTTTCGAGCACGAGCTGCGCATCACCTTCCGTGTGCACGCGAAAAACGTTCCGACCGGGCGGGATATCAACCATCGCATAGGTGGCCGGCCCGAGTACGGCAACCCGCTTCCCGTTCAGAAAGACGTCAGACTTTTTCTTCGGTTCCTGCATATAGGGCCGGACCAGATAGACATGCGCCCGCTCCTCGTCCGAAGACGCAAACCGCTTGGCCGCGGCATCCGCCTCCTTCGAGGCCATCGGCACCCCGATGCACTCCCGCAGATGCCCGAAGACTCGGCACGGCACATATCCTTCATGCACCGGGAGCGCTGCGCATGCGCTCAGCCAGAACACCGCCACCAGAGCGATCCGGGCACGGAGCGATTCATACGATTTGCGTGGCATGTTCGATCTCGCTGACAAACACCCAGCCGGGCCCCGGCTTGGCTGCCTGGGCGATCAGCGCGGCCAGTTGGTCCGCGACGTCGTCTTCGCAGAACAGTTCCAGCTTGATTTCCCCGATCACCGGCTCACCAAGCGCCACCGAATACCGTTGCTGCGCAGCATCCGCGCTGCTGAACAGCCGCTGCACGTTCGACACGGTCAGGTTGTGGCAGCGGGTACCCGCCGTGATGTCGCACAGGCCGGAATTGCGCAACACGTCGGTCACGAGACTGATGCGGTGCGGATGAATGAATGCCTTGATCTGTTTCATCGTTCTCTCCATGAAAAAAGGCGACGCCGGCAGCCGGCACCGCCGCTACTTACACCGGCGTCCCGGCTTTGCGCGCCTTGCGGTTTTCCACCCACTCATACAGCAGCGGCAACAGCAACAATGTCAGCGCCGTCGAGGTAAACAATCCGCCGACCACCACGGTCGCCAGCGGCCGCTGCGTTTCCGCGCCGACCCCGGACGACAACAGCATCGGCACCAGCCCGAATATCGCGATCGACGCCGTCATCAATACCGGGCGCAACCGCAGCGCCGCGCCTTGCCGTACCGCTTCCCGTACCGACAAGCCGCGCTCGCGCTGTTCGTTCAGGAACATCACGAGCACGATGCCATTGAGCATCGCCACCCCGAACACCGCGATGAAGCCGATCGCCGACGGCACCGACAGGTATTGCCCACTGATGAACAACCCAATCACACCGCCGATCGTTGCAAACGGGACATTGGCGATGATCAGCGTCGCATAGGTGACGGAATTGAACGCGGTGTACAGCAGGATGAAGATCAGGCCGATCGTCAGCGGCACGATGACCGCGAGCTTGGCCATCGCGCGCTGCTGGTTTTCGAATGCGCCGCCCCATTCGATCACGTAGCCTTCCGGCAGCTTGACCTGCTGACGGATGCTTGCTTCGGCGTCCTGCACGAAGCTGTTCACGTCGCGCCCCTGCACGTCCATCTGGATCACCGCGTAACGCTGCAACTGTTCGTGGCGTACGAATGAGTAGCCTTCGTCGAGACGCACTGTGGCGATGCTCCCCAGCGGCACCAGTGCGCCGGATTCGCTGCGAACCGGAATGCTGCTGATGCCTTGAACGCTATCGCGGAATTCCGGCGCCAGCCATACCTGGATATCAAAGCGTTTCGTGCCGTCGATCAGCGTCGACACCGCCTTGCCGCCGATGCCGGCCTGCACCACGTCGAGAATCTGATCGGCATTGATGCCGAAGCGCGCGGCAGCGTCCCGGTTGACGTCGATCACGAGTTGCGGCTTGCCTTTGTTTGCTTCCAGCGACAGGTCGGCTGCACCCGGCACCTTTTCGAGCACGGCTTTGATCTGGCCGGATAGTCGGTCCAGCGTGTTCAAGTCTTCACCGTACAGCTTTAGCGCGAGCGTTGCCCTCACCCCGGAAATCAGCTCCTCAACCCGGCTCTGAATGGGCTGGGTTGCCGCGATTACCGCGGTCGGCACGGTTTGCTCCAGCTTCTTCTGCATTTGCTCGGCAAGATCCGGTACGGCGATCTTGTTCTGCCAAGTGTCAACCGGCTTCAGGTTAACCAGCAGCTCCATGTAATTGACGTCTGCTGTTTCCCCCTTTTCGGCCCGGCCGATCATCGCAATCGACGAGGTCGTTTGCGGGAACTGCTTGAGCGTGGCCTCCAGTTGTTCCGAAATCCGGATTGATTCTTCCAACGACGTCGACGGGATGCTCGTTACGCGAAACAAGATTCCCCCTTCCTGCAGCGACGGCATGAACTCCTTGCCCAGAAAGGGAATGAGCGCCAGCGCACCGAGCAGCAGCGCCACTGCGCCGGCAATCATCTTGCGCTTGTTTTCCAGCGCCCAGTCGAGCAGCGGCAGGTACAGCCGCTTCGCATGATGGACGATGAAGGTATCCTTCTCTTCCTTCGGCTTGAGAATCAGTGCCGACAGCACCGGCACCAGCGTCATCGTCAGCACCAGTGAACCGACCATCGCGAACGTGATCGTCAACGCCATCGGCTTGAACATCTTGCCTTCCAGCCCGGTCAGCGAAAACAGCGGCAGGAACACCACGATGATGATCAGGATCGCGAACGCGACCGGGTTCATCACCTCGCGCGCGGCTTCGAGGATCACATGCGTCTTGTTGACCGCTTTCCCCGCCTGGTGCGACAACAGCCGGAAGCCGTTTTCGACCATCACGACCGCGCCGTCGACCATCATGCCGATCCCGATCGCGAGGCCGGCCAGCGACATCAGATTCGCCGACAAGCCCCACTGCTGCATCAGGATGAAGCTGATCAGCATCGCCAGCGGCAAGGCCACGATCACCACCAGCGCCGAGCGGATCTCACCCAGGAACAGGAACAGGATGATCGCCACCAGCACCGATCCCTCGACCAGCGCACTCTCCGCCGTCTTGACCGCCTTTTCGACCAGGTCGGTACGGTCGTAGACCGGCTTGAGCGAGACGCCCTTGGGCAGCGCCTGCTCGGCCACCTTCAGCTTCTGCTTGACCGCGTCGACCACGCTTTGCGCGTTTTCGCCGATGCGCTGCAACGCCATGCCGAGCACGACTTCCTTGCCGTCCTTGGTCACCGCGCCGGAACGCAGGGCCGGCGCTTCCTTGACCTGCGCGACGTCACGCACATGGATCGGCGTGCCTTCGCGGGTCGCCAGGACGATATCGCCAATTTCCTTGGCCGACCCCACCAGCCCGAGGCCGCGCACCAGGTACTGTTCCTGCCCGATATTCAGGTACTGGCCACCGACCTGCCGGTTGTTGGCAGTCAGCGTTTCCATCACGGTTTTCAGGCTGATGCCGTACTGGATCAGCTTGTTCGGATTGACCAGCACCTGGTACTGCTTTTCGTCGCCGCCCCAGGAGGTCACGTCGTCGACGCCGGGTGCAGTGCGCAGTTTCAGCCGCACATTCCAGTCCTGCAGCGTGCGCAGGTCCATCGTCGACATCTTCTTGTCCTGCGACTCGATGGTGTACCAGAACACCTGTCCGAGTCCGGAACTGTTGGGACCGAGCGTCGGCTCGCCGTAGCCTTGCGGAATGCGGTCCTTCGCTTCCTGCAGCTTTTCACCGACCAGCCGGCGCGCGAAATAGGTGTCGACATCGTCCTTGAAATTGACGCTGACATACGATAGGCCGAACAGCGAAACGGAGCGGATCGCTTCGACGCCGGCCAGCCCCGCCAGCGAGGTTTCGACCGGTGTGGTCAGCAGCTTCTCGACATCCTCGGCGGCAAGACCCGGCGATTC
>JAKACN010000313.1 GCA_021821365.1 Pseudomonadota bacterium | reverse complement strand
GCACCAAGAACAATCCCGTGCTGATCGGCGAGCCGGGTGTGGGCAAGACGGCGATCGTCGAAGGCCTCGCGCAGCGCATCGTCAACGGCGAAGTGCCGGACAGCCTGAAGGGCAAGCGCGTGCTGTCGCTCGACATGGCGGCCTTGCTGGCCGGCGCGAAGTACCGCGGCGAGTTCGAGGAACGCCTGAAAGCCGTGCTCAAGGAAATGGCACAGGACCAGGGCCAGACCATCGTCTTCATCGACGAGCTGCATACCATGGTCGGCGCGGGCAAGGCCGAAGGCGCGATCGATGCCGGCAACATGCTCAAGCCGGCGCTCGCGCGCGGCGAGCTGCACTGCATCGGCGCCACCACGCTCGACGAGTATCGCAAGTACGTCGAAAAGGATGCCGCGCTGGAACGCCGCTTCCAGAAGATCCTGGTGGAAGAGCCGAGCGTGGAAGCGACCATCGCGATCCTGCGCGGCCTGCAGGAGAAATACGAAGTGCACCATGGCGTGGAAATTACCGACCCGGCGATCGTCGCGGCGGCGGAACTGTCGCACCGCTACATTACCGACCGCTTCCTGCCGGACAAAGCCATCGACCTGATCGATGAAGCGGCGTCGAAGATCAAGATCGAGATCGATTCCAAGCCGGAAGTGATGGACAAGCTCGACCGCCGTCTGATCCAGCTGAAGATCGAACGCGAAGCGGTGCGCAAGGAAACCGACGAAGCCTCGCAGAAGCGTCTCGGCCTGATCGAGGAAGAGATCCATCGGCTGGAGCGCGAATACGCGGATCTGGAAGAAATCTGGAAAGCCGAGAAGTCGGCGGTGCAGGGCACCCAATCGATCAAGGAAGAGATCGAGCAGGTCAAGCTGCAGATGGAAGATGCCAAGCGCAAGGGCGACTGGCAGAAGATGTCCGAGTTGCAGTACGGCAGGCTGCCGCAGCTGGAAGCACTGCTCAAGCAGGCCGACAAGGATGTCGACGAGGAGAAGCAGCGCGATCAGCGCAAGCTGGTGCGCACCCAGGTCGGCGCGGAGGAAATCGCCGAGGTGGTGTCGCGTGCCACCGGCATCCCGGTCTCCAAGATGATGCAGGGCGAACGCGACAAGCTGCTGCACATGGAAGCGGAACTGCACAGGCGCGTGGTCGGCCAGGACGAGGCGATCGTCGCCGTGTCGGATGCGATCCGCCGCTCGCGCGCCGGCCTCTCGGATCCGAACCGCCCGTATGGCTCGTTCATGTTCCTCGGCCCGACCGGCGTGGGCAAGACCGAGCTGTGCAAGGCGCTGGCGTCCTTCCTGTTCGATACTGAGGAAGCGCTGATCCGCCTCGACATGAGCGAGTTCATGGAGAAGCATTCGGTTGCACGCCTGATCGGCGCACCGCCGGGCTATGTCGGTTATGAAGAGGGCGGCTACCTGACGGAAGCGGTGCGCCGCAAGCCGTACAGCGTGATCCTGCTGGACGAGATCGAGAAGGCGCATCCCGACGTGTTCAACGTGCTGCTGCAGGTGCTGGATGATGGTCGCATGACCGATGGACAGGGACGCACCGTGGACTTCAAGAACACGGTGATCGTGGTGACATCGAACCTCGGCTCGCACAGGATCCAGTCGATGGAAGAGAGCGATCCGGCACTGGTGAAGCTGGCGGTGATGGCGGAAGTGAAGAGCCATTTCCGGCCCGAGTTCGTCAATCGTGTGGACGAGATCGTGGTGTTCCATGCGCTCGACGAGAAGCACATCGGCTCGATCGCGCGGATCCAGCTGCAGGTGCTGGAGCAACGGCTCGCCAAGATGGACATGCGGTTGGAGATTGCCGACGCCGCGTTGCAGAAGATCGCGGAAGCCGGTTTCGATCCTGTGTATGGAGCGCGTCCGCTGAAGCGTGCGGTGCAGCAGCAGATCGAGAATCCATTGTCGAAGCTGATCCTCGAAGGCAAGTTCGGGCCGAAGGATGTCATTACGGTGACGACGCGCGGCAACGAGCTGGCGTTCGAAAAGGGCGCCGTCAAGTAAGGCGCGAACGTTTGGCACATCAAGGGAAGGCCACCCGCGGGTGGCCTTTTTCTTTGTGCTTTACGTTTCCTTGCGGGCAAAGAAGGAAGAGGGCGATTGCCCGAAGGTCTTCTTGAACATCGCGGAGAATGCCGACTGGCTGGCGTAGCCGAGTTCCGATGCGACGTGCGACAAGGGCAGGCCGCGGGCGATGAGCGGCGCCGCATGCGCCAGGCGCACCTGCTGGCGCCACTGGCTGAAGCTCATCCCCAGTTCCCGTTCGAACAAACGGGCCAGCGTGCGGGCGGAAGCGCGACCCGTGCCGCGAGCTCATCCAGCGTGAGCGGCGATGCTGGATCGGCAATCAGCGTTTCACAGAGCGCCTTCAGCCGCTTGTCGGCGGGCAGCGCCACGCGTATGGGCTGCGTGCGCGAGCGCGCCAGCTCATCGACGATCAACGTTGCCAGCATGGATTCGCGAGCTTCGCCTGCCTGAGCCTGCGCAAAGGCAACGATCAGTTCGCGCAGCAGCGTGGACACTTCCAGCACTTCGCATTCGTCGCCCTTGAACGGGGCGACATCGGCGTGGACGTAGAGTGCCCGCAGCTTTGCCTTTTCCAGGGTCGCCACTTCATGCTGCGCGCGCGGCGGAATCCAGATGGCGCGCATCGGCGGCACGATCCATGTGCTGTTGCCGACGCTGACGCGCACCACGCCGTCCAGCGCATAGGTGACCTGGCCCCAGGCGTGTTGATGCGCGGAGAGCAATTCGGATGCGTCGAGGTCGCGCGCGACCAGGCGCACAGGCCGCTTTGGCGTAGGGGTGGTGCCGGGAAGATGCGGGCGGGTATGGGTGACCGGGACGATTGCCATGGGAGTGGAGGCGGCTTTTTCGGTTTGGCGGAAATTCGATAGAAATTGTCGTTCTATCTTAAAACAGACGATGCGAATTTGCTTAGACTTTCCGCATGACTGACCCAGCCGAGAGCGCAATGACGACATCCACTGTACCCTCCCTCCGCCAGGATGCCCAGGTGATCGGCCTGGTCGGCATCGCCCATGGCATATCGCATTTCTTCCACCTGATTCTCGCGCCGCTGTTCCCGTGGCTGAAGACGGCATTCAGCCTGTCATACGCGGAACTGGGTTTGCTGATGACCGTCTTTTTCATCGTGTCGGCGATCGGGCAGGCGCTGGCCGGTTTCGTGGTCGACCGCATCGGCGCGCACCGGGTGCTGTTTTCCGGCATCGGTCTGCTCGGCGTCTCGGCGCTTGTGCTGTCGCAGGCGCAGAACTATCCGATGCTGCTGGCCGGCTCCATGCTCGCCGGCCTCGGCAACAGCGTGTTCCATCCCGCCGACTACACGCTGTTGAACAAGCGCGTATCGACGGCGCGACTTGGTCA
Source organism: Pseudomonadota bacterium (assembly GCA_021821365.1). Classification (GTDB taxonomy): domain Bacteria; phylum Pseudomonadota; class Gammaproteobacteria; order Burkholderiales; family Burkholderiaceae_D; genus Noviherbaspirillum. The sequence goes on along the minus strand of JAKACN010000313.1, from coordinate 1,556 downwards.
TGCGTTTTCCATGCATGGCATCACCGGCAACCTCGGCTGGGCGGCGGCACCGGTATTCCTCACCTCGATCGCCGGACTGGCCAATTGGCGCGTAGCACTGTTCTCCGCTTCGTTCGTGGCGTTCGCCGTGCTGCTGCTGATGTTCTTCTATCGCGATGTGCTGCGCACCGATGAAAGCAGGCCGACGACGAAGCACGCGGAGGCCGTCGGCGGGCACGCGCTGGATTTCATGCGCTTGCCGGCCGTGTGGATGTGCTTCGCATTTTTCTTCATCACGGCGATGGCGCTCGGCGGCATCCAGAGCTTTTCGTCTCCCAGCCTGCGCGCGCTGTACGGCATGTCGCTTGCGTCCGCAACGGCGGGCTACACGGCCTACATGCTGGCATCGGCGGCGGGCATGGTGTGGGGCGGATTCCTGGCGTCGAAAACTACACGGCATGAGCGCACCATCGCGTTTGCATTCACGGCGGCCGGCCTCTTCGCGCTGGTGGTTGCCGCAGGCGTCGTGCCGCCGATGATGGCCGTGGCGCTGATGGGCGCGATCGGTTTCGGTGGCGGCATTGCCGGGCCGTCGCGCGACCTGCTGATCCGGGCCGCTGCACCGAAGAACGCGACCGGGCGTGTTTATGGCGTGGTGTATTCGGGGCTCGACATCGGCTTGTCCATGGCACCGCTGCTGTTCGGCACATTGATGGACGCAGCGCATCCGGCATGGGTGTTCATCGGTATCGGCATCTTCCAGTGCATGGCGATCGTCACCGCGGTCGGCGTCGGGGCAAATACCGCGAGGAACGCGAAGGCCGCGGCTGCGGCTTGATACAGTAAGGCCGAACGAAGGCCACCGAACGCTCCGGTGGCCTTATTGTTTCATGGCATTGCAGTCCATGAGCTTGTGCCGCTACCGCTGCATCACCCGACAAACGCGGCGTGGATGAAATGTTGTTTTCGTGATTTTTGTGCTTTTCGTGGACAACGCAGTCTCGCTTACAATTCTCTTTATTTCATGACGGGGAGAATTCGATGAGTTTTGCAACATGCGACATTTGCGATGCGAACGAAGACAAGATCGCCGCGGGAACGCTTTCCGTGCTGCCGCCGGTTTTCCAGAAATTCGGCAAGCGCGTGGCGTTTTCGGGGCAGGCCGCGACGCTGAAAGTCTTCGAGGACAACGTGCTGGTGCGTTCCACCCTTGAGACGCCGGGCAACGGCCGGGTGCTGGTGGTCGACGGCGGCGGCAGCCTGCGTTGCGCTCTGGTCGGGGGCAACCTTGGCGTGCTGGCTGAAAAGAACGGCTGGGCGGGCATCATCGTGAACGGTTGCATCCGCGATTCGGCGGAAATCAATGCCTGTGACATCGGCGTACGCGCGCTGGCGACACATCCGCAACGCAGCATCCGCAAGGGCGTCGGCGATCGCGATGTCGCGGTGTCGATTGCAGGCGTGACGGTTCGGCCGGGCAACTGGATTTTCGCGGACGCGGACGGCGTGCTGGTGTCGTCCGAAGATCTTGCCTGAGCGAGCCCATGAGCCCCGCCAACCTGTCGACGCAACCGCTG
>JAKACN010000312.1 GCA_021821365.1 Pseudomonadota bacterium | reverse complement strand
ATGATCTGCGTCACGCTCGGCTGCGCCTTGAGGTACAGGCCGACGTAGCCGACCGAAACGATCCACAGCAGATGTCGCGGAATCGAGATCCAGGGCTTGTGCTTGCGCTTCGACACGCGGACCAGCTTGTCGCGCTGCGAATACAATCCGGCGGTAATTGCCAGGAACAGCGCGAAGAACGCGATTTCGACCTTCTTCGCTACCCACATCTTCTTCCACGCCGCCATCGGACGCTCGACCTTGGGGCGGCCGCCTTCCAGATAGCGTGCCGGCAGCCAGTACTCCTGGTCGAAATGCTCGAAGGTCTTGACGCGTGTCTGCTGGTCCATCTTGTTGGCCAGGAAGGTCAGCTGCCACGGCCATGCCGGGTTGAAGTTCGCCGAGCGGATGATGAAAATGCCCGATTCCTTGTACCCGGGCGCATCGGTCGGCTCAAGGTGGTACAGGTTCTGATAGTCCGTGTCGCGGAACGTGAACGTGCCGGTATCCTGCCGTACTTGGATGCGGTCATAGATGCCGCCGCGCACGAAGCCCGATCCCTTGAACGATACCTGGCCGTTCGCGATCACGAAGATCGCATGTTCATCCTGTTTCAGGTCGCTCATGAGACGCTGATAACCGTGCTCGCCAAGCAGGCTGATCCCGAGCGTCGGCGTATTCAGGTAGCCGAAATACAGGTCCATGTAAGGCCGGGAACTGTCGCCCGTTCCCACGTCGGCAGCCTCGATGACGAGGTGCTGGACACTGCCTTCCTTCTCCAGTGCCTTCCAGTCGAGTTTTTCGCGGAGCGGCGTGAAATGCGCACGCGGCTTCGGCTTGTACTTGAAGATGCCGACCTGCTTGCCGATTTCGTACGCGCTTTGCGCGATGACCTGGTTCTCGGCGATCGCGGTCACCGTCGCGCCGCTGATCGCGTCGAGGCCGACCGCGCCCCGCTCGGCCTGGTCCTGGCCATGGCCGATCTCCAGCTTCGCCGCGGCGGACTTGCCGATGTACTGGGCAATGAACTTGGTCAGCACCGACTCTGGAATGCCGGCCAGGAGAATCGGCTCGGAGTGCTTGAGGATGCGCACGCCGGTGAGGATTCCCTTGGTGTCCATGCCGATCAGCGTAATGACCGGCTTTCCGGAGTAGGCGGGAATGTCCACTACATCGGTGGACAGGAAAACGTAACCGACCACCTGCTTGCCTGCCTCGTCCGCATACGCCTCGACGTAGCTTGGCATGCCTTTGCGCACGGAGAACTTCTGTGCCGACGGCATGACGTCGCGGCACGGCGCGTAGGCGCACAGGTCAGGGCTGGTGTTGAGTTCGGGCGGAAGGACGGTGTCGTACATCGATGCGTGCGACTGCGGGGCCAACAGCAGCGCGCACAGCGCGATCCAAAGGATCAGCATCCAGTGCGATGGGGACTGGCGGTGAAGAGTAGATTCAGGTTCCATACACAGTTCTTGAGTATTCTTGTCGATACTCGGGACCGGCACGCGTTATGTTTCACGATGCAACGGTGGAATGGCGACGTGCCGGCAAGCTTCGCCATCTGAAACGGAAAAGCCGCAGGGCGAGCGGATGACGCCCGCCCTGCGTGATGCATGCTGCAAGTTCCCTGCTTACGCCTCGACGATGAAGCGGCTGCGCATTTCCAGGTGCAGCGCGTGGCAGAAGTGGGTGCAGTAGATCCAGAAGAGACCCGGCTTGTCCGCCTTGAACGTCACCGACTTCGTTTCCTGCGGATTCACGATGAAGCAGATGTTGTAGTTCGGAATCGCGCAGCCGTGGGTCAGGTCTTCCACCTTGTCGTGGTTGGTCAGGATGATCGTGACTTCATCGCCCTTCTTCACCTTGATTTCGGGAATGCTGTACGCCGGAGCGATGGACATCATGCGCACCGTGACCTTGTTGCCCTTGCGGGTGATGCCGGCGTTTTCCGGCTTGACCGCGTTCGGGAACTCGTCAAGGTTGTAGATCTGACGGGTCTTCACGACGTCGCGACGAACGATGATGCCGTCATGCGGTTCCGGATGCGCGGTGTGGTCCGCGAGCAGGCGCATCTTGTCGCCCGTGATATCGATCAGCTGTTCCGTTTCCACGTGCAGCGGACCAACCGGCAGGAAGCGGTCCTTGGAGAACTTGTTGCCGGAATTGTAGTACTTGCCGTCGGCTTCCTTCGTTTCGCCCATCGACGCAAAACCGTGGCCCGGCTGGTAATGCACGTCGATCTTGTCGAGAATCGGCTTGGCGTTCTTGTCGCCCTTGTAGAGCGCGATCGCCTTCTCGACGTTCCACTTGACGATCTGGCTGTCGAGGAACAGGGTGGTGTAGGCATTGCCGCGGCCGTCGAAGCCGGTATGCAAGGGGCCAAGGCCGATTTCCGGTTCCGCAACGACAGTGTCGCGCTCGGTCTTCACATCGCCGTCGAACCACTTGAGCACCAGCGACAGGTCGATCACGGTCGCGGTCGGCGACAGCTTGCCGGAGCAGACGAAATACTTGCCGTCCGGGCTGGCGTTCACGCCGTGCGGGTTCTTGCCGACCGGGACGTAGCAGGTGATCGCGGTCTTCGGATCCTGGTTAGCAGCCTTGCGGCCATCGACCACCGGCACCTTGGATTTGCCGATGGTGGTGAACTTGCCGTCCTTGACCATCTTCTCGATGCGGGCAACGTTGAAGAACAGGCAGGCGTCACGTTCGGCGGCCATCATGCCTGCCTGGTCGGCGGCATTTTCGGTGTTGTACTGATTGGTACCGGCCAGCTTGCCGTCGTACGACGTCGCGACCAGGTCGCAGTTGCCGTCGATGCGAACCTGCCAGCGCACCTCCATCGATTCCGCATCGACGCAGCTGAACAGGCAGCCCCACTTGGTCGGATCGTTCAGGTCATGGCCGTCGTTGGGGAGCGGAATGTGGAACTCGGCGCCGCAGAACACACGGGTGGTGTAATTGATCTTCGGATCGACCGGGTCGCACTTGTCCGGGAAGATGCCGTGAAAGCCCATCACGTTCGGCAACTGCGTGATCTTGTCGCATTCCATCGTATCCATGCGGACGCGGGCGATGCGCGAATGGATCTTGTCGTTGACGAAGAACCAGCGACCATCGTAAGTACCATCCTTGTAGCTGCCATGCACGTGGTGGGTGTCGCCGGTGTTGTACAGCAAGGTACCGTCCGGATGGGTGCCAATGATCGCCTTCGATTCATTGGTGATGCCCCATCCGCTCATCGGGTCGATGTTGAACACGGGAATACGCTTCAGCGTGCGGCCCGAAGGAATGCCGATGATGCGGCACTCGCCGGAGTGACCACCGCTGGAGAGCGTGTAGTAATCGTCAAGCTGACCCGGCGGCACTTCAATGCTGTGTGCGCCGGAGTGCGCGGCAGCGGCCGTCGCACTGGCAGAAGCGGCAGGTGCGGATGCCTTGGTGGCCGGCTCTTCCTTGCAACCGGCAAGCAGGCCTGCGCCGGCGAGGCCGAGCATTGCACTCTGTCCGAGGAAGCGGCGGCGCGTTCCCTGCTCCGGCGTTTCCTTATTCAACTTGGTCTTCTTGGCTTTGTCCATGTTTACCTTTCCTGTATAGGCTGCCATTAAGAAAAATCGTGCTTGGGTGAATTCAGTTAAATATGCATTTTTTATGCAGATTTTTCGATGCTCATTATTTGTTTTACCCGCGAGAAAAAATATGATCTGGATCAACTTTGTCCGGGTCGTGCCAAAAACCCTGATCCCGGTTCTCGCGACAGCAACAGGATGGGAAGCTTATATTTGTTAATTGGAAACAACCAATGACGTGAATCAAGACTACCTCGAACTAATTCGTATTCGTTCTTCGTTTAGCGAGGAAAAAGCATATGCCCTTCGGCAAGGACCGGCTATCCGTTGGACGGTGAATATGGAAAGCCAAGATGCTTATTGCATTAGGCCGGACAGCGTATGCAAGTCACCGCGCCCTAGTTCCAAAGGCGTATGTGCTTGCACGGATGACATGCGCGCAAGCACTGGCGCATCAATTCACGCGTCCGCACGAAAATGCCGCATGCGGGATGCGAATGGCGCACGAGCAGAACGATACTGAATCCGTAGCTTCACGAGAAAGACACGACAAGGAACGATTCGCCTCGACCGAAACGCATCGGGGCCACGCAGCAGCTCTGCGACACCCGCAAGAGGAAAATTGCCGGGAACTGCCCCAGATCAAGTCGCGGACCAATTTTTTCCGCGTTGACCAGGCGACAAGGAAAGCAACTTCAACGTAAACTTCACGGTGGAGACCATCATGACAGACCTTGGAACCCGCTCCGCCATCGTCGAGGCTCGACGCGACGATGACGAAATGCGTTCCGCTCAAAAGGCGCTCGCAAGCCGGCACATCATTCTCGCGGATGCTGGGTATCGGCCATGCGGTATTCGGACCGGGGTGATGGGGCATCACAGCCCGGCATCCTCATTCAATATCGGAACAATGGGAGAGCTTCATGAGCGTCAGTACTTTAGCGGGCAGTCAGCACAACTCGTCGGCGACTGAGAGTGCCCCGCGTTCGCTGAAGGTCGGCGGCGTGACGCCGTTCACCGCGACCGAATATCCCGGGCAGATTGCGGCAGTCGTGTTCGTGCAGGGTTGCCCGTGGCAATGCGGCTATTGCCACAACCCGCATTTGCAGCCGCGCCTGCAGAAGAGCCCGTTGCAATGGTCGCGCGTGCTCGGCCTGCTGCAAAAGCGTGTCGGCCTGATCGACGGCGCGATATTCAGCGGCGGCGAACCGACGCTCGACCCGGGCCTCGGCAACGCCATGCGCGACGCGCGCCGGCTTGGCTTCAAGATCGGGCTGCACACCAGCGGGTCCTATCCGCATCGTCTGATGGAGCTGCTGCCGGAGATCGACTGGATCGCGCTCGACGTCAAGGCGCCGTTCGGACAATACGAGAAAGTCACCGGCGTCAGCGACAGCGGACAGCACGCGCTGGCATCGGCCGAGGCC
>JAKACN010000311.1 GCA_021821365.1 Pseudomonadota bacterium | reverse complement strand
GAATGCGAGTAGCGGCTCGGGGAGGAATGCCATCTCCAAATTGAAACCGGATGTTATCAAAACTTATTAACCGGCACAATTGCAGTATGGCTGCAGTTGGGCGGTATGCGCACGTTCTCGTCGGATACGTTGACTTTCATCAAGCAGATGAACGGGCGGTCAAAAATATGTCGCTGCCTATCAGCATGGCTTAGTGATGAAGAGACCATTGAGGCAAAATCCTTTCATATGCGAGAAATATTCCTCATCAAGAAAAATCAATATGCCCTCGCCTTCCTGCCTGCACAGTCCTGCATTGATCTTCCGATCACGCATGGTGTTTTGTACGCGCAATAACTCTTGCGTACAATCCTCGCACTCACTGACAGGAAACGGACAACGGACAAGGACACGATGGATACAGTGCTATTGATCAAGTCACTCATCATGGGTGTGGTGGAAGGAATTACCGAGTTTTTGCCGATCTCCAGCACCGGACATCTGATCCTGGCGGGAGACCTGCTCCATTTTCTGGAAAAGGACAAGCGCGACATTTACGAAATCTTCATCCAGCTCGGCGCAATGCTCGCAGTGGTCTGGGAGTATCGAACGAAAATCGGCCATACGCTTGCCGGCGCATTCCATCCCGGACAGGAGCGTCGCCTGTTCATCGGCATCGTGCTCGCGTTCATTCCCGCAGCCGTGGTCGGTCTGCTGTTCAACAAGACGATCAAGGCGCATCTGTTCGCGCCCGTTCCGGTGGCGATGGCGTTCATCGTCGGCGGACTGATCATTCTCTGGGCGGAAAAGCGCCGACACCGGGTGCGGGTCGATAGTGTCGATGCAATGTCGCTCAGCGATGCATGCAAAGTCGGCCTGATGCAGTGCTTCGCGCTGATTCCGGGCACGTCGCGCTCTGGCGCCACGATCATCGGCGGGCTGTTTCTCGGCCTGTCGCGCAAGGCATCGACCGAGTTTTCGTTTTTCCTCGGCATTCCGACGCTCGGCGCCGCGGCGCTCTACAGTCTTTACAAGGTGCGCAACGACTTGAGCGTCGACGACGTGTACATTTTCACCGTCGGCTTTGCGGCTGCTTTCTTCAGCGCATTCGTTGCGATACGCGCGTTGCTGCGCTTTATCGCCAACCATACGTTCATCGTGTTTGCCTGGTACCGTATCGCTTTCGGCCTGATCGTCCTGCTGACGGCGTGGACCGGTATCGTTGACTGGTCGGTGTAGTCGCGTATCAGTCCTTGGTGATAGCCCGTGCAGTTTCTGAGACGAGCGGCGTTGCCTGTGCGTAGCAAGCGTCCGTTCGATTGAGAAGAGAAATGCTTGGTCTGATAAAACTGGGAATTCTGTTTGCCATCACCGCGCTAGCGGAGATTATCGGTTGCTATTTGCCGTGGCTGGTGCTGAAACAGGGCAAGTCCCTGTGGCTCCTGTTGCCGGCCGCCGTGTCACTGGGCCTGTTTGCCTGGCTACTTACCCTGCATCCGACTGCTGCGGGCCGTACCTACGCGGCCTATGGCGGCATGTACATCGCAGTGGCCTTGCTATGGCTTCGATTTGTTGACGGCATCAGTCTGAGCCGTTGGGATATGGTGGGCGCTAGCTTGGCGCTCGCCGGGATGGCTGTTATTGCCATGCAGCCGCAAGCGCAATGATTGCTTTGGCCTGCTATGGTTTTCTTAACACATCCAGGCAAATCAAATTTTCCAGGACGCTGCAGGCAGCATTTATCTCTGGTAAATTGAAAGCACAGGAGATGGCATTCCTCCGTTATCCGTCGCGGTATCCAGCCGCCGACTAATGATGCCTACGGATAAGTCCAGGAGAGGACGCGTAGGCTGCACGCCGCGCCTGTCCGACCCGCAAAAGAAAGGACAGGTACATGATATTCACCTCGATCGCGGCCATCAGTGCCGGTGCCGCCGGCGGCGCCGTCTTGCGCTGGTTTCTCAGTTCCCAGCTCAACTCCCTGTTTCCCGACATTCCGCCCGGAACGCTGGTCGCCAATCTGGCCGGCGGCTATCTGATCGGCATCGCGATCTCGGTGTTCGCCGAATATCCGTCGCTCGCGCCGGAAATCCGGTTGCTGGTCGTGACCGGCTTTCTCGGCGGCTTGACCACCTTTTCCACGTTTTCCGCCGAGGTGGTCTCACTATTGCGGGACGGGCGCCTGATGTGGGCGCTGGGCGCGATCGGCATCCATGTCGTCGGCTCTCTGTGCATGACCTTGCTCGGCATCGGCACCGTGGCCTTGCTGCGCATCGGACGCTAACGCAAATCGGGGGAATGGACCATGGCGCAGCGCCGGCATGAACGCTTCCCTGCCATCCCGCCCGACCTCACGGGCCGGATCAAGGCCGCTCGCCTGCGTGCGGCCGGCTATCTGCATGACCGTCAGTCGGACACCGGCGGCTTTTGCTTCTATCGCTCGCCCTATATCGATGAACCGAACCTGCACGATACCTGGCATGCGGCGGCGGCGCTCGCTTTGCTCGGCATCGACGTGCCGCGCAAGGATGTACTGGTGAATGACTTGTGCGCGGCACGTGTCAGTGGACTGGATTCGCTTTACTTCGTCGTGCGCACGCTGGACCTGCTGCAATCGTCGTCATTGAAGGATTTGCCGCAGTCCGGTATCCGCGCGCTGCCGCTGTCGGCCCCGCCTGCCGGCAGCGCGGTAGCCGCCAGCAACTGGCTCGCGCGCACGCTGAAAACGGCGTACCTGCGGCAGCGTTTCGACATGCTGTCGCAAGCGCCCGACGTGCTACAGCATATTCGGGACCTCCGGCGTGACGGCGGGTACGGCGACAAGCCGAACCTGTGCGACACCGGGCTGGCGTTGCGCCTCCTCGCATTGCTCGGCGGTCCTGCTCCCGGCCCCGACACACACGCCTTCGTCGAGCGCAAGCAATTGCCAAGCTACGGCTTCACATTGACGGACGACTCGCGGCTGTGCAACGTAGACGTGTTATACGGCGGACTTCAGTGTTGCGCGATGCTTTCGCTGCCGGTCAAGCATGCCGCCGACCTGCTTCGATTCGTGCTCGGCTGCCAGGCCGCCAGCGGTGGTTTCGCGGCGGCGCCGGGCGCAGCGCCCAATATTGCGCTGACCCATCGCGCCTTGCAAATTCTTGATACGCTGGCGCCGTGCTTCTAAAGACAAACCTCCATGCAGCAAGGGATGCTTTCGCGCTCGTCGGTCGGCGAACTGGCCATGGAAAGCCAATCCGGATGGAGTTTATCGCACGGTCCGCTGCCGGGATGGTGGCCTGTCTGCCTGCCATGCATATCGGGCTGCATTGGCCTGTATACTCGATGCTGTGCAGCCAATGCCGGGTCTTCGTCCTCCAATTCGCTGACGTGGAACAGATACATGCACTGCCCTATTTTGCCGTACAAAACTTCGTTCTTGAGCATCTCGGCTCTGCCGGAGAATCCGCATCGGATCGCGTAAATCGTGCAGATCGGATTGGACAGCGCAAGCATCCAACTGTACCCGTGGCAGCGATCCCACCAGTCCCGGACTTCGAATTCCTTTCCCCCATGCACCGATACGCTGGATTTGATCATCACGGTCTTCCCTGCCAAGCGGCTCGGCGCTTTGTGAATTCCCATCGTCACTCTCCTTGATATCCAGTCAAAGCCAACGTCCCGAGTTTCCGCCCCATCGGATTTTTGCCTAGGTGAAGTGTCCGGCGTCCAATATCGCCGGCAAAGTGCGCTTAGACTGCCAGCTTACCGGCCGCCTCGTCATACGCGGCAAGGCCCGCCATGATCTCGGCCTTCGCTTCTTCCGCGCCGGCCCAGCCGTCGATCTTTACCCACTTGCCTGGTTCCAGGTCCTTGTAGTGCTCGAAGAAATGCTGGATCTGTTGCAGACGCAGGGGATTGATGTCTTCCGGCTTTTGCCAGTGCGCATATATCGGCAGGATCCTGTCGATCGGCACTGCCAGCAATTTGGCGTCGGCGCCCGCTTCATCGGTCATCTTCAACATGCCGAGCGGACGGCAGCGCACCACCACGCCCGGGATCAGCGGTAGCGGCGTGATAACCAGCACATCGACCGGGTCGCCGTCGGCGGACAGCGTATGTGGAATGTAGCCGTAGTTGCAGGGATAGTGCATCGCAGTGCTCATGAAGCGATCGATGAAAATCGCGCCTGATGCCTTGTCGACTTCGTACTTGACCGGGTCCGCGTTCATCGGGATTTCGATGATGGCGTTGAAATCATTCGGCAGATCGCGGCCGGCGGGGACGTCATTCAGACTCATGCGGTTCTCTCCTTAGAATGAAAAAGCAATACCAGTTACATGATGATGCGTTGGTGCCGAGCATCATCCTGTGCCAAATTTCTCTACTTCGGGCGCGAATATCTTTACATACAGGTCTTGGCCGTAGCTGGTTTCCAGCGGCTCGCCCTCGACGAGCCTGAACGTACGCGTGCCGTCGGCCAGCCGTTCCGCGCGCAGGAAAAGCCCTTCTTTTCGCCGCGTTTCGTAGCATGCATGCGCGAATTCATAGAAATGCGTGACGAAGAAAACCTTGATGCGCCGCTCCAGTAGCGCGTCGACCACCTGGCGCGCGACCTCCGACCCTTCGCGCTCGTTGGTCGCCGCGAACGATTCGTTAAAGAGCAACAGCGCATCCGGGCCGATGCGGTCGGCAATCGCGCTCATCCGGACCAGTTCCTCGTCGAACTTGCCGCTCTTCATGCCCGCATCCTCTTCCCGCTTGTAATGGGTGAACAGGCCGGCGCAGAGTTCGGCTTCGAATGCCTCTGCCGCGACGAACATCCCGCTTTGCATCATCAGTTGCGCCAGGCCGATGCTGCGCAGAAAGCTCGACTTGCCGCCCTGGTTCGCGCCGGTGATGATCGACAGGCGCTTGCCGCCGGCGTCGGCGGTGTTGCCGACCACCGGCTGGCGCATTTGCAGCGCGAGACACACGTCGACCAGCTCGCGCCAACCATGCCGGTGTTGGCCGAT
>JAKACN010000310.1 GCA_021821365.1 Pseudomonadota bacterium | reverse complement strand
CCTGGCTGCCGCGGCAGACGGGGTACGCGCCTTCCGCCGCCTGTATTTCCAGCCGGGCCTGGGCGCCCTGCTCGGCAATCACCGCGGCCGTCGCTTCCGCGTAGTAGCGGTCGAGCCAGGCCAGCGCGGTATCGCGCTGGATCGCGGCAACCGTCAGGTTTTTTTCGGCAAGGTCTTTTTCCGCTTCGCGCTCGTAGCGGTCCGCGCGCAATTGCCGCTTGTCGGCGCGCGTGAACTCCTGCATCACGCCGACGCGGCGCATGGTCATGAAATCATTGGTAAGACTAAAACGATCGACGCCGTCGACCGGAAGGTTGTCGATGCCAAATTTCAGCACTGGGTCCGGCAATTGACCTGCGGCGACGGCCATGTCGCGCGAAGCCGAAACGGCGAAATCCTGCGCGGACAATTGGCGCGAGCGCTGGATCGCAAGCTGTTGCGCGGCCGGTAGCGTCAGCGGCACGCCGGCTGCCACAGCAGCAGTGGAAAGCGCGAGCGCGCCGGTGAACGCTGCCAGCTGCCGGGAAAACCGGACAGCCGGATGCCGCCCGGGTGCGGGCGTGGGAAACACGAAGAACATGCAACCTCCAGAAAGCAATAGGCAACATCGGCCGCGCATGACACGCGACGATGACGGACTAGACAGTCTGGAAAGTTAAATGCGGAAACAGCAGTTGCGGATCGCAAGTGGCGGCGCAGTTGCGCGCGTCAACTGCGCGATTGTCGGCGGTGCAGCAGTCGGGGAGTAGGCGTTATCAACGGGGCTTAACAGCCGCGTCAACCTAACGGCGATGAATGGCTGAACATGCGGCAATTCAGGTTTGTCGAGAGACTGTTTGCCGATATCGCCATGCGCATGGCACAGGCTCGGCTGTTCCATATCCATGTCGTGGCACGCCGACATCTCCTGATCCAGCATGTTTGCCGAAGCGAAAACCGTTGCCTTCGCCAATTCCAATCCCGGGCACACATATGACGCTACAGCAAACTGCATGAACAGCATGCTGATCAGCGCGATGAATGCCGCTGCAACGCGGGATGGATGGGAGAGTTTCATTGGTCGAAATTGTGTGAGCGGATGGTACGTATGTCGCAATGCGATGTCAAGAATCGGTAAATCATAGGAGTTTCCCTATGTCGGGGACCGATCAGAAAACTTACAAAGGGCAAAAAAAATCGCGATTTCGCATCCCATCCATCATCGCTCGCCCGGCGATTCGGAACCGGCCTTTGTCAAACACTTTCATCACAATGCCGGCAGAAATATCTGCGAGCGGGGCTTATGCCCGTTCATTATCTATCTGCGCGAGATCGCACGTGTTCAATTCGTTATCGATCTTGTCGAGATACTCCTCCGGGTAACGCGCCAATTCTTCCAGCTCCTGGCTGCGGCTGCCTGCACTAACCGTACCCGGCGCTTCAAGCGGCGCAGTCGATGCATGTGTTATGGCGTCGGATGAAACGGCGTACGCGACCGTTGTTTCATCATTGCCGGTAAAACAGGCATCGGCCTGTCCGTGTACCAGACCCATTTCGTTTCTTCGTTCGCTTTGAGCATCTTTTCCTTCAGCCCGCGTTCCTTCGAATCCATGAATCCGCTTACCACGTGCATGGGGACCGGCTTTTCGCCGGCATCGAGCAGCAGCACGTTCGGAAAGGCAGCCGCCGTTTTCGCGTCGTAGCGCAGCGGCTTCACAAAGCGGCGCTTCTCATCGATCAGCGTATGAATGAGACCGAGTTCGTGGACGCCCTCGACCGGAATCCAATGATCGGTTGCGAGCATGCAGCTCGCCGATTCGATTTGATAGGTATGCTCGCGCTTGGCATAAGTCAGCGCGCACATGACGATGCGCGGCTTATAAGCCGTGTCGGCGTCGCACGCCTCGAACAGATCCCCGTACACGCGCTCGATTCTGTCCCACGCCTTGGCCGCAATCAGCAGCGGTGCGTCTGGCATGTGCCTGATCCAGATCTTACGCCCCGTTGCCCCCGCTTCGGATCCCTTGAATTCCCCGAGTACCAGCGCCATGTTGAAATGCAGGTTCCCCTCCGACGACTGCAACATGGCAAGTTTGCTGCGCCGGCGGTCGGCGATCTGCGCCTTTCCCGTTTCGCTAAAAGGTTCCGGCACATACAGGCGCTCCGACAACCGCAACCCTTTGGTCACTAGGTCATCGGCTGCCTCCGTCAGGTACTTGTGCAGCACCCCCTGGTTGCGCTTGCCCTCCATGGCGGGATGCCATCGATTCATGCCGGCACGTTCAAACAGGAAATGCATTACGGCGCGCAAGCTCATGCGCCGCCGCCCCGCAGTCACCTCGGACGGTGTCTCTTGTTCGCCGCGCGGAATCGTGCGCCCAGACACGCGGGCAAACGGAAAATCGACGCGCAGTTCCACGTGGTCGGGCGCATGCTCGATCACCGCTTCGCCGAGCAATTCGCCCAGTCCCGACTGATGCGGTTCCGGTTCGTAGGACGGACACCCGGGATCATGCCTGCAGCCCGACTCGGGCATGCGCTTGATGACGAACTGCCTATGTCTGGCGACATACATCTCGATCCCGCCGCGCACACACAGGCAGCGTGGTCGCTCTGGCGTTTCGTAGATTCGCGCCAGCGCCGCCTGCAATTGCGGATCGCTTGCGGCATAGGTCATGCCCTTGATGAAGAAACACTGTTCTTCCATGATCAGACCAGTTCGCGCACCACCGACTGCAGCGGCGGACGCTGTTTCGGCAGCAGTTCGCGCACCGATTTCTTTTCGCTGATCCCCAGTATCTCCCCGATCTGCTCCTCGGCCGCGCCGCGCTCGAACAGCCGGGTCGCCACCGTGCGCCGCACGCTGAGCGCCGACACGCCGGACAGGCCGATGCGCCGGAATATCTTGCGATAGGTATCAAGAATGCGCCTGCAAAGGAAGCGCATCTGTCCTTGTTCGCCGTAACTGACGATCTCGAACGGAAGACCGGCTTCGGTCAGAAACAGCCGACTCGACGGATCCAGTCCGCGGCATGCATCGATCGTTCCCACACCAAAACCACCGCGCACCCGATCGGCAAGGTAATCGTCAATCGCTTCCCTGGCCTTTTCGCTGGCAAAGAACAACGGCCGGGCTTTACGATTGACCGCAGCCTCCGCGCGGATAACGGAGGCCTCCCGCACGCTACCGTCGGCATTGAGGTAGTCGCGCACCTCTAATCGCGCGATTTCAAGCGGCCGCGCGCCGGTAGTCAACAGCATATAGAGAAGCGCCACGTCGCGACGCGGACATGGACTGCGGCTACGCGTCCTCTGCACGCTGAGCCGGATATCGTCATCGGTCAGCAACCGTCCTGCCCGCTTTTCCTGCGATGTCAGCGGCGCATACCGTTCCAGCGCTGCCAGGATCGCGAACCGGCAGCTGCGCAGTCGCTGCACGAAGGCCACGCCTTCATCATTGATTCCATCGATCCCGACCTCTCTGGACAAGCGCAATGCGAGCGCCTTGATACGCCGTTCTATCGCGGTACGCGTGACGCCGTGCTCGGCCGCGACGGCATCGTAGGTTTTTCCGCCGATGACTTCCTTGAGCATCGCAATCGACATCAGAATTGAATCGGTATCCATATCGGGAGCACACCCTGTTGACATGCTTCCGATGTTCGTACCGGCGCTGTCGATGCGCCACGAAAAATCGTTCGCTAACACAGGTTCTTTCGGCATCAGCGCGGGCTTCCGGATAGGCGACAGTATTTTTCAAGCATTCGCAAAGTCTGTGCCCGAAAAAATGCCCGCGCTGCAGCTTGTCTCTCACGGTGTCGCATGCTCGCCAATGGCATCCGACCAGGTCGCTCCTCATTGTCTTTATGCGTAAAGCGTGTCATGGCAGCTTCTGTCAAAAACCGACATCGACGTCATAGCGGCGCAGAGGCCGTAATGCCGCGTCCAACTCATAGACGATCGGAATCCCGTTGGGAATATCGATCCCGGCGATCGCGTCGTCCGATATGTTGTCCAGGTACTTGACCAGTGCCCGGATGCTGTTGCCGTGCGCATTGATGACGACCCGTTTGCCCGAACGGATCGCCGGCGCGATCGACTCGCGCCATAGTGGTAATACCCGTGCAACGGTATCCTTCAAGCACTCGGCCAACGGAATCTGCGACCGCTCGAGATGCGCATAGCGCGGATCGCCATACGCGGTTCGCGGGTCCGTCGGTTCCAGCGGTGGCGGCGAGACGTCATACGAACGCCGCCACAAATGCACCTGCTCGGCGCCGTAGCGTTGCGCCGTCTCGCTTTTGCTCAGGCCGGTCAGCGCACCGTAATGCTTTTCGTTCAGACGCCAGCTCGGGATGATCGGCACCCACATCAAATCCATTGCGTCGAAAATCAGCCATTGCGACCGGATCGTCCGTTTCAATACCGAGGTATACGCAAGATCGAAGCTGAAGCCGGCGCGTTTCAACACGTTTCCCGCAGCGCGCGCCTGCGCGATGCCATCCCGTGTGAGATCGATATCGATCCATCCGGTAAAGCGGTTTTCCTGATTCCAGGCCGATTCGCCATGGCGGATCAATACCAGCGTATGCATTTGTTCTCCGGGAAAAGAAAGGACGGTGCCGCGGCATCCTGTTCGAATGCATTGGCCTCAGCGCATGTGGATTGCCCGCCCGACCGAGCGCAATGGCCGGACGGCGGCTGATCGGAAAAGCGCGTGATTATGTTAGGAAATTCTTCGTGTGTCATGGGCCAGGTTTGTCGTGTTAAAAAACCTGGCCTGTCATGCTACAGGCGGATGCCTACAGCTTCCCGTTGGCCAGGGATGTCTGTAGGCATCATCAGCTGCTCGGCGAATGCGAGTAGCGGTTCCAGGAGGAATGCCATCTCCAAATTGAAACCGGATGTTATCAAAACTTATTAACCGGCACAATTGCAGTATGGCTGCAGTTGGGCGGTATGCGCACGTTCTCGTCGGATACGTTGACTTTCATCAAGCA
>JAKACN010000309.1 GCA_021821365.1 Pseudomonadota bacterium | reverse complement strand
CCATGCGCACGAGCGTCGTGCCACACAGTCGCAACCGCCTGTCGTGCGCATGGCGCACGCTGCTCCTTTACGCTTCATACCTACTTCAGGTTCATCGTGATCGTTGCGGTGAAGACGCACTTGCCATCGGTATCGAAGGCATCGACCGGCACGTCGACATTGCCAGCCTGATCCCACGCGAGGTTCTCGCCATTGGCGACGACACGCATGTCGGTCTTCGCCTTGGCAAGGTATTGCACGGTCATCCCGACCGGAATCCACTGCCGGCCTTCGGGAATCGACACGGTGGTCATGGTGCCCGCCGCCAGTTCCGCCGCGTTGCACAGCGCAATGGCGTGCACGGTGCCGATGTGGTTATGGACTGCACGGCGATTGGCGAAGGTCACTTCGGCGTAGCCGGGACGCAGCTCGCTGAAGGTCGGCTCGATGGTCGCGAAGTACGGCGCGAATTCGGTCACCGCCTTGCTGAAGTTCTGGTTGCCCATGTGCTGGTACATGCGCAGGGTCTGGTTCATGTTGTTCTCCGTTGACTGTTGGATAAGGGATGCAAGATTCGCCGCAACGACCTTCCTGTCCTGGGTCGCGGGCCGGCGCTAGAATATTATTCTAGAATATAATTCCAGTCAAAGATTTGATAGCGGAGCGCTTATTGCCATGACGACAAGCAAGAAAAGTAGGAAGCAGGAAATCCTGGACGCGGCCTTGAGCTGCTTTACGGAAAACGGGATCGAGGCGACCACCATCGACATGATTCGCGAGCGCTCGCGGGCGAGCGTGGGCAGCATGTACCACCATTTCGGCAGCAAGGAGAGCATCGCCGCCGCGCTGTATGTGGATGCGCTGGCCGAGCATCACGAGGTTCAGAAGGCGTTGCTGGCGTCAGCGAAAACCGTGGAAGAAGGCGTGAAGGCGATCGCCCGCGCCTATATCGATTGGGTATCGGCCCATCCCGACAAGGCGCGCTTTGTGCTGCACAACCGCGGAGTGCTGGCCAAGAGCGCTCTGGCGAACGAGCTGGGAGATCGCACGCGCAGCCACATGTCCGACCTGGTCCAGTGGTTCCGGCCGCACATCGACAGCGGCGCGCTGAAGAAACTGCCGCTGGAATGCTACGCGTCGATCATCACCGGACCGGCGCACGACTATGCGCGCCTGTGGCTGTCCGGGCGGGCGAAGACGGACATCAAGGCTTTCCGGGAGATCTTTGCGGACGCGGCGTGGAATGCCTTGAAGCCGGAGCATAGCCGTTAGAATGCGGGCATGACCGCATCGCCCACCCTGCTCGCCGGTTTTCCGCCGGTGCTCGATCATTCCACCCGCATCCTGATTCTCGGCAGCTTTCCCGGCGAGGCATCGCTGGCAGCGCAGCAGTATTACGCGCACCCGCGCAATCAGTTCTGGCGGCTGCTGTCCACCATCCTTGACGAGCCACTCGCCGACATGCACTATGCGCAACGTTTGCAACGGCTCCTCGCACACCGCATCGGCCTGTGGGACGTGCTCGCCGCCTGCGAGCGTGAAGGCAGTCTCGATGCCGCGATCCGCTGCGCGCAGGCCAACGACTTCGCCATGCTGAAACGACAATGCCCGGCGCTGGCGAGGGTGTGCTTCAATGGCAAGACTTCGGGTCGTTTCGAGCCGCAGTTCGCGGCCGCCGGGTTTGAAACCCGCGTACTCCCATCATCCTCGCCGGCCAACGCACAGCTTTCCTTCGAGCAGAAACTAGCGCTCTGGAGGGACATCATTCTGTAGAATGTCGGAAACTTGTAGTCACAGGCAATCCATGCTGATCAAACGCAATTCCGTCGAGGCGCAAGCCAATCGCAAATCCGGCCCGCGCGCCGCCTCCACCGCCGCTCCCAAGGCGCCACGCAAGCCCCGGTTCGCGCCGATTACCATCTCCGAGGAAAACGGCGTCGTATTCCTGCACTTCGGCAACGAGTGGGTCCAGGGCGCCATGCGCGTGCGCAAGCCGAACTGGATCGAGCTGGAGTATGCGCAGCAAATGATGGCCTGGATGCTGTTCAACCGCGCGCCGCAGCACATCGTGCAGCTCGGCCTCGGCACCGGCGCGCTGACCAAGTTCTGCTACAAGCACTTCCCGGAATCGCTGGTCACCGCCGTTGAGATCAATCCCGCCGTGGTGTTGACCTGCCATACCATGTTCCGCCTGCCTTTCGCAGATGAACGCCTGAGCATCCGCGAAATGGATGCGATGGACTTCGTGCTGGACGACGCCAACCACGGCAAGATCGACGTCATCCAGGCCGACCTGTACGACGCCACGGTGAAGGGGCCGGTGCTCGATACGCCGGAGTTCTACAAGGCCTGCGAAGCCTGCCTGACGCCGAACGGTATCATGACCGTCAACCTGTTCGGCGACCATCCGAGCTACGGCAAGAACCTGAAGGCAATGCGTTATGCCTTCGACCAGGTGATGTGCCTGCCGCCGGTCCATGAAGGCAATGTCGTCGCCATCGGGTTCAAGACGGCGCCCGAACTGGATTTCCCGGCACTCTATGAACGCGCCGCCGAAATCACCGATGCAACACGCCTGCCGACAAAGTCCTGGGTCAATGGCCTTAAGGCCTGGCAATTGGTACGATAGGAAAACATTTCCCAAGGCCACCGCCATGAATGCCAGACTCGAGCAGCAGGACTCCCCCAGGCACAAGGCCGCGCCCAAGGCGCTCGACCTGCACCAGGTGTTCAGCTGGCTGCTGGCGGACGGCATTGTCGACAAGGCAACCGCCAAGACGGCGTACAACCAGGCTCAGGCGCTACTGCGCAATGCCTCGATTGCGACGCATCCTCTGAGCGCGGTCGCGCAATGCAAGCTGCAATCGGCGCTGCCGCCGCACAAGCTGCTCACGCTCGACTGGCTGAGCGAATGGATGGCGGGCAAGGTCAGGCTGCCCTTCTTCCGCATCGACCCGCTGAAGATCGATTTCGCCAAGGTGGCGGACGTCATGTCGGCCAACTATGCGGCGCGTTTCAACATTCTGCCGGTGGAAATGACGCCGACCGAGGTCGTGATCGCCACCGCCGAGCCCTTCGTCGCGGAATGGGAAGCGGAAATCGCGAAGATCACGCGGCGCAACGTCAAGCTGGTCATTGCGAACCCGCTCGACATCGCCCAGTACACCGCGCAATTCTTCACGCTTGCGAAATCGATCAAGGGCGCGAACAAGTCGAACACGCATGACCTCGCATTGCGTAACAATTTCGAGCAGCTGGTCGAACTCGGCAAGAGCGACAAGCAGCTCGATGCCAACGACCAGCACATCGTCAACATCGTCGACTGGTTGTGGCAATACGCCTTCGAGCAGCGCGCATCGGACATCCACCTCGAACCCAAGCGCGATCTTGGCGCAATCCGTTTTCGCATCGACGGCGTGCTGCACCAGGTCTACCAGGTGCCGGCCGCGGTCATGATCGCAATGACGGCGCGCATCAAGCTGCTTGGACGCATGGACGTGATCGAGAAACGCCGCCCGCAGGACGGTCGCATCAAGACGCGCACGTCCGGCGGACAGGAAATCGAACTGCGCCTGTCCACCATGCCGACCGCCTTCGGCGAAAAGCTGGTGATGCGCATCTTCGACCCGGAGGTCGTGGTCAAGACCCTGCCGGAGCTCGGCTTTCCACCGGACGATGCGCAACGCTGGGATGCGCTGACCGCGCGCCCGCACGGCATCATCCTCGTCACCGGCCCGACCGGTTCCGGCAAGACCACCACGCTCTACACCACCTTGAAGGCGCTGGCGACCTCGGAGGTCAACGTCTGCACGGTGGAAGACCCGATCGAAATGGTGGAAGGCTCCTTCAACCAGATGCAGGTCCAGCACGGCATCGACCTGTCCTTCGCGGACGGCGTGCGCGCGCTGATGCGGCAGGACCCGGACATCATCATGGTCGGCGAAATCCGCGACCTGGAAACCGCCGAGATGGCCATTCAGGCCGCACTGACCGGCCACCTGGTGCTGTCTACCCTGCACACCAACGACGCACCCTCCGCAGTGATGCGCCTGCTGGAACTCGGCGTGCCCTACTACCTGCTGGAGGCCACCCTGATCGGCATCATGGCGCAGCGCCTGGTGCGCACCTTGTGCCCGGAATGCAAGACGCCGGACGGCGAACTGTCCGACGATGTCTGGGCAGGCCTTACCGATGGCTGGAAGCTGCCCAAGCCCGCCACGATCTACCGTCCGGTCGGCTGTCCCGAATGCCGCCAGACTGGCTACCGCGGCCGCACCGGCCTGTACGAATTGCTCACGGTGACACAGCCCTTTACCCGGCTGATCAAGCAGGAAACCGACATCCATGCCCTGATGCAGCAGAGCGTGAAGGATGGCATGAAACCCTTGCGGATCGCCGGTGCGCTGAAAATCAAGGAAGGCGCGACCACGGCGGATGAAGTCCTGAAGGTCACGGCGGCGCTGACTTGAAGAAGCCGCACGGAAAGATTTTTGCCGCAGGCAGTAGACCGATGCCCGGGCAATGGGTATAATCGCATTCTCGTTGGGTCGTTAGCTCAGTTGGTAGAGCAGCGGACTCTTAATCCGTTGGTCGTAGGTTCGAGCCCTACACGGCCTACCAGCAAATTCAGGCAGAAAGCCCGGTTCATTTGGCCGGGCTTTTTGTTTGTTGAAGCCGCCCTCGCGGCATCAACGGTTCGCCCATGTAGCTCAGTGGCAGAGCACTCCCTTGGTAAGGGAGAGGTCGGCAGTTCAATCCTGCCCATGGGCACCAGCAGACACAGGCGGTGGTTCCTGACGGAACCACCGCTTTTCTTTTTCCGGATGCCATGACTGCTGGCGGCACTGCCGTTGCGCCATGCCGCCGGCATTGCAAACGAACGCCGGCCATCCAGATAATGAATCGCAGATCCCGGAAAACCGTTAATATGTTGCCCACTGCGATTTTCCTGATCTCCCGTGATCCAACGCGGTACGCATGGGCCGCGCCCAGACAAGGGCCTGTTTGCGCAACAGCGGGGCCGG
>JAKACN010000308.1 GCA_021821365.1 Pseudomonadota bacterium | reverse complement strand
CGCGGCAGCTGCTGCAGATGACCGGTGCGCCGCTGGCCGACGTGGCATTGAAAAACTGAAAACTACAACACGCATCGAGGAGACAAGATGAGCCCGGAGCTGAAACCAGGCATCGAATTCGAATGGACCTACGTCGTGCCGGAGCGTTCGACCGTGCCGCGCCTCTACCATGACACGCCATTCTGCCTCGACATGCCGGACGTGCTCGCCACCGGCTACATGGTCGGCATGATGGAGCTGGCCTGCGTGAACGGCATCATGCCTTACGTCGACTGGCCGCGCGAGCAGAGCGTCGGCGTGCATGTCAATTTCTCCCATCTCGCCGCCACGCCGCCTGGCATGACCCTGAGGATCCGCGGCAAGGTTGTCGCAGTCGAGGGGCGCCGCGTCAGGTTTCGCGTGGAAGCGTGGGACGGCATGGACAAGATCACCGAAGGCGAGCATGAGCGCATGATCATCGCGCCGGAGAAATTCAACGCCAGGCTGGCGGAGAAAAAGGCAAAGGCGTGCGCGGAAGCATGATCGATTTCGACCCGGCCACCGACACCGGCAAGGCACCGTCCCCCTGCATTAGCGTATGCCGGATGCATCCGCAGACCGGCCTGTGCGAAGGATGCTTTCGCACCATCGACGAGATTGCCATGTGGAGCACGGCGACCGAGGAGATGAAGCGCGCGGTGTGGGTGGAAATCAGAAGGCGGCAGGAAGCGGTGTTTTGACAATATGGTGGCGCGCGCCATGCGCACGATTACGTGTACGTCGTCATGAACCGGAATCGTGCGCATAGCGCACGCCGCTCCCTGCAAAATAATGGATGAGTTCCCTCCTCCTTGCAGGGGGAGGGCTAGGGTGGGGGTAGAAAGGTTGAGCCGTCTTGATGTGGTGGCTCAGCCTCTCTACCCCCATCCCAGCCTTCCCCCTGCAAGGGGGAAGGAGTGAACGGAGCGCCGCTATGAGGCAACTTGACTGGTATTTCGACTTCATTTCCCCCTTCTCTTACATGCAGAGCGAATTGCTGCATACGTTGCCTGCGGACGTGCAGATCCGTTTCAAGCCCGTCCTGTTCGCCGGCCTGCTGCAGCACTGGGACAACAAGGGCCCGGCCGAGATTCAGCCAAAACGCACCTGGACCTACGAGCATTGCGCCTGGCTCGCGCACAGGCATGGCATTCCGATGACGATGCCGGCGCATCATCCGTTCAACCCCCTGCCGCTGCTGCGCCTGTGCATCGCGCTCGGCAGCACGCCGGATGTCGTGCATCGCTTGTTTCGCCATGTCTGGCGCGAAGGAAAGCTGCCGACCGAGGAAGCGCACTGGCAGGCCCTGCTGCAGGAACTGCATGCGACGCCCGAGATGCTCAACACCCCGGAAGTGAAACAGCAATTGCGCATCAATGGCGAGGAAGCCATTGCCGCCGGCGTGTTTGGCGTACCGACCGCTGTCGTGGATAATCGCTGCTTCTGGGGACTGGATGCAACCGACATGCTGATCGCCTGGCTGCGCGGCGATCCGTTCTTCACCTCGGAATTGTTCACGCGCGCGCAAACCCTGCCGCAAGGCATTCAACGAAACACATAGATCCATGAAATTCGAATTCTACAAGCCGGAGCGTACCGTCACCGGCCCCGCCTACAACCCGTTCTTCAAGCTGCTGGCAACGGTCGTGACGGCGTTCCTCGCCGCTTACGGCTGGAATATCGTCATGCGTTTCCCGCTGCTGCAATACGGCATTGGCGTGAAGGCGCTCTTGCTCGGCGCGGCGGTCATGCTCGTCATCAGTTACTACTGGTTCCTGCGGTCGACCGTGACGGTCGACGAGAAGGGCATCACGCAGACCTGGATGTACAACCGCCAGGTCGAATGGCGCGACATTCGCAGTGCCAAGATGATCGGTATTCCCTTCCTGAGCTGGATCTTCCCGCCGCGCCTCGTGGTGCGCACCGGGAATGCCTTCACCACCTTCAACGGCGGCTCGCAGGCGGTGCTGGTCGAATTCGCGAAGATTTCCCTGGCCTACCAGATGAAGAAATGAAACTGCCTGCAAGCATGCGCGTGTTCGAGCGCGGATGGCTGTCGTCGAACAACATTCTTTTCATTGGGCGCGAAGAGACCGCGCTGGTCGACAGCGGCTACGTCACGCACGCACCGCAGACGCTTGCGCTGGTGCGCAATGCACTGCAGGAACGGAAGCTCGACCTGCTGGTCAATACCCATCTGCATTCCGATCACTGCGGCGGCAACGCGACCTTGCAGCGCGCCTATGCCTGCCGTACCGCGATCCCCGCCTCCGAAGCGGACAAGGTGCGCGCGTGGAACGAGGACGCGCTGAGCTACAGGGCGACCGGCCAGCAATGCGAGCGCTTCGGCTTCGACGATACCATCGCCTCCGGCGACATCCTGACGCTCGGCGACATGACCTGGCAGGCGCTGGCTGCGCCCGGCCATGATCCGCATTCACTGATTCTCTACTGCCCCGACGAGCGCATTCTGATCTCCGCCGACGCCCTGTGGGAAAACGGCTTCGGCGTAGTGTTCCCCGAACTCGAAGGCGAATCCGGATTCGCCGAGGTGCGCGACACGCTCAAGCTGATCGCGTCGCTCGATGTGAAGCTCGTCATCCCCGGTCATGGCGCGCCCTTTGCCGATGTGAACAAGGCGCTGGAAACGGCTTTTTCGCGGCTCGATTATTTCGTGGGCGATCCGGTGCGCAACGCACAGAACGCGGTCAAGGTACTGCTCAAATTCCTGCTGCTGGAAAAGCAGAGCATTCCGCTGTCCGAACTCGAAGCGCTGCTGTCCGGCATCCGTCTTTTCCAGGTGGCCAACGAACGCTATCTGCACAAATCCTCCTCCGAGCTGGCGCACTGGACGGTCGCACAACTGGTGCGCGCCGGCGTTGCGCAGGTGCATGTGGATCGGCTCGTCAACAAGGATTAAATATCCGCAGAGCAAAAAAACAGCTGTCCACGGTAAACACGAAAAACACAGAAATATTCTTGATTTCCGTGTTTTTCGTGATTTCCGTGGACATCAATGACGCTCTCGGCGCTATGGCAATGCGCCTCCGTAAATGCATCCAAACGATCTGCTGGCAGCCCGCCGCGGCATGTCCGTTTCTGTCCGCTTCTTGTCCTCGGCACGCCTGTTGAAACCGGCGTTCGTCTCCTACGATGCAGGTAACAAGGCATCAACACGAGAGGCGAATCATGCTGAGCATAGGCATACTGGTTTTTGACGAGGTCGAGGTCCTCGACTTCGCCGGTCCTTTTGAAGTGTTTTCTACCGCGTCGCGCGTGCAGGCGCGCATGTGCAATGCGACGTCGCTGTTCCGCTGCTTCCTGGTCGCGCCCGAGATGCGGCCGGTGCATGCCCGGGGCGGCATGAAAATCCTGCCGGACTGCGTGCTGCTTCCGTCACCGGACATCGACGTGCTGATCGTGCCGGGCGGCGATATCTCCGGCGTGCTCGGTAACAGGGAGCTGGCTGCGTGGGTGCGCAATCAGGCGCATGCTGCGGCGATTGCCGCATCGATCTGCACCGGCGCGTTCCTGCTCGCCGAGGCCGGCCTGCTGGACGGCTTGCCCGCCACCACGCACTGGGAGGATATCGATGACTTGCAGCGGCGCTATCCGTCGGTGCATGTGCAGCGCGATGCGCCGTGGGTGGATTGCGGTAAAGTAGTGACGTCGGCCGGTATTTCTGCCGGCATCGACATGAGCCTGCACCTGGTCGAACGGCTGGCTGGCCGGCAACTGGCGCGGGCGACCGCAAAACAGATGGAATATGCATGGAGCGAGCATGGGGCAGATCAACACATCCGCCGGGACGGTTCCCGTCTATTTCGTGCTGCGTGACGGCACGTTCGCAACGGACCTCGTCGGCCCGGCGGAAATCCTGCGCTACGCGAACCGCTTCGCGGAGAAGGAAGGCGGCACGCCCGCGTTCCGGGTGCATTTCGTCAGTGCCGCATCGCGCATCGATACGTCGATCGGACTGGCGCTGACCGGCTTCAGTCCCTTGCCGGATGTGCTCCCGGCGAATGCCATGGTGGTGATCGTTGCCTGCGTCGGCAGCGACGACGATTTCAGCAGCGATGCCGCGCAGCAGACTGTGCGCTGGTTGCGGAAAAAGATCGGGCCGGGCCATCGGGTGCTGTGCATCTGCACCGGTGCGCAACTGGCGGGCTACGCCGGCCTGCTCGACGGCCGGCAATGCACCACCCACCATGCGCACTGCCAGCGCTTGCGGGAGTTGGCGCCGCGCGCGCACGTGCTGGAGAACCGGATCTTCGTCCAGGACGGGCTGGTCTACAGCAGCGCCGGCGCAACCGCCGGCATCGACCTGATGCTGCATGTCGTCGCGCAGCTTGCGGGCTATCAGTGCAGCGCGTCGGTCGCGCGCGACATGGTCATCTACATGCGGCGTGCCGGAACCGATCCGCAACTTTCGCCATGGCTCACCTATCGCAACCACCTTCATCCGGCGATCCACCGCGTGCAGGATGCGATCGTCGCCGATCCGTCCAACGACTGGAGCAATGCGCAGCTCGCGGAGATTGCCTGCACCAGCGAACGTCACCTGACGCGCCTGTTTCGCGAACACACGGGGACCGGCGTGGTGGAGTACCTGCATCGCATCCGCATTGCGCTGGCGCGCGACCTGCTCACGCAGTCGCAACTCGATATGGAGCGCGTGGCCGAGCGGGCGGGATTTCATTCGAGCCGGCAGCTGCGGCGCGTGTGGAAGAAGTTCGAAGCAGCGCCGCCCAGTCTGGCGCGTGCCGACGGCAGGAAGGATGCGGTGACGATACGTTAAACAGGGTGTCGCTCGCGATCTTTCTTCTTCTCTCCGGTGAATCGCTGCGGTCGTTTCTCCTTGGAGGCTGGCCGGGACTGGCCCCGGCGAGCCACTCACTTTCTTTGCTTCGCCAAAGAAAGTAAGCAAAGAAAGGCGACCGCGGCGAGCTGCCCCTTCGGGGTTCCCGAAAAATTGCGCGGCGACGCGGGAAGCGAAATAACTCGCCCTCAC
>JAKACN010000056.1 GCA_021821365.1 Pseudomonadota bacterium | reverse complement strand
GGTCATGGGCATGATGATGAAGTTCTGGAAGGCGGCCATCTGGTCGAACTTCTCGGCCCACAGCCCCGCGATCAGGCCCAGCACGCCCAGCATGCCGGCGCCCAGCAGCGCAAAGGCGATGATCCACAGCGGCGCCACGAACGACGGTCGCACGAACCAGGCGGTGACCAGCAGCACGCCGGCGCCGACCGCCAGCCCGCGCGCGACCGCGCTTAGCAGCCAGCGTTCGCTCATCATGCCCGCTTCGAGATAGGCGTGCCGGTAGCCGCGTGCGCCTTGCTCCAGCATCCGTTCGCGGTCGGCGGACAGCACCAGCACCACGGCCGCGTTGCCGATCACGTCCTGCGACAGGGCGGCCGATTGCGCGGCGGCGGCGAAATCACCGTCGCGCACACGCGCCAGCCGGTGTCCGGCAAGGTAGCGATAGATGCCCGGCCGCAGCCCTGCAACGCGATTGACGACAAGATGGATGCGAATCGCATCCGACAGTTGCGGCGGCAGCGCCATGTCGGCCAGCATCGACGACAGGGCGGTCAGCGGCACCGGATCGGCGCCATAACGCCGCACGCTGCGCCGGTGGACGATGGTGTCCTGCGCATCGCGCGCTGCCGCTTGCGGCGCCGGCAGCGGGACCGCATCGGACGGCGCCTCCTCGGGTACGAGGCGCAGCGAGGTGGCGCGCTGCGCCATGCCGGTCACGCCGATCGCTGTGCTCTCGGGTGCCGTCGCAGGAACGAAGCGTTCGCGCGCCGGCCGTGGCGCGGGCGGGGCATCGCTTGCCGCGCGGCGCAGATCCATGACGGCGAGCACGCCTTCCTCGACGCCGTCCACACCGATGGCCTTGGCGGCCAGCGCTTCGTCGAATTGCGCGAGGGGCGTCGCCTGCATGCCCAGCGCATGTCCGGCCACGCGCAGGTTTTCCAGCAGGTGCCCGGCATCCGCCACGGCATAACGATAGGCGCGGTCGCGGTACTTGTAGCCGGTGCGGCGAAATACTGCGCCAAGCAGCACAACGGCATCGGCGCCTTCCGCATCCGGCGCGCCGAACGCATCGGGCGCGGCACCCAGTGCGTCGAGGCGATGATGTTCGGGGTCGTAGTGGTACAGCCCGGCAGGCAGGCCGTCGATCATGCGCGCCGCCACATAGAGTTCGGAGGGGAACAGCGCGCCGGATGAGGGCGACGAGCGCAGCGCATTGCCACCGCGGCGCTCCGTCACGCCGGCGGCGAGATAAAGCAGTTCGCCCAGTTCATCCCGCCGCAGGCGCCGGATGCGCGGCGCAGGCGCGCGCAGCGTATCGCCGAGCGCGCGGCCATCCAGGGATACGTGCGCGAGTGCGATGCGGGGCGCATCGGGATAGGACTTGAACGCAGGCGGCGGCGTGCCCCAGTCGACGCTCGGCGCACGCCGGACCACGCTGCTGCGCGAGTCGGAAGAAAATGCGTGGTAGCGGACCACCGCATCCGTCGGACCGGTGCCGGCGTGCGCGGCCTGCGTCCATTGCAGCGACAAGTCGCTCGCGCCGTGCCGCGTGCCGAGGAAGAATGCGGCCAGCAGCGCGGCAGCCAGGGTGAGCATCTTGCCGATCGCCAGGCCGCCCGACCGCCCTTCGCCGCTTTCCGGTACGAACGACGCGCCCCGCAGCCAGCGCAGCACGAGCGGAAGATTGAAGACAAGGTGCACCGCGACAAGCAGCAGCGTCGCGTAGCCGAACAGGTAATGCACATCGAATACCGGCAACTGCTGGTTGGCCACCCAGAACACGCCCAGGCCGGCGGTGGCGAGCAGATAGGCCATGAGAAGCAGGCTGGTCTGGATGTTGAGCGTGAAGCGCGACGGCGCGCGGCGGCGCCCTGCCGACCAGGCAAGGTACAGGACGTAAGCCAGTAGCGGCAGGAGAATCCAGATGAATTTCGGCATCGTGCATGACGCCTTGTGCGGTATCCCTTCCCGCATTGTAAGACCGCTTTTCCGCCGCGCCAGTGCGGATGTGCCGCGGGATGACGCAGATCAGATCAGCTGTGCGGGTTCGTCATGCAATTGCGCCGGAGCCCGCAGCCGGCCGCCCCGCCCGAGGCTGCCGGGGCGCATTCTGCCGCTTCACGGGTTGGCGTGGACTCACACTCGCTCGATGATCAGCGCAATGCCCTGCCCCACGCCGATGCACATGGTGCACAGCGCATAGCGTCCGCGCAGTTGCTCCAGCTGGTTGAGTGCGGTGGCAGCCAGGCGCGCACCGGACGCACCCAGCGGATGACCGATGGCGATGGCACCGCCGTTCGGGTTCACCTGCGGTGCATCGTCCGGCAGGCCGAGGTCACGCGTGACGGCGAGCGCCTGCGCGGCGAAGGCTTCATTGAGCTCGATGACGTCCATCTGGTCGATGCGCAGGCCGGTCAGGGCCAGCACCTTCTTCGATGCCGGTGACGGCCCGAAGCCCATGATGCGCGGTGCAACGCCGGCGGTCGCCATGCCGAGGATGCGGGCGCGCGGCTTCAGCCCATGCCGAATCGCGGCCGCTTCCGAGGCGAGCAGGAGCGCGCAGGAACCGTCGTTCACGCCGGAGGCATTGCCGGCGGTGACGCTGCCGTCGGGCGCGACGACGCCCTTGAGTTTTGCCAGTGCGTCGAGCGTGGTGTCGGGGCGCGGATGCTCGTCGGCCGAGAAGATCTTCGGATCGCCCTTCTTCTGCTGGATGGTGACCGGCACGATCTCGTTGCGGAAGAACCCGGCGGCATTCGCCGTGGCCCAGCGCTGCTGGCTGCGCAGCGCCAACGCATCCTGGTCGGCGCGCGCGATGCCGAATTCGCGCGCGACGTTTTCCGCCGTCTCCGGCATGGAGTCGATGCCGTATTTCGCCCTCATCAGCGGATTGACGAAGCGCCAGCCGATGGTGGTGTCCTCGATCTTCGCGGCGCGCGAAAAGGCGCTGTCGGCCTTGCCCATGACGAAGGGCGCGCGCGTCATGCTCTCCACGCCGCCGGCGATCATCAGCCCGACCTCGCCGGACTTGATGGCGCGCGCCGCGCTGCCCACTGCATCGAGGCTGGAGCCGCACAGCCGGTTGATGGTGTTGGCCGACACCGTCTCGGGCAGGCCGGCAAGCAGGGCGGCCATGCGGCCGACGTTGCGGTTGTCCTCGCCCGCCTGGTTGGCGCAGCCGTAGGCTACATCGTCCAGCGCCGCCCAGTCCACGCCGGGGTTGCGCTCCATGAGCGCCCGGATCGGGATGGCGGCCAGGTCGTCGGCGCGCACCTGCGCCAGGCTGCCGCCGTAGCGGCCGAACGGCGTGCGGATGGCGTCGCAAATGAAGGCTTCAGTCATGGTGTTCTCTCTTGTCGAATAAATCAGATGTTCCATCGATACAGGTTGATCAAGCGGCGTAGGGTGGGTTTAGCAAGGCGAAACCCGCCATCGACGGCCGGTGCAGCGCGCGGCGGGTTTCGCTGCGCCCAACCCGCCCTACAACACCATTCGGGTGATTCAGGCACCGTCATGAAATCTGCCACCGCTCCACACTTTGCGCTGGATCAACGGCGAAATGCGATAGCGGTCTTCGCCATAACTCTTGCCAATATTGCCCAGCACGCGCATCAGGTAATGCACGCCGATGGCATCGGCCCAGGCCAGCGGCCCGCGCGGGTAATTCACACCCTTGAGCATCGCCGTGTCGGCGGCCTGCGCATCGCACACGCCCTGGTTGACCGCATCGGCCGCTTCGTTGGCCAGCATCGCCACCGTGCGCATGACGGCCATGCCGGGCACGTCGCCGAGTCGCGATACCTTGAAACCGCAGGCCTGCAGCAGGCCGACCACGGCATGATACGCCTGCGGCGCGCACTGGTCGGCGCAGCAGAGTGCAGCCCGCGTGGCCTTGGTGAAATCGAGCGCGAGATCGAGCAGCACGGTGTTCGCGGTGCCGTTGTCGGCGGCGCGCTGCGTCGCGCTGCGGCCGTCGGTGAGATAGAGCACCGCGCCGCCGCATTCCAGCAATGCGTCGTCTTCCTGCGAAGCATGGGCGCGCGATACCGCCACGCCTGCCGCCGCTGCGCGCGCCGCGATCGCCTCGGCAACGAAACCCGAACCCGTGATGGTGACCTGCTGCGGCTTGTCCATCGCGTCTTCCGCCTGCGGCGCGGGCGGCACGGCGCCTTCGCCATAACGATAGAAGCCGCGCCCCGACTTGCGGCCGAGGAAGCCGCCGTTGACCAGTTCCTGCTGCACCAGCGAGGGCGTGAAGCGCGGGTCGTTGAAGTAGGCCTGAAACACCGACTGGGTGACGGCGAAATTGACGTCATGACCGATCAGGTCCATCAGCTCGAACGGCCCCATCCGGAAGCCGCCCGCTTCGCGCAGGATGGCGTCGATGGTGGCCGGCTCGCCTGCCTGCTCATTCAGCAGGCGCAGCGCTTCCGCGTAATACGGACGCGCCACGCGATTGACGATGAAGCCCGGCGTGGAGCGCGCGTACACCGGATTCTTGCCCCATGCGGCCGCAGTGGCATAGAGTGTTTCCGCCACGTCGGCATCGGTGGCGAGTCCGCTGATGACTTCCACCAGTGCCATGAGCGGCACCGGGTTGAAGAAGTGCATGCCGGCGAAGCGGCCCGGCGCGCGCAGCTTCGCGGCGAGCGCGGTGATGGAAATGGAGGAAGTGTTCGTTGCGAGGATGCAGTCGTCGCCGACGATGTTTTCGAGGTCGGCGAACAGGCTGCGCTTGACCTCGATGTTTTCCACGATGGCCTCGACCACGAGACTGGCGTCGGCCAGTTCGGCCAGCGATGCGGCCGGCGCGAGGCGCTGCCCCGCTGCTTCGGCGGCTTCCGCACTCATGCGGCCCTTTTCGGCGAGCATGGCGAAGGTCTTGCGGATGCCGGCGATGGCCTTCTCGACCGCTTCCGGCCGCGTGTCATACAGCTTGACCGGATGGCCGGATGCCGCCGCGACCTGCGCGATGCCGGAGCCCATGGCGCCGCTGCCGACGATGGCGACGATGCTCGAAGATGGTAGTGCGTTTGTCATGATTGGTTCTCAGGTTTTTTCGTGCGACGTGGTCAGCACCACCTTGCCCTGCACCTTGCCCGCCTTGACCAGCGCGAGCGCCTCGGCGAATTGCTCCATCGGGAAGGCGCGCATGACATTGGGTTTGATCTTGCCGGCGCTGTACAGGTCGAACAGTTCGTCCTGCACGCGGCGCACCCACTCGGGCGTGCGCTCGCGGTAATCGCTCCATTGCAGACCGGACACGAGGATGTTCTTCACCAGCAGGTAATTGGCCTTGATGGTGGGGATGCGCCCCGCCGCGAAACCGATCACCACCATGCGCCCGCGCCATGCCAGCGCACGCAGAGCCGCATCGAACACATCGCCGCCCACGGGATCGAGCACCACGTCCGCGCCGTGTCCGCCGGTTACGTCATGCACCTGGCGGCGCAGTGCGTCACGCAGGTTGTCGGCGGCAAGGTCGATGATGTGGTCCGCGCCGTTTTCCTTCGCGAGCGCCGCATGTTCCGCATGGCGCACGCCCGCGAGCACGGTCGCGCCCAGCCCCTTGGCGATCTGCACCGCCGCCAGTCCCACGCCGCCCGCCGCGCCGGTCACCAGCACGGTTTCGCCCTTCAGGTACTGGCCGCGCTCGACCAGCGCGAAATGCGCAGTCTGGTAGGCCAGCCCCATCGCCGCCGCATCCGTGAAGGGCATGCTGTCCGGCATCACGAAGCAGTTATCGGCGTGCGCCGGCAGTTGCTCGGCGTAAGCGCCGTATTCCACCTGCGCCACCACGCGGTCGCCGGGCTTGCACGACTTCACATTGCGCCCCACCGCAGCGACCACGCCGGCGGCATCCTTGCCCGGGCTGAACGGCCGTTGCGGCAGGATCTGGTACTGCCCGCCGATCACCAGCAGATCCGGATAGTTCACGCCGATCGCATGCACATCGATCAGCACATCGTTGTCTCCGCAGACAGGCGTCGGAACCTTTTCGATCTTCAGCGTCTCCGGCGCGCCATGTTCCCTGACAAGAATTGCTCGCATGGGTTTTTTTTGGTTGATTATCGGGGTCCACGAAAAACACGAAAGACACGAAAAACCCAAGAAAACTTTCGTGTTTTTCGTGTTTTTCGTGGACAAATTAACAGCGGTAGAACTTCACGGTGCCCCGTCAAGACGGTCCACAAAAAACACAAAAAGCACAAAAAACCCAAGAACATTTCCGTGTTTTCCGTGGACAACCAAAACGTCGCAAACTCAGCCGAGGCCGAAGTCCTTGTTCGCTTCGCCGAGTGCCGGATAGCCGCTGCACACGTCGCTTCCGCGGAACTCGTCCTGCACCGGCACCGGCAGCGCGGTGATGCGCTTGCCGCCGCTGACGAGTTCGCGCGAGAACACGCCGCGTTCGCGGAAATGCGGATTCGCCATGGCTTCCTGTAGGGTGGCGACGACGGCGCAACATACGTCCTTGCCGTCGAACACCGCATCCCAGTGCTCTGCCGTCTGCGCGCCGATGATTTCCTGGATGCGCGCCTTCACCGCGGCTGGCGACTTGCTGTCGTCGAGCAGTTCCTGCGGCGCACCGATGGCTTCGATGAAGTTGGCCCAGAACTTGTCTTCCAGCGGCGCGGCGGCGAGGAACTTGTTGTCCTTCGTGCGGTAGATCTGGTAGCGCGGTGTGCCGCCAGTCACGAGGTCGCCGCCCGGCGTCGGCCACTCGCCCGCCGCCAGCCCGTTGCCGATGGCCCAGTAGAGGAAGGTGAACAGGTTGTCCGCCATCGCGATGTCGAGCTTGCAGCCCTTGCCGGTGCGGTCGCGCTGGCGCAATGCCAGCAGGATGTTGACCACCGCCGGATAGGTGCCGCCGGCGATGTCGGCGATCAGCGCGGGCGGCAGCACGGGTGCGCCGTCGGCGCCGGCGCTCAGGCCGAGCATGCCGGATTCAGCGACGTAGTTCAGGTCGTGCGCGGCAACGCTGGCGCGCGGGCCGGTCTGGCCGTAGCCGGTGATCGCGCAATAAATGATCTTCGGATTGATCGCCGACAGCGCCTCATAGCCGAGGCCGAGGCGGTCCATCACGCCGGGGCGAAACTGCTCGACCACGACGTCGGCGCTCTCGATCAGTCCGCGCAGCTTCTCGACCACGCCCTTCTCTTTCAGGTCGATGGCAATGCTGCGCTTGCCGCGATTGAGCATCGCGAAGTTTATGCTGTCGTCGCCGAGCCTCGGCACGTAGCTGCGCATCTCGTCGCCGCGGCCGGGGCGCTCGATCTTGATCACTTCGGCGCCGGCCTCGGCCAGCACCAGCGTCGCGAGCGGCCCGGGCAGCAACGTGCTGAAGTCGAGGACGCGCACGCCTTCAAGCGGACGCATCATCTCAGCCTTCCTTCTTTTCTGCACGCATCTTCGCGACGCGAGCGCGGCGTGCCGGCGCATAGGGCTGCTCGCCCAGTGCGTCGAACAGGTCTTTGCTCACATCGAAGTGATGCGCGAGACCGGTGCGCTCCAGCAGCGCGATCGGGCCTTCCGGATAACCGAGACCGAGGCGCAGCGTGAGGTCCATGTCGTCCGCGGTGGCGAGTCCTTCGTCGAGACGGCGCAGAGCAGCGTTGTAGTAGGGGCGCACCAGGCGGTCGATGATGCGGCCGGCGAAGTCGAAGCACACGGCCACCTTCAGGCCCGCGCCTTCCAGCACGGCCTTGGCGGCATCGATCGCTGCTTGCGACGAATTCGCCTGGCGCACCAGCTCGACCAGGTTGGACGGATCGTCATCTCCGAGGCGGAAGCGGTTGAAGCCGAGCACGTTGGAGCCTTCCTTGCCGCGGCTTTCGCCGGTGTGCGCGCCGAGGCATTCCGTGCCGAGTTCCACCAGGATGGCGGCCTTCTTGTCCGCACCCTGCACTTTTGCCAGCGCGTCGCCGGCTTGCTTGCCGATCAGGATGACGACGTCGCCGTCCGCTGATTTTCCCTCCAGCAGCGCATGCGATGCCGGGAAGGAGCGGCTGTTGCCGGTGTCGATAATGGAATGGTTCATATGTCAGCTCCCGAACATGGCGTTGCCTTGATAGGTGTAGAAGCCGCGCCCGGATTTGCGGCCCAGGTGGCCGGCGGCGATCATGCGCTTGACCAGCGGCGGGCAGGCGGCGCGCGGCTCGTGCGTGATGCCGTACAGCGCTTCGCACAGCAGCAGTTGCGTGTCGAGGCCGATCAGGTCGAGCAGTTCGAGCGGGCCCATCGGATAGCCGAGGCCTTCCTTGATCGCGCGGTCGATGTCGGCCGGCGCGGCGACGCCGGCTTCCACCAGGCGGATCGCGTCGTTGTTATAGGGCACGAGGAAGTAGTTGAGGATGAAGCCGGGATTGTCCTTGGTCTTCACCGGGCGCTGGCCCAGCGCTTCGCATGCGGCCCATGCCTTGGCGAAGGTTTCCTCGGAAGTGTTCAGGCCGGGCGACATCTCGACCAGCTTCATCAGCTGCGCCGGCAGGCAGAAGTGCATGCCGACGAAACGGTCGTCGCGGCCGGAGCCGGCGGCGATTTCGGTGATCGACAGCGTCGACGTGTTGGAGGCGAAGATGGTGTGCTGCGGGCAGACTTCGTTCAGCTTGCCGAACAGGTCGTGCTTGACGCGCAGGTCTTCGAACACCGCGTCGATCACGAGATCGCACTGGCTCATGTCGGCCAGGTTGGTGGTCGCGACCAGATTGTTCATGGCGGTCTCGACCTGCTCCGCCGTCAGCTTGCCGCGCTGCACCGACTTGTCGAGGAAGGCGCGCGTCTGCTTGCGCGCATTCTCCAGCGCTTCGGGGCGGGTGTCGTACACGACCGTGCGAAAGCCGGCGCGCGCGGACACGATGGCGATGCCGGCGCCCATGGTGCCGCAGCCGGCGATGCCGATGGTCTTGATCTCACTCATTGCGGAATCCTCATTTGGTCAAAAAGCTGCGTCCGATCAGCTGGCGGTGCACCTGGTTCGTGCCTTCCCAGATCTGCGTGATCTTGGCATCGCGCATCAGCCGCTCGACGCGGAAATCGCTGCAATAACCGTAGCCGCCGAACAGCTGCACCACGTCGGTCGTGATGCGCATGGCGGTGTCGGTCGCGCGCATCTTCAGCATCGATGCATCGATGCCGAAATCGCTGCCTCCGTTATCCACGAGCTTCGCCAGTCGCCACAGCCACGATTCGCACAGCGCAAGGTCGGTCGCCATGTCGGCCAGCATGAACTGGATTCCCTGGAATTCGATGATCTTGCGGCCCGACTGCTTGCGTTCGTTGATGTAGGCCACGCCATCCTCGAAGGCGCCGCGCGCAATGCCGAGCGCATGCGCGGCCACGCTGGGGCGCGACTTGTTGAGCGACGAGAACAGGATCTTCAGGCCGTCGCCCGGATTGCACAGCAGGTTGGCGCGCGGCACGCGGCAGTTGTCGAAGGAAATTGTCGCGGTGCTGGAAGCGCGATGGCCCATCTTGGTTTCGGTGCGCACCACGGACAGGCCCGGTGTGCCTTTCTCCAGTACGACCACCGAGATGGCCGCCTTCGGATCGTCGATCTCGCTCCATTTGCCGAACAGGACGTACAGGTCGGCCACGTCGCCGTTGGTGATGAAGGTCTTGCCGCCGTTGATCACGATCTCGTCGCCCTCCGGCGTGAAGCGCGTGCGCATGCCGGTGGCGTCGGAGCCTGCGTTCGGTTCGGTGATGGCGAGCGCCGCCAGGCCGCCTTCCGCGATGCGCGGCAAGAGGCGTGACTTCTGCTCTTCCGAACCGAAATCGATCACGGGCTTGATCGCATGAAAATTGGTGGCCCAGATGATGCCGGTCGAGGCGCAGGCCTTCGCGATCTCGCGCACGCAGGCGAGGTAGGCGGTGTAGGTGAGCTGCGCGCCGCCGTACTGCTCGGGAATGAACATCGCGTTCAGCCCGAGGTTGTTGATGGCCTTGACGTTCTCCCAGGGGAATTCGCCAGTCTTGTCATAATGCTCCGCGCGCGGCATCAGTTCGTCCTGCGCCAGCGTGCGCACGCTGTCGAGCAGGAGTCTTTCATCCTCGTTCAACGGGATATCGGCGTCGAGCCGTTCAAAAATGTTCACAACAGCCTCTTATTCAAAATGTAGCGCTCAAGAAAATGCGTAGCGAGCGGCCCAAGGTCGAATCGAGAAGCGCAGTCGTACGTGAGGTACGACGAGCATCGCAGATTCGAGATTGGGTCGCGCAGTAGCATTTTATTGGGTGCGATTAATGCGCGATGCCCTGCGCACCATCGATATAGATTGTTTCGCCGGACAGGAAGGGAATGTCGGCGGCATACAGCGCCTTCACCAGCTTCGCCACATCCGCCGAGGTGCCCGGCTGGCGTCCCGGAATGCGCTTGTCGAGATACTCGCGCAGCGGCCCTGCAGCCATCGCTTCCTTGTTCAGGTCGGTCATGATGTAGCCGGGAGCGACGTCGATGACGCGAATACCCTTGCCTGCCCATTCCACTGCGAGGCAGCGGGTCATCGCGCCCACCGCCGCCTTCGAGGCGCAATATGCCAGGTTGCGCTTGACGCCCATCTTGTCGAAGAAGGAGCCGATGTTAACGATCAGTCCGCCGCCGGCCGCGACGAGGTGCGGATAGATCTGCTGGCAGGCCATGAAGACCGAGGTCGAGTTGGTGGAGAACACCGTGTCGAAGTCTTCGACGGAGAACGTGGCACTCGGTCCTTCCAGGTGCACGCCGGCATTGTTGACCAGGCCGATGATCGGCCCCTTCTGCGCCGCCTGTTCGAAGGCGTTGCGCAGGCTGTCGCCCTTGGTGACGTCGCAGGCGAATGCGGTGCAGCGCGCCTTCGCGGCGTCGCTGGCGTCCGGCACGGCCGGCAATTCGCCCTTGCGCGACAGGCAGGCCACGTTGAAGCCCTGCTCGGCCAGCGCGATGGCGATGGCTGCGCCGATGCCGCGGCTGGCGCCGGTGACGATGATGGTGCCTTGCATGCTCATGGTGTCAGCAATCCTTGAACTGGGGTTTGCGCTTTTCCAGGAAGGCGGCCATGCCTTCGTTGGCATCCCTGGTCTGGTAAGCGAGGGTGGACAGGTCGGCTTCGATCTTCAGCCCTTCGGCGAGCGAGGTCTGCAGCGCGCGCTGCACGGCACCGCGCGCGAGGCGCAATGCAACCATGCCATGGCCGCTGAATTCGCGCGCGAAGGCGATGCCGGCGTCGATCGCATCGCCTTCGACCAGCCGGTTCACCAGCCCGATGCGATGCGCTTCCTCGGCCGCAACGGTGCGTCCTGTCATGATCATTTCCATCGCGCGCGCTTCGCCCACCGCGCGCGGCAGGCGTTGCGTGCCGCCATAGCCGGGGATCAGGCCGAGCTTGATTTCAGGCAGGCCGACCTTGGCATTCGCGGTGGCGAGGCGGAAGGTGCAGGCCAGCGCCAGTTCCAGTCCGCCGCCGAAGGCGTAGCCGTTGATGATCGCAATCGAAGGAATCGGGAAGTTGTCGAGGCGCGCGAAAACGCGCTGCCCGAATTCCGCGCCACGCTTCTGCGCTTCGAGGTCGCGGTTCATCAGCTCGCTGATGTCCGCGCCGGCACAGAACGCTTTCTGTCCCGCGCCGGTGATGAGCAATGCGCGCGCATCCGATTGTTCGACTTCGTCGAAAATCTTGTCGATGTCTCCGATCAGCGAAAAGCTCAAGGCATTGAGCGCTTCCTGCCGGTCGATGGTCATGACCGCGAATTCATCGCGGAAGCTTAAGGTGATTGGCATGGTCAGTGTGCGTCTTTCGTTGATTGCTTCTCGGGCGCGACAAAGCGCACCGCCGCCGGCGCGATGCGGCCCTGCTTGACCCATTCCACCAGCTCGCGTTTGAGAATCTTGCCGCTGGCGGTGAGCGGAAATTCCTCAAGCGGAATGTAGTACTCCGGCATGTCGAACTTCGACAGCCCGGCATCGTGCAGGTGCTGCAGCATTTCTTCCGCGCCGGGCGCATCCACGCCGTTGGTGGTGACCGCGAGGCAGACCTTTTCGCCGAGGCGCTCGTCGGCGATCGGGAAGGCGGCCGCCTTGAGCACGGCGGAATGCGTGATCGCGAGATCCTCGATGGTGGACGGATGGATGTTGTGCCCGCCACGAATGATCAGATCCTTCTTGCGGCCCATGATGATCAGGCAGCCCTTGGCGTCGAGCATGCCAAGGTCGCCGCTCATGAACCAGCCGTGCTGGTTGAAGGATTTTTCGGTCGCGCTCTGGTTATTGAAGTAGCCGAGCGTCAGGCAGCCGCCGCGTCCGCCGATTTCGCCGATCTCGCCGGGCGCCGCCTCAATGTCGGGATTTTCCTGGTTCCACAACTTGATTTCGTAGGCGGCGCAGGCACGGCCGCAGGTGCCGACGATGGTGTCGGTGCTGTCGCTCGGCAGCGTGTACTGGTGCGAGCCGTTCTCGGTCATGCCGTACACGTTCTGCGGCAGGATGCCGCGATTGACGAAACCTTGCGCGGTCTCGCGCGGAATCGCCGCACCGGCCATGTAGAACACCCTGACGCGGCCGAGCGTTTCCATGTCGCGCCGTTTCATCTCGGCGAGGATGTCCATCGCATGCGTGGGCACGCCCATCACGTAGGTCGCGCCGGTTTCCAGGATCCAGTCGATTGGCTTCAGGCCCGGTGGCACATCATTCACGGCGAGCTCGAAGCCGGCCGCCAGCATCTGCTCCAGCGCCACCGTGCCGATGTGATGACTGATGGGGCTGAGCGTGAGCAGGATGGTGTTGCGGTCGTGGTGCCAGTCCTTCACCATCGCACGTCCGTTGGCGAGCAGTGTGTTGTCGCTGTGCATGACGGCCTTCGGCAGGCCGGTGGTGCCGGAGGTAAAGGCGAGGTAGACGATCTTGTCGGGATTGGCATCGGGCGCCTGCACCGGCTTGCGTCCGTTCGACGCAGGGAACTCGCCAAACGCCATATCGGTACGGCTCTTGCGCGGTTCGAGCCAGTAGCTGCGGCGCAGCGACGGCACGGCACGGATCAGATCCGCCACGCCCGGGCGGTTGGCATCCGCGCCGTAGCCCTTCTGCCCGAAGAAGGCCTCGGCGTCGATGCGCTCCAGCAGGCGCACAATTTCCGCCACGGTGTAGTTCTGGTGCAGCGACGGATTGCAGATGTAGCCGTTGCGCGAGCAGGACAGAAATACGACCAGCGCTTCGACGCGGTTCGGCAGCCAGATCGATACGCGCGAACCCTTGCGCAATCCCGCGTCTTCCAGATCCGCAGCCACCGCATCGACCCAGGCGAGCACCTGGCTCCATGTGAGGCGATGCACGCTGTCACGCAGTGCGAAGGCATCTGGCCGGTCGGCGGCGTGCTGCTGCAGCAGGCCATACAGGGTCTTGTCCTGCCACACGCCGGAGGCGTAATAGGCACGGGCCTGTTGCGGATCGTGAAGTGTAAGAATCGTAGTCATTCGCCCGTGCCTCGTCAGTGGCCGAACTTCGAAGAGTCCGGCGAGCGCTTCTCCGCGAAGGACTTCGACAGCTCTTTCGATTCCTCGGTGTTGAGATTCAAGCGCAGCAGCATGTCGTGCGTGACGCGCGACAGCCCCGCCACGCCGCCGTGACGCGCCAGGAAGGCGCTCTTGATCGCAGCCAGCGCGAAGGCACCGCGGTCGGCGATTTCCAGCGCCATCTCGCGGGTGGCGGCGGCCAACTGATCATCGGGGACGACCTTGTTGATCAGACCGATGCGTTCCGCTTCGGCGGCGGTGATCTTCGGATTGCGGAACCAGATTTCCTTGGCCTTCTTCTTGCCGACCAGGTCTTCCAGGTACCAGGTGCCGAAACCGGCATCGAAGCTGCCCATCATCGGGCCGACCTGGCGGAAGATCGCGCTTTCCTTGGCAATGGTGATGTCGCACATCACTTGCAGCACATGGCCGCCACCCACCGCGAAGCCGTTCACCGAGGCGATCACCGGCTTCTGCAGGCGGTCGATCGCTTCGTACATGTCGAGCACCGGCAGCACGCCGGGGTACAGGTTGGTGTCTTCCATGCCGGTCTTCTCGCCACCGATGCAGAAGAACTTGTCGCCCGCGCCGGTGATCACGATGACGCGCGTGCGCGTCTCGCGGCGGATCTCGTTGATGCAGTCGCGGATCTCGTGGCACATGGTTTCGTTGAACATGTTGCCGTTGTTCGGGCGGTTCAGCGTGATGGTGCCGATCGGGCCGTCTTCAGCGTACAGGATGGTTTCGAACTGGTGTGTCATGACAAGTTTCCTTTGCGATGTTGAAGGGCTCAGAGCAAGCCTGCGGAGCCGAGTTGCTGAATTTTTACTTCGTCCCAATCCAGCCACGAGGCGAAGACTGCACGGGTGTCTTCGCCCAGACGCGGCGGGGCCTTGCGGAAGGTCTGGCTGTTGTCGTCGAAGCGGATGCCGAGGCCGACTTGCGGCACCGAGAATCCGTCGCGCTGCGCGGCATAGAACAGGCCGCGCTCGGTGAGCGTCGGGTCGGTCACCACCTGGTCGATGCGGTTGATGGGGCCGGCCGGGATGCGCGCCTGGCGAAACAGCGCGAGCCAGTGCGCGCGCGGCTCCTTGATGAGAATCGACTGGATCTCGCGCACGATTTCCTCGCGCGCCGCACGGCGTCCGATGTTGTCGGCGCAGCGCGGATCGTTCGCCATGTCAGGACGGCCGACGGCTTCGCAAAAGCGCGCCCAGATGTTGTCGTTGCCGAGGCCCAGTGTGATCGGATCGTCGGCGGTATGGAAGGTCTGGTAAATGGCGATCACGCTGTCTTTTCCGCCGCTGCGACGCAGCAGCTCGCCGGATCCAAGATACGGGATGATGCGCGGTGTCATGAAGCGCGTCATGCTCTCCACCATTGCCACGTCGATTGCGTGGCCGTTACCGGTCCTGTTGCGGTCGACCAGCGCGGCCAGGGTAGCGAGCGCGGCATCCGCACCGGACAGCAGGTCCGCGGCCGGCGTGCCGACCTTCTGCGGGTCCTGGTCCGCTTCGCCGGTCATGTCCATCACGCCGCTGTATCCCTCGGCGATCAGATCATAGCAGGGCTGGTCGGCGCTTGCACCGGACAGGCCGAAGCCGGTGATCGAGACGTGGATCAGCGTCGGATTGATGGCCTTGAGCGTGGCATGATCGATGCCGAGCTTCTTCTGGCTGCGCGCGACCTGGTTGACGATGATGACGTCGGCTACCTTGACCAGTGCGTGCAATGCTTCCAGCCCGGCCGACTGCGCATAGTCGAGCGTGACGCTCTGCTTGTTGCGATTGACGCTGAGGAACCAGAGCGATTCGCCGTCGAGGAAGGGCGGCCCCCACGCGCGGCAGTCGTCGCCGCGACCGGGGCGCTCCACCTTGACCACGGACGCGCCGAGGTCGGCCAGCAGCAGCGACGCATAGGGACCCGCGATCGAGGTGGTGAGGTCGAGCACGCGGATGCCGTCGAGCAGGCGCAGGGTGTTGTCGGATGGCGGGAGCGGTAATGAATCGGCAGGAAGCATGTTTGCGAAAGCGATCAGGAATGAATTCTCCATGGGCAAGAGCAACCTCCATGCCATCCGCGTTCAGGCTGCCTCAAGGCGCCGCCGGCCCCTCGTGCCAATGCCGCGCAATACAGCACCGTATGGAGATTTTCCTCTGGCGGACGGGAGGGTTTCGATGCCGTGC
This sequence comes from Pseudomonadota bacterium, assembly GCA_021821365.1. GTDB lineage: Bacteria > Pseudomonadota > Gammaproteobacteria > Burkholderiales > Burkholderiaceae_D > Noviherbaspirillum. Next base: position 8,276 of record JAKACN010000056.1, on the reverse strand, counting down.
GACTTTTCCCGACTTGCCGCCATTGAACTCGTGCTGTGAAAAAAATGTCTTTTTGAGAGACAATGCATTAAACGAAATCTGCGAAATCTGTTTTTTCAAAAGACACACCATGACTGCAGTGAACGCAAAGCTGCCCGAATTCGGCATGCTGGTGCTGAATCGGCAACACGAGATCATTTGCCAGACCGGATTTGCTTGCGATCCGGCAATCCGCGACGCCCTGTTGCAGCGATTCAGGGATAAAGGCTCGGACCGCGGCATGATCGCGCTGGAAGGCGAGCCGGACCTCATCGCCAGCTACCGCACCAGCGGCGACGCCACGGCCTTCCTCATCCAGCCCGCGAAAGGCGGGTCCACGCTGTTCGAATTCGTTTCCCGCGTGGATTTCGCGCAGGCGGTGTTCGACTATTTTTTGAACAATCCCTACGAGTCGATGGTGGTGGTGGACGACCAGGCCCGCATCCAGTTCATCCCCCCGGTGCACGAAAAATTCTTCGGCATCCAGCGCGGCGAAGCGGTCGGCAAGCACGTCACCGAGGTGATCGAAAACACCAACCTGCATGAAGTGGTGCGCACCGGCAAGGCCGAGATCGGCAAGCTGCAGGAGATGGGCGGCGTGACCCGCGTGGTGGCCCGCATTCCGCTGGTCGAAAACGGCAAGACGCTGGGCGCGCTCGGCCGCGTGATGTTCAAGGGCCCGGAAACGGTGCTCGAACTGAGCGGCGAAGTTGCCAAGCTGCGTTCCGAAGTCGAGTTCTATCGCAATGAATTGTCCGGCCTGAAGCGCCGTTCCTACGGCCTCGACAAGATGGTGGGCAACAGCGATGCGATCCGCCAGCTGAAGGCCGACATCCTGCGCGTCGCACCGCTGTCGGTGCCGGTGCTGATCGTCGGCGAAAGCGGCACCGGCAAGGAGCTGGCCGCGCATGCGATCCACGCGCTCAGCCCGCGCAACGAAAACCCGATGGTGTTCGTCAATGCGGCGGCATTGCCGAGCGGCCTGGTCGAGAGCGAACTGTTCGGCTACGAGGCCGGCGCCTTCACCGGCGCGGAAAAGAAGGGCCGCAAGGGAAAGTTTGAACAGGCCGACCAGAGTTCGCTGTTCTTCGACGAGATCGGCGACATGCCGCCGGAGATCCAGGTGAAGCTGCTGCGCGTCCTGCAGGACGGCATGTTCGAGCGCGTCGGCGGCGACCGTCCGCGCCACTCCGATTTCCGCCTGATCTGCGCGACCAACCGCAATTTCCAGGAGATGATCAGCAACAGCGAGTTCCGCCTCGATCTGTACTACCGCATCAGCGGCGTGACCATCCACATGCCGAGCCTGCGCGAACGTCCGGAAGACATTCCCGACCTGGTGCAAAGCTTCCTCGCCGCGTTCGCGGAGCGACACCACACCTCGGCCAAGCGCGTCGACCGGCGCGTGGTCGACTACCTGAAGGAACTGCCCTGGCCGGGCAATGTTCGCCAGCTGCTGCATGAAGTGGAGAAGGCCGCGATCTTCTGCGACGGCCCGGAGATCACACTGCAGAATTTCCGCCCGATACCGGAAGGCCTGGTCGAAAAGCCGGCGCCAGTTGCCGCCGCACGCCCCGTCAGCGGCAAGATCCAGGACGCCATCGAAGAGATGGAAAACGCGATGATCCGCGATGCCATGCTCAAGCACGGCGGCAACAAGAAAAAGGTCGCCGAAGAACTCGGCATCTCGCGCGCCTACCTGTACAAGAAACTGGGCATGGCGGCGTAGGCCGGCTCATCTGCTCATCCACGGACAATTTTTGTGTCCACAAAAGACACAAAAGGCACAAAAAAGACTTGGCGAGATTTCTTCTCTTTTGTGTGTTTTGTGTTTTTCGTGGACAGTCAATTCGTTTCCTGTCCGGAGTGCTCCGGGTTATCTACGACTCGCTTCAACTGTCCACGAAAAGCACGAAAGACACGAAAGACCTTCCGTGCCCTCGGTGGGGGATGCCGAATGTTTTCCGTGGAAATACTTCGGCGCCCGCGCGATGGCTTTCACTCCGCACCGAGGCTCTGCTCTTCCTTGAGCGCGGCCGAACGCGGCAGGAGCGTTGCCAGGTGGACCAGCATGGCGCAGGCGAGTGCGGCGAGAAAACCGCCGGCCGTGCCCCATATGGGTAGCGTGAAGGCGAGCGCGAAGGCGAAGGTGGACAGGGCATAGAAGCCGATCACCATGCCGCGCAGCAGGCCGATCGCCGCGCCGGGGCCGGACAGGGCGTGCGTGAAGACCGCCAGCAGCGAGGACAGCAGCGGCACCGTGGAGAGCAGCCCGCTCAGGCGCGGGCCGAGATGCGAGGCAAAGAAGGTGATCATGAGCACGAGGAGCGCGGCGGCAAGCATGCGCAGCGGGAGCTCGGCGGGTGAAGCCGGCCGCACCGGGTGGAAGCGCCCATTTCTTGGAAAGGCGGGCAGGACGAGCGCAAGTGCGAGCGCCACGAGCGTGAGCACGAATACGGCCGCATTCGGCAACGCAGCCGCCATCAACGCGGCGGCGGTCGCGACGTAGCACGCCAGCCCGAGCGGTAGGCTGAGCCACCACGGCAAACGTATCGCGGCCCAGGCGTAACCAAGGCAAAAGCACAGGATCGCCGGCACCGACAGGAGCGAACCGCCGGCGGCGGACACCGCGAAGGGCGCGCCCTGCTCCAGCGCGATCAGGAGCAGGATGGGACCGGCGAGGACCGGGAAGCCGGCCAGCCAGCCGGCGATGGCCGGGCCCCAGCGCCGCCCCGCGAGCGTGATGAGCGCGAGCAGCACAGGCACCAGGAAGAGTTTGAGCGCAAGCATTCGGATTCGGATGGATAAGAGGGGCGAGCGCGCACGCCGACGCGCCGCCAGTTGTCACCACTAGCCGCTACGACAGCACGAGCGGCCGCAGCGGCGGTTCATGCAGGCAGACGATTTCCTGCGCGGGATCGCCGAACGCCGGATAGCGCTGCCGCACCAGCGGATCGTGGCCGGGGACCAGGTGGTCCGGCGACGACGCCAGCGACAACAGCCGGCGATACGCATCCAGCATGTCGCCGACATGGAACACGATCGGATACGGCGAGTCGCGATGGATATTTTCATAGAAGTGCGCGGCATCCGAAGCCAGCACCACCCAGCCGCGCGCCGTGTGTACCCGCACCGCCTGCAGCCCTGCGGTATGGCCGCCCGTCAGCATCAGTTCGATGCCGGGGGCGACAGCCCGGTCGCCGTCATAGAACAGCACGCGGTCCTTGTACACGCCGCGCACGATTTCCACCACGTCGTCCACCGCATACGGATGGCGCAGCAGCGGCTGCGTCATGTAGCGGCCCGTCGCATACTGCAGCTCCTTCTCCTGCAGATGGATGCGCGCCTTCGGCAGCAGGTTCACATTGCCCGCATGGTCGTAGTGCAGATGCGTGATGATGACATCGCTCACGTCCTCCGGCTGCAGGCCGAGCGCCGCCAGCGACTTGATTGGACAACGCAGGAAGCTGCGTTTGCGCTGGTCGGCAGCGGCCTGGTTGAAGCCGGTGTCAACCAGCCAGGCCCGGCCCGCGTCGCGGATCAGCCAGACGAAATAGTCCATTGGCATCGGGCCGTCGTGCAGGTCGGCCAACATGAAGTTCTCCGGCCTGCGACGAGCTACCGTCGCATAGCGCAGCGCATAGACTTCGTATGTCGGCAGCGTCGTGCTTTCCATGTTTCGCCTCAGTCTTTCCTGTTCTGGAAATAGCGATACATCTCCGTATGGTCTGCGCCCTTGCCGAGCACCTCGTTGGCGTCGCGCCAGATTTGCAATACCTCGTCGCCCAGGGGCATGTCGAAGCCGACCGACTCGCCGAGCCCCATCGCAATGCCGAGGTCCTTCGCCATCAGCGCAAGCGAAAATCCGGAGTTGTAGGCGCCCGACAGCATGAATTGCCTCGCCTTGTTCTCGGTGGTGTTGTTCTTGCCGGTGGAGCTGTTCAGGATGGACACCATCACCTCGGGGTCGAGGCCGAATTTCTGCCCGACCTGCAAGGCTTCGACGGTAGCGACGAGGCCGGCGGCCGACACGTAGTTGTTCAGCGCCTTCATCGCATGGCCGGCACCGTGCGGACCCACGTGCGTCACGCTCTGCCCGACCGTTTTCAGCACGGGCTCGCATTGCGCCAGCACTGTGGCGTCGCCGCCGACCATGATCGCCAGGGTGCCGTTCACCGCGCGCTTCACGCCGCCGGACACCGGCGCATCGAGATACTGCAGGTCCTTGTCGCGCAGCGTCTGCGCCAGCGTGCGCGAGCGCATCGGTTCGGAGGAGCTCATGTCGATCACGGTCGCGCCGGCCTTCAGCAGCGGGACCAGCCCCGGCCTGCCGCCGTTGCCGAGCAGCACCGCTTCCACGGCATTCGAATCCGGCAGCATGGTGATCACGATGTCCGCATCAGCGAAGTCCTTGTCTTCGGCGGCAACGATGGCGCCAGCATGCGCGGCAGCAAAGCGCGCTGCCGTCTCCGCATCGAGGTCGCTGACGACCAACGCATGCCCTGCCTGCGCCAGCAGATGGGCCATCGGCTGACCCATCATGCCCAGTCCGATAAATCCGATCTTCATCAGATCCCCATTTCCTTGAACACTTCCCTGGCGACGCGGAAGCTGTCGATGGCCGCCGGAACGCCGCAGTAGATGGCGGCCTGCAGGAAGACTTCCTTGATCTCGTCCTTGGTCAGGCCATTGTTGATCGCGCCGCGCACGTGCAGCTTGAGCTCGTGCGGGCGGTTGAGAGCGGTGATCATGGCGAGGTTCAGGAAGCTGCGCGTGCGGCGTTCCAGCCCCGGGCGATTCCAGACATCGCCCCAGCAGTATTGCGTCACGAGTTCCTGCATCGGCATGTTGAACTCGTCGGCGTTCTTGATGGAGGCGTCGACATATTCCGCGCCGAGCACTTCGCGGCGGGTCTTGAGGCCTTTGTCAAACAATTCCTTGTTCATGCTGTCTTCCTTGTCTGGTTGATGTATATGGTGTTGCTGGTTGATGGGTTTTCCTGTCGCCGCGCCGTCACGCCGCGGCACGCTGTGCCAGGCGTTCGCAGATGAGCTGATAGCGCATCCATGAGCCGATCAGGAGTCCGGTCCTCGCGCCCTCGCCGGTCAGGATCTGCGTGTGCAGCGCCAGCGCCATCTGGCCGAGGTCGTAGCATTCGACGAACAGCACCCAGTCGGCGACGCTGTCCTGCACGCCGCGCAGCAGCGCTTCATGGCTCGGCACGGCGGTGACCGCAGCGTCCGCCTCCCACAGGGAAAGGCGCACCGTGCAGTTCGAGAGCATCAGATTCGGTCCGAACTTCTCCTCGATGAAGCGGCGCGCGTCCGCCTCCCTGCCCTGCACCGGCTTGCATTGCACGACGATGGCGCTGCCGCCGGTGCCATCGCCGGTCGACCAGGTCTCGCGGCAGGCCGAGCGCTGCATGTTGCGAAAGCCCGGCATGACCTTCTTCGTCCAGTCGGTCGGGCTGGCGAGGCGTCCCCGGTAGGCGGACGAGCCGAGCACGTCGATCGAGCGGCAATCGAAGACCGCCATGTAATTCGGTTGCCCGTCCACCGAACGATAGCGGCGCGCACGCTGGAAGCCGTCGATGCCAAGCCGGTCGCCGAGATGCTGTTCCTGGTACCAGCGATTGAATTCGTCTTCCATGTCTTTCACGACATCGTTCAGTACCAGCAGCACGCCGGGCGCACCGCGGCGGTCTTCGTCAGTCTTTGTCGGCATGTCGGTTCGGGGCTTTCATGCTGAAGGCGTTAATGGAAGACAAGGCCGCGCGCCTGTTCGCCACGGCCCTGCCTCCCGTTCACATTATTTCTTCACCAGCGGGCAGCTGCTCTCGCTCAGCGGCTGGAAAGCCTCGTCGCGCGGGATCACGCGCTTGATGCGCATGATGTCCCATTCGCCCTTGGACTCGCTCGGCTTCTTGGCTTCGGCCAGGTACATGTCGTGGATCATGCGGCCGTCGGCGCGGATGACGCCGTCCTTGGCGAAGAAGTCGTTGATGTGGGTATCCTTCATCTTCTTGATCACCGCATCCGCATTGTCGGTGCCGGTAGCCTGGATCGCCTTCAGGTAGTGCATGGTCGCGGAATATGCGCCGGCCTGGATCATGGTCGGCATCGCCTTGTGGATGTCATAGAAGCGCTTGGACCACTTGCGCGTCTCGTCGTCGTAGTCCCAGTAATAGCCTGTCGTGAACAGCAGCCCCTGCGCGGCATTCAGGCCGAGACCCTTGATGTCGGTGTCGAACACCAGCAGCGTCGCCAGCTTCTGGCCGCCGCTGGTCAGGCCGAATTCCGCCGCCTGGCGCACCGAGTTCTGCGTGTCCTTGCCGGCGTTGGCGAGGCCGATCACCTTTGCCTTCGAGGCCTGCGCCTGCAGCAGAAAGGAAGAGAAGTCCGAGGCGGACAGCGGATGGCGCACCGTGCCCAGCACCTTGCCGCCCATATCGTTGATCACCTTGGTGGTGTCCTTTTCCAGCGAATGGCCGAACGCGTAATCCGCGGTGATGAAGAACCAGGTGTTGCCGCCCTCCTGCATTACCGCGCGTCCGGTGCCGGTGGCCAGCGCATAGGTGTCATAGACGTAGTGGATGCCGTACGGCGAGCATTCCTTGTTGGTCAGCGCGGTGCTGGCCGAACCGGCGAAAATCATCACGCGCTTCTTTTCCGCGCCCAGCTTCTGCATGGCGATCGCCGCGGCGGAGTCGGTCGATTCGATGATCATGTCGACCTTGTCGCGATCGATCCATTCGCGTGCCTTCGACAGGGCGATGTCCACCTTGTTCTGATAGTCCGCATTGACGATTTCGATCGGCTTGCCGTTGACCTTGCCGCCGAAATCCTTGACGGCCATTTCGACCGCCCGCACCGCACCCGGGCCGCCGTTCGCCGAGTACACGCCGGTCTTGTCGACGATCACGCCGATCTTGACGACGTCATCCGATATCTGCGCCGCGGCATGGGCTGACAGGGTGGCCGCCGCGACAGCGGTGAGGGTCGTGCTTACGATGCGCTTCATAGGTCTTCTCCGTTTTCCTGTTTCAAACAAGTGTGGCTGGTTCGAAGGAATGGTGCGGATCGGTTTCGCACATTCCTCATCAGTGTCGGCACGCTTTCCGTGGGAAGCCGGTGCTCCGGGTGCCTGTCAGCAAATTCTGTTCCACGCCCGCAAACCCGCATCTTCCCTCGCAAGACGTCATTTTGCCGTTCATGCGGCCGGCCGACTGTGTTTGCAAAAGACAGTGGCCGCCATCAGGAGTGTTCATGCCAAAAACACGCGGCGTGAGGTTGCGAGCGTTTTCCGATCCTCACACCGCAGACCCTCCTCGAACACATGCGGAGATTGCCGACGCGCATCGGGATGGCACGCTTGTTGCACCCGGGCTTCCGCACTTTAAAAAAGAGAGCCGGACATTCCCGTCCGGACCAAGCACACGGACACACACGCCAACAGGAGAATGGATGACCGACTTCATTCTGGAAACGCAGGACCTCATCAAGGAGTTCAAGGGATTCACCGCCGTCAGCAACGTCAACCTGCAGGTCACGCGCGGGCATATCCACGCGCTGATCGGTCCGAACGGCGCGGGCAAGACCACTTGCTTCAATCTGCTCACCAAGTTTCTTACGCCGACGGCGGGCCGCATCCTGTTCAACAAGCGCGACATCACGCATGCCAAACCGGCGCAGATCGCGCGCCAGGGCGTGATCCGCTCCTTCCAGATCTCGGCCGTGTTCCCGCACCTCTCCGTGCTGGAAAACGTGCGAATCGGACTGCAGCGCGCGCTCGGCACCTCCTTCCATTTCTGGAGGAGCGAACGCACCCTGTCGCGCCTGAATGAGCGCGCCATGGACCTGCTCGCGCAGGTGGACCTCGAGAAGTTTGCCGACACCATGACGGTCGACCTCCCATACGGCCGCAAGCGCGCGCTGGAAATCGCCACCACGCTCGCGATGGAGCCCGAACTGATGCTGCTGGACGAGCCCACGCAGGGCATGGGCCACGAGGACGTGGAACGCGTGACGCAGCTCATCAAGAAGGTGTCGGCCAACCGCACCATCCTGATGGTGGAACACAACATGAACGTGGTGTCGAGCATCGCCGACACCATCAGCGTGCTACAGCGCGGCCAGGTGATCGCCGAGGGCGACTACGCCACGGTGTCGGCCAACCCGCAGGTGCTGGAGGCCTACATGGGCAGCGCCGACGCCGCACTGCAAGGGGCACATTGATGGCGGAAGAACTCCTGAGCCTGA